>NZ_CM001976.1:567259-867259 GCF_000406145.1 Dickeya dadantii NCPPB 898 | reverse complement strand
CCGGGCCCGTCCTGCCACCCACTCCACCGCCCAGCGACGCCAGCCCGCCTGATCGATTCGGGCCAGCGGCTGAAACGCGATCGCCCCGTCCGCTCCCAGATCATAATGCTCGCCCCCCAGCCCCAGCGTGGCGGCCCGCAACGAGCGGCCGACATCAAAAAGAAATACGCGCGAGCCGGGATAGCGACGAAACTGCATCGCCAGCATGGCCAGCAGCACCGATTTGCCCATCCCGGTGGGCCCCACCACCAGCGTATGCCCCACGTCGCCAATGTGCGTCACCAGCCGAAACGGCGTGGCGCCATCGGTCCGGGTCACGATAAGTGGCGGCCCGTCAAGGTGAGCATTGTTCTCCGGCCCGGCCCAGACCGCCGACAGCGGGATCAGGTGCGCCAGATTGAGGGTGGAAATGATCGGCTGGCGCACATTGGCATACACCTGGCCGGGCACCGACGACAGCCAGGCGTCCACCGCGTTCAGCCGCTCCGGACAGGTCACGAAGCCCCGCCCCTGGATCACCTGCTCGGTCTGTCGCCGTTTTTCCTCCGCGTCCTCCGCCTCATCGGCCAATACGGTCACGGTGGTGGTGACGTAACCAAACGCCGCCTGATCGCTGCCCAGCGCCTGTAACGCCGCATCGGCATCGGCCGCCTTGTTGCCAGCATCGTTATCCACCAGCGGACTTTCCTGCTGGAACACGGTCTCGCGCAGCAGTGTCGCCACGTTTTTCCGTTTCACAAACCACTGTCGGCGCAGGCGGGCCAGCACTTTTTCCGCCTCCGCCTTGTCCATGAACAGAAAACGCACCGACCAGCGGTAGGCAAACCCCAGCCGGTTCAGGTCGTCCAACATGCCCGGCCAGGTGGAGGACGGAAATCCCCGCACCGTGATCGTCCGCAGGTGTTGGTCGCCCAGCATCGGGGCTACTCCGCCCGTCATCGGGCTGTCGGCCAGCAAGGCATCCAAATGGAACGGCACCGCCGGCACGCCAAGCCGGTAATGCCGGGTCGATACCGTGCCATGCAGGTAGGTCAGCGTCTGGCTGTCATCCAGCCAGGCGAGTTCCGGCATGACGCCGGTCAACAGGTCAGACAGGCGATCGGTTTCCGCCCCAAAGGCCGTAAGCCGTTCCCGCCAGTCCACACGCCCCGACGGGGTGTTTTCGTATAACCAGGCCATCGTGCGTGACCGCACGTCCTCCGGCGGCAGATACCACAGGGTGAGGTGGTACAGGCTGTCAAAATGGCCACCCGCCACCTGAAACGCGGCACGTCGCTCTTCGTCCACCAGCCAGGAGAGCGCCTCGGGGAAGCGGGAATGCGGATACGCGGCGGCAGGTCGCCGTTCGGCGTCGGTAAACAGCGCCCAGTTGCTGCCAAGACGGCGCAGGGCGTTATTCAGGCGGGCGGCCATGGCGATCAGTTCGCCGGGGGTGGCACTGTCCAGATCCGGCCCGCGAAACCGGGCCGTGCGCTGGAACGACCCGTCCTTGTTCAGCACCACACCGGGTGCCACCAGCCCCGCCCACGGCAGCCAGTCGGCCAGTAAGGCCGGGCGCTGACGGTATTCGGCAAGGTTCAGCATGGTACGCCCCTCAGACATCCAGCAACGACGGGTGGCGGATATGCCGGGCAAACACCGTCATGAACTGCGGATCCTCCCGCGCGCCCCAGACTGCCAGCGTATGCCCAATCACCCACAGCACCAGCCCCGGCAACCACAGCTGCAACCCCAGCCCGACGGCGGCGGCCAGCGTGCCATTGGCAATCGCCACCGTGCGCGGTGCGCCCCCCAGCAGGATCGGCTCGGTCAGCGAGCGGTGCAGCGGTACGTCAAAGCCGGGTAACAACGTGTATTCGTCACTCATACCACCGCCCCGCCGGCAAAGCTGAAAAATGACAAAAAGAACGAGGAGGCGGCAAAGGCAATCGACAGCCCAAACACGATCTGGATCAGCTTGCGAAATCCGCCCGAGGTATCGCCAAAGGCCAGCGCCAGCCCGGTGGTGATAATGATGATGACCGCGATAATGCGCGCCACCGGCCCCTGTATGGATTCCAGGATCGACTGCAGCGGCGACTCCCACGGCATACTTGAACCACTGGCGTAGGCCGTCAGCCCCCACAACAGGCTGACGGCCAGCACGGCTCCAGGCAGACTACGTCGAACGAGCCAGCGTGCGGAAAAGCGAAGAGCAGACGGGAGCATCATGATGAGCCTCCGGGTAAGGGTGTCGATACCGCAGGACCGGGAGAGCCAAGGTTACTGAGCTGGTAGTGCGAGCCGTCAAAGCCGGTCACCCGGACCAGCGAGGCGATACGGCGTGCCTGCCCACGCCCGGTCAGGTGTACGATCAGGTGGATGGTGTCGGCGATCAGCGCCCGGGGCGGGGTGATCGCCACTTCGAGGATCAGTTGTTCCAGCCGCAGCAATGCCCCCAGCGCAGACCCCGCGTGCAGGGTGGCTATCCCGCCGGGGTGACCGGTTCCCCAGACCTTGAGCAGGTCCAGCGCCTCGCCGCCACGGACTTCACCGACGATAACGCGATCAGGGCGCAACCGCAGCGTGGTACGCACCAGTTCGGCCATGCTCACCACACCCGGCCGGGTACGCAGGGGCACCTGATCGCGTGCCACACATTGCAGCTCCACGGTGTCTTCCAGCACCAGCACCCGATCGCCGGTCTCGGCAATCTCGGCCAGCAGGGCGTTGGCGAGCGTGGTTTTCCCGGTACTGGTGCCCCCGGCAATCAGAATGTTTTGTCGCTCACGTACCGCCTGACGCAACACCCCGGCCTGCGCGGCGGTCATCATCCCGTCGGCGACATAGCGCGCCAGCGGGATCACGCCGACGGCGCGCTTACGCAAGGCGAACGCCGGTCCAGGCGCTGCCGGCGGCAGTATGCCTTCAAAGCGTTCACCGGTCTCCGGCAATTCCGCCGTCAGCAGCGGCCGGTGGCGATGCACCTCGGTACCGACATGGGCCGCCACCAGTCGGATGATGCGTTCCCCCTCGGCAGCAGACATCCCCCCCTCCAGCGGAGCCAGGCCGGTGGACAACCGATCCACCCACAAGGTGCAATCTGGATTAAGCATGATCTCCACCACATCGGGATCGTCCAGCGCTGCCGCAATCAGCGGCCCCAGTGCGCTGTACAGCATATGTCGGTGGCGCGTACGGGATGCACACATCGTATCGTCCGCAGATATGTTGCTCATGGCATCTCCTGCGTCGTCTCGTCTGACGTGTCGGGCTGAAGTTCCCGACAGACGTCTTGCACCAGACTGTGTCCGCGCAGCAAGTGGCGGCCCAGTTGCTCAACAAACTGCCCGAAACGCGCACGGCCTTGTGCGTTGGCGGCATCTTGATGGGCGTCAGCCACTGGCGGGCTGACGGTCAGGTAGTAGCGGATAAACAACGCCAGCGTTTCAATCTGAATGGTTTGATCGCGCTCCAGCCGCCCAAACTGGCGTGACAGCTGATCCAGTCGCCGGCTCAGGAGGCTGTCCCGTTGCCCTCCCGCATCCGGCGACAGCCAGGCGGCCAGAGCAGCCGCGACAATGGAGGATTTCGAGACCCCTTTTCGGGTCGCCAGCTCGTCCAGCCGCCGGGCGTGTTCAGGTGGGATAAATAGATTCAGGCGATACTGACTCATGGTGCTTCCCCCCTTTCCGGAGCCGACGTGGATCGTGTAAGGAACCGGTTCACCGTGTCATCCGACAGCCACGACAGGTCGCTGGCCGGTGCCACCGACGCCGGCATGGGGACAGTGATCTCGTCTTGTCCGGCTGATGGGTGCCCTTCCCTGTCATCGTCAGCCAGTCCGGTCATCCCAGGAGGCACCGGCACCGTCGGAAGGCGCAGATCGCGCCAGTCATCCGGTCTGGGCTCAGGCACATCGGTGTAATGACCGTCTGTCAGCGACGGCGGCGGGAGAACACGCGACTGAAAGTTGGCATCCGCGAAGTAGCGCATCTTTCTGGCGCGGATCGGCGGCTGGCTGCCCACCATCACAATGGCGTCACTGGCGGGCAACTGCATCACCTCACCGGGTGTCAGCAATGGCCGGGCCGATTCCTGACGCGCAATCATCAGGTGCCCCAGCCAGGGGGCCAGCCGATGACCGGCATAGTTGCGCTGGGCACGCAGCTCCGTGGCGGTGCCCAGTGTGTCGGAAATGCGTTTAGCCGTGCGCTCGTCGTTGGTGGCAAAGGCCACTCGCACATGGCAGTTGTCCAGAATCGCGTGGTTCGGGCCGTAGGCCTTGTCAATCTGGTTAAGCGACTGGGCAATCAGAAATGCGCGCAGACCGTAACCGGCCATAAACGCCAGCGCCGATTCGAAAAAATCCAGCCGCCCCAGTGCCGGGAATTCGTCCAGCATCAGCAGCAAGGTATGCCGTCGGGTGCTACCGTCAGCGTCTTCCAGCGACTCCGTCAACCGACGGCCAATCTGGTTGAGGATCAGCCGAATCAACGGTTTGGTGCGGCTGATATCCGATGGTGGCACCACCAGATACAGCGACACCGGATGACGGGCCGCGATCAAGTCGGCGATGCGCCAGTCACACCGCGAGGTCACCGCCGCTACGGTCGGGTCGCGGTACAGCCCCAGAAAGGACATGGCGGTGGACAAGACGCCGGAGCGCTCGTTGTCAGATTTATTGAGGACCTCGCGGGCCGCCGAGGCAATCACCGGGTGCGGCGCATCGCCCAGATGTGCCGTGGTCATCATCCGATACAGCGTGATCTCAAACGGACAGTCTGGATCGGAGAGAAAATTGGCGACGCCGCGCAGGGTCTTGTCTTCCTGTGCATAAAGCACATGCAGAATGGCCCCTACCAGCAGCGCATGGCTGGTTTTTTCCCAGTGGTTGCGCCGCTCCAGCGCCCCTTCCGGGTCCACCAGAATATCGGCGATATTCTGCACGTCGCGCACTTCATGTGCACCACGCCGCACCTCCAGCAACGGATTGTAAGCCGCCGAGCGGGTGTCGGTCGGGTTGAACAGCAGACAGTGGCTGAAGCGGGCGCGCCAGCCTGCCGTCAGTTGCCAGTTCTCGCCTTTGATATCGTGCACCACGACGGAGGCTGACCAGCTCAGCAGTGTGGGCACCACCAACCCGACGCCTTTCCCTGAACGGGTGGGGGCAAACGCCAGCACATGCTCCGGCCCCTCGTGACGCAGATATTGCCCGTTATGCAGTCCGAGGAACAGCCCCGACGGCCGGTACAACCCCGCCCGACGAATATCCTGTGCCCTGGCCCAGCGTGCCGAACCGTAGGTCGTGACATGTCGGGACGAACGGGCACGCCATACCGACAGGGTCATCGCCACCATTGAGGCCAGTAAACTGCTGCCACCCGCGATGGCACCACCGATATCAAAGATACGCGGCGCATACCCACCAAACAGAAACCACCATTCAAACAGCCGCCACGGTGGATAAACGGGCACGCCAATGCCCTCGAACCACGGGGAGCCCAGGCGCGGGGAATACCCCAGCGCTGCCGCGGTCCATTGTGTGGCGTACCACACACCGGCAACAACGACACTGAACACCACCGCAACCTGCCCTACCAGTATGCCCTGCCCCTGCATTGCCGCCCCCTTCTCGCCCTCAAGGCGGCACAACGGTTATGCCGCCTGCGAGAGAGCATCGGTGCGGGCTCAGCCCAGTGCAAAGACCGTTCCCGACTCAATCAGGGAGCAAAAAGTCACAATGCGTACAGGGGAGAACGTGAGCACAGTGCAACCCGCCATGGCGTAACCGGGCGTAGCGGGTGCCGGGAGTGATTTTTGTGATGATGGCGACGACTCAGAATTTGGGCGGCGTTTTTGGTGGCGTGTAGGGGGTTCCCGTCCCCAGAAACTGTTTGGTGGTGGCATGCCCGACTCGATTGCACAACGCATTCCCCACGCGCTCCCAGTCGTCATGGCACTGCTGGCGCAGTTCCTTTAATCGCTTCGGGTTAGCCAGTAATGACTCTACCGTCTCCGTTGCCGGTACGGCGCCACTGCCGATACACCACAGCACGATGCATAAGAAAACACGAAATGAAAACATAAGATTACGCATGAGGATCCTCCGATAGTCGTCGAATCAGGTGATAACATCAGGCGATGTTATCGTCCGCCCACGCCAGCGCGTCAAGCCGCTCGATAAAGCGGGCCACCGTTTCTGGCGGATCTCCGGCATGGCGCAACAGATAGGTGGTCATCATGGGGGTTTTCCCGGCCAGTGGGCGAGCCACCACTCCAAAAGCCCGGCTAGCCGCAATATGAGAAACATCAGCCAACCCCAGTGCAAACCCGGCGGAAACCAGGGTCATCATCAGGTCGAATGAGATAACCTGTTCGACAATCAACGGCTCCTGCGCAGAACAACGCAAAACCCGCGCCACCTGACGAGCATGCCCTTCACACACTCTCGGGTCACACAACACCAACGGGTAACGCAGCACTTCGTCCAACGGGATCTGGCTGTAGGCCAGTAAAGGATG
Source organism: Dickeya dadantii NCPPB 898 (assembly GCF_000406145.1). Classification (NCBI taxonomy): domain Bacteria; kingdom Pseudomonadati; phylum Pseudomonadota; class Gammaproteobacteria; order Enterobacterales; family Pectobacteriaceae; genus Dickeya; species Dickeya dadantii. The sequence goes on along the minus strand of NZ_CM001976.1, from coordinate 860,756 downwards.
TCGGGCAGGAACGGCCACCATTAATGGTTCGGCCCAGACCGGTTCAGCAGTGATATGCTCGCCCACTGCATCAGACAAGGCAAAACCCACATCGTACAGTTCATCCTGCAATCCCTGAATTTGCTGAAAGAGCGGCATTTCAAACAGACGAATATCCACCTCGGGTTCTTCCTGGCGGCACAGCGCCAGTAAGGTTGACAAGCGCACAGGGGTAATGCCGTCTGACAGCGCAATGCGCAACTGGTCATGGTAACCGTTGGCTACGGACTGCACGCTGTCGCGTGCCTGTTGCAACACCGCGAACACCCGGGCGACATGGTCCAAAAACAACTTACCGGTGCGAGTCAGCCGGGTACTGCGGGTGGTGCGCACAAACAGTTTCACCCCCAGCTCGTCTTCCAGTTCCTTGATGGCACGGGACAACGGTGACTGCTCAATATGCAGCCGTTCCGCCGCCCGGGCAAAGTGCAGTTCTTCTGCAACCGCCCGAAAGTAACGAAGATGGCGAAGCTCCATACCCGATACCTACATCTCATCATCGAACAGGTGGCCCGGCATCGGGCCACGGAATACTGAGTGTAGGAAAGCGCGTTAGCACAAAGTTGAACAGAACTCACACTGATAAGACGATTCAGGCATTATCAGGGCATTCTTATAGCAGCCCCTGCTTACCCCGATGGACACAGATACGGCTAACTATCGGGCGCGGGGGTTTCTTCCTGTTCAGACCGGAGCCGAGAGCGGGGAACGCGTGGGATTAGCCGCCCCTGTTCGTCAAAATAACGGCTCGGCCAAATCTCATAGGGTGGCACCCCCAGTGCATCAGCAATCAGTTGCTCCCCTTTAGGCCACGGACGATTAAGCGCATTACCCAGTGTGGAGGAATTCAGCCCCGCCGCCCGCGACACAGCAGCCATTGTGGTTCCCCGTTTGTGAAGCCCGGCAATAATGTCGGCAGAATGCCAGTCAGCCAAGCCATGCCTTTGAATAGAGCTCATTCACTGCACCTCTCAAGATAAAGAGTTACTTTCCATAATAAAGGATAGTTTATTTTAAGATTAGATATCAACCAAAAATAAAGTTTAACTTTATTTTTGAAAAATAATCTTTAAGAAAGAACCGTTAGCGGCAGAGATAATGCCATCATGCCATTTAGATGATTGGGATATCGCCGTGATCGGGAAACGACTGAAACTGGCCAGAGTCAACGCAGGCTTAACGCAGCTTGAGCTTGGATGTCGGGCCGGTCTGGATGAAGAAACCGCCAGTTCGCGTATCAGCCAGTATGAAAGGGAAGTCAATGAGCCAGACTTTGGTCTGGTCTGTCAGTTTGCTGCGGTTCTCGATGTCCCCGAAGCTTACTTCTATGCAAGAGATGAAGAGTTGGCACTAATTATCCTGCAATATCATTATCATAAAAAAGTACATCCTGATGCGGTGTTTGGTGCAGCTTTCTGGCTGGAACATGGGCAGTAAGCAGCCTCTTTACTAATTCCGCCCCCTGAGCATTACCTAAAATACTGTTGCTCGGTATCGGTAAGTGTCAAGATAGTTAGCGCCCCAGTTGATTTAGACTGTCTGTTTTTTTCCGTTCTGGATTCAGCATGACCTCGTCTGTCGGCTACCATTTCCTTGTCCTGCCTGACCAGCGTTCTGAGTGTTGCGCTTTTGTTTTTTGATACACCTCTTCCCGATTTTTCAGCAGCGCACGATCTTCACCTCGGTGCCGTTGACCACCCGATAAAACGCTCTACCCATTCACGCGCATCCTCTAAGGGACACCCCAGTACTGATACCTAACCGAGCGGAAGAACGCCTGCGCGGCGGGTTGGATGAGATAGTCGATGCATGATGTCGCCGGGCGGGGGAAACAGTTTTGAAAAAATGGAAAAAATTCCGATGGAGTATCGCTACTACATCAGTTCGACAGAGCTAACGCCAGAGCAATCTGGGGGCATTGGGCGATTGAAAATAGCCTGCACTGGATTCTGTATGTTGTGATGAATGATGATGCCTGCCAGATATATCGAGGTGCCCCTCCGATATTAGGGTCTGTCCCTTAACCTCCCTATACGCTAAAAAGTGCTGCAAGAATCATTTCCGAGATTTTATTTTTGGTTAAATATCCGTCTCTTTTGGTCATTCTTTATCGCTTAAAAGCGTTTTTTTGCACAGTTATAGCAATGCTGAACTGTACAAAAAATAGTTACGGGACACCGCGCAGAACATATTGCGAGCGGAAACTAGCTGAAAAGCAAGCTTACGGAAGAAGCAGCAATTTGCGGGCATGAGCAGTTCATATCTGGAAAAAATTCTGGATGTGCGACTGGCTGCACTGACTTCAACTTAACAATTAGTTCACACTCTCGCCCTTAGGTTAGTCAAAGTGGAATCGCTATCTAACACCGCAAAAGACTTTGCCTGAATCGAAGGGCGTTGATAGTGTGATAACGACAAAATCGTCCGGTAATTATTCCGTCAGTATCCTTTGGTAATCACACTAATACAACTTAGCCTCAAACAACTCCCTAATAATATTTATCGCCGCTTAAAAACTCCCTCATCTAACAGCCATTCAATGTCATCAGCGAATACTGGTGCAGTAATTAAACACTGCTTGCATATAGAACAAACAAGATGAGACAATTCTGACTCAAGTATAGCTTGATTTGCACCATAACCAGGTACAAGCAGGTATTTTAAGCTCGCTCTCTGAACATCATTTATTTTGTATGAATTATTAGCAGTGACATCCAAAATCAATAGTCTTCTGGCTATATCTATTCGACTAGGAGCTATTTCTAACCTATCTCCATTCTCTAAAACATAACCAAGGTCATTACATACAGACGCAATTCGATTTATTTCTTCGACCGGATAACCATCTTCTTTTAGTGCACGAAAAACAGACTCCTTTGAAGCATCGTCGCTCATTATAATTGCGTGCTCAAACTCAATAGGAGTTAGAAACGCAATATTTTGTAACTCCCGTCGCAGCCTCACTAAAATGCTTTTCACTTGAAAAAAAGAGGCTGTATCTTCAAATGACAACATATGAGCAAGGTCGCCACGTAATGATGCGTAGTAACCTGCACCATCAAGATACTCCACAAATCTTGCGGATGGATATTTCTCCAAAGTAAATTTTCTAGAGCTTTGTGTTTGGTCTACAACTTTATGAGAAACGCTTCCAGAATCACCCGCATAAAACTGTGATTGAATAAATAGTTTAGGCTTAGGTTCCCAGCCATCTATTTTATAGGGAAGAATAAAATCATATGCCCGTGTCTTTTTTTTCCTTTTTCCATCTTCAACAATTTCCTCCTCACCTATAGTCACATCATTTACATTGAAGTCAGAGTGAGGCCGAAGACCCATTCCAGCTAGTTTTTCCCGAAGGATATCTTCTGTTATGTGACCACCAGAAGCTGATACGCTCCCTCTTACCTTGAAGATCGTACAGGAATTGAGTAAATATTTACCAAGTGGCAAGTCATTTGAAAGTCTATCTAAATCCATGAATGAACGACAAACAGCCCAAAACTGCATCGTTTCTTCGTTATCTTCCAAAATTAAACTTGTATATTCCTTCAGCAATACTTTTAGGTATAGCCTTAGATCAAAAACAGGTTCTGTTTTAACATAGGAAACATAACACCTATGAGACCCCACAAAACATGAAGCTAATGATTTTGCAATAAAATCAGATTTTGTCATTGGTGGAATTACATTCAAGCGGAATCTTATGTTTTTTTGTGATGAGCCTCTTTTTGGTATAAGAGGTTTTATGTCATCTTCCTTTAGCTTTATAAGAAAGTGATTCTTAAGGTTGTTATCTGTAGCACCAGACGTCAAAAATAGCAGATTAAAAAATGCCTCATAAAAATTAGCAACATTTTGCTCATCATCAACAAATGAATCGCCAATTATTAGTTCGTCGCTGGCACTTATTACTGCCTCACACAAACTTTCAATATTACACGATTGATAGCTAGAAAAGTTATCAAGGTAACATGATATAGAATGAATACACTCACAGAGTGAGTTTATTTCAGTGTTGAATTTTTCACTATCTTTGATTCTCTCGAGCTTCGCAGTAAGCCATTGATCAAACTCCGCTAGCTGCTCCGAAGTTTCAAGATTTTTAGTACGAAGCCGCATCCCTTATCCTTCTGTTAAAATTAGAATCAAATCTTGTTATAATACCTCGAATAGAGAGGGTTTGATATGTTATCAATAATGGATATAAAAATCAGCAAGTTAGAGAGAGAGCTTGGGTTTGAGCCCCAACATTATCTGCCTCTTAGTGAGAGGGAAGTCTGTGATGCTGTACAAGAACGGCGCGAAGCTGACACAACCCTCTTTGTTGGCGACAACTTACCATACCTTAAAGAAATTGCGTTACGCAGCCCTGGGATTGTGGACTTTTGTTACATTGATCCCCCGTACAATACAGGCTCGAAATTTCTATACAATGATTCTAGAAAGTCTGATTCTAGTGGGCATTTTGGTACTCACTCGAGTTGGATGACGTTTATGCTGTCTCGTCTAGTTGCAGCTAGAGAGATACTAAAGGATTCAGGCGTTATAGCTATTAGTATTGATGACTATGAATGCGCCTACCTTAAGATACTTATGGATTGCATCTTTGGAGAGGAAAACTTCATTGGTAATGTAATCGTATGCAGATCGAAAAATGGTAAAGGGAGCAAAAAGAATCTTGCATCTAACCATGAGTATTTGATGATTTATGGGAAATCGGATAAAGCTTTTCTTCGCGGTCAGGCTGATGAAACAAGCTACGATAAGCAAGATAAATTTGGTGGATATCGCATCGATGGACTTTTCCGCAAGAAGGGTGAAGCTAGCCTAAAATCAGATAGACCAAATATGTTCTACCCACTCTATTATAATCCTGAAAGTGGGGAGGTTTCCGTTGATCCTATTGATAATTGGAAGATCACCTATCCAGTAGATTCAAAAGGTATAGACAGACGCTGGCTTTGGGGAGCCGACACAGCGAGAGAAAGAGCTTGGCAGCTTTACGCTAGTAAAAATGGGGTTATTTACGTCAAAAACTACTCTGGCGATGCTGCAAAGGAAAAAAGAACGAAAGTTCGCTCTCTTTGGAGTGAGACCGACTTCTACACAGAGAGAGCTACAAATGAAATTAATAAGCTATTCGGCGGGAAGGTGTTTGATACGCCTAAGCCACTTTCTTACATAAAAAAAATAATTGATGTTTGCTCATCTGATAATGCACTTATCCTCGACTTTTTTGCTGGTTCAGGAACGACCGCTCACGCAGTTGCGGAACTGAATGAAACTGACAGAGGGAAAAGAAAATGCATTCTGATGGAATCTGATTGTGAAATTCCAGTCAAACATCTAGCTAGAAAAATGGGTTTTAATAAAATCTCAGACATTACAGAGAAAAGACTCCAATTGGTCAGTGAAAAATATAGTAATTTTAGCTTTCAAATCATTGAAATACAAGAAAAAACAAGACAGAGAAATCACATCGCCTAGCTAATAAAGGGCGGTCATTTACCGCCCTTCAGCATCCTTTTCAATCGCTCTATGTGCTGCTTGGCTACTTCTGAGTCTACTGGCCGTGGTGCTGGTTGCCTAGGGAGGGCTTTATGAATCTCTGCATTATGCTCTTCACCAGCAAGGGCGCGTCGCACAGCAATTTCATAATTCCGCTCAAAAATCGGCTAGGTCTCAGCCAAACCGACACTCTCCACATAAACGCGGTCATCATTAGTAATCCTTTTTATCACTAAGAATTACTTTATTTAAGACCAAAAAAAGTACAAAAATAAAGTATTACTTTTATTTTTAAAGGATTTTTTCAAGAAGCGTAGCCACGATACCGTGATAATCAATCATCGTTTGATAAACAGACAAGGTAACACGGTGATTGGTAAACGCTTGAGGCTGGCAAGGGTCAATGTGGGGTTAACCCAGGCAGAGCTAGGAAGACAGGCCGGGATTGATGAAGAGTCGGCAGGTGCGCGAGTCAGTCAGTATGAGAAGGAAACCCATGCGCCCGACTTCAAACTGGTTTGCCGGTTCGCAGCAGTGTTGGATGTACCTGAAGCTTATTTCTATGCCGTGGATGACGATTTGGCAACACTGATTTTGCAGTACCACCGGTACAAGAAAAACAACCCCAACTCGACGCTGTTGATTACGCCGCAGTAAGCCATTAAACCTGTCCGCCTCCAGGACACAACACCTCAGCCAATAGCCGGTCCCCGCTGCCGGCTGAATTCCCAGGCCACACGGTTACCACGGATGGTCGCCGTCATTGACTGACCTAGCCGTGGTTCGATGACTGGTTTCCACGGCACCAGGCTGAAGCCCAGCCCGTCATCCAGCATCGCGTAGCGCCCGCTGGCAAGTAACAAACTGCGTCGGTAGATACCGCTTATACATTGCTCGTCAGTCGCGGGGCGATATACCAGTCCGGTTTCCCGGGCAATATCCTGCGCAGTTTTCTCCAGCTCACGCTGGCGCAGTGTCGCCAGCAGGTTACGCACCAGGCGCACTCGTTGCCCTTCCTGTACCGCCAGCCCTTGCGAGATAAGAAAGTCAACACGCTGGCGGAGCGCTGCCCGCACCTCGCACCCAAAGCCACGTACATCCGGCGATAGGTTTCCACTGAGCAACTGCTGATCGAGCCAGGTCGCCCCGATTGCCCGGATCTGGCGTTCAACCGGCAAGGGTGATTGCAGCGAGACAGCAGCCCCACCAGCCAGACGCTGTAAATCGTACTGACGGCCACGCTCAGGCAAATCGTCAGGAATTCGCCAGACACCTTGTGTCACACGCTCGACAATCTCTGCCCGGCGTAACGCCTCCAGCCGGCGCACATGGAAAGCCACCTCGTCATGTGGATCGAAACCGTCATCCCGGTGCTGTGCTACCCTCAGATGATGTTCGGTGCGATAGATACCCGCGGACGCCAGACTTGCAATATTCCGGTCAGTCTGGCGGATAGCGGCCCCGTTCACCGCCACCACCGAACCACTAGGAAACTGCGCTAGATCGGCGCCGGGCGGCAACACCACGTAGTGAGCCTTGCCGTCCACACCGTCAATCACCAGATATCCTCTGTCATACAGTTCATCAGCCAACCCTTTACCGGCCACCCGGCCGATGAGTGGATGAGGGTCTTCACCGGGCTGGAACACCGCCAGCTCACGGGGTTGACCGTGCATGGCGCGTTGCATAGCCCGGATGATATCGCCACGCTCACCCATCGCTCTCAGCGTCTTTTCCGCGTCTGCCTGTACGTCCCAGACACCGGGCGTCTGCTCACATGCCAGCCCCATCCGCGCTAAATATTGTAGTCGGCCAATCAGCAGCTGCCGCTGGTGTCGCAAGGATGACGCTGAAAGCTTCGCAGTATGCACCCGGCCGTTGTCGGCAAGACGCTGAAGCGTACGATCCAGCCCCGTCCACCGCGCCTGCTCCACTTCATGCTGGCGGGTTTGCTGCATTTCCAGCTCGGTGCGCGGCCCCAACCATTCCGTAGCCAATGCCGCGGCCCGCAACCGCATCCCCTCGGCAATATAATCCCGCGAAATAATCAGATCTCTGCCGGTCTCGTCTTTGCCCCGCAATACAATATGGGTGTGCGGATTATCGGTATTCCAGTGATCCACCGCCACCCAGTCCAGCCGGGTGCCCAGATCGGCTTCCATACGCACCATCAGTTGACGGGTATAGGTTCGCAAATCGTCGAGAGACTCCGCGTCTTCAGGCGAAACGATAACGCGAAACTGATGCCGATCTTCACGTCCGCGTAGCTCGAACGCATCCCAATCGGCGTGATCGGTCAGTGGGCCATAAGCCTGACCCGGTTCCCCCTGTCGGCCGACACCGTCACGCTCGATATAACGCAGGTGTGTGGATATTGAACGGGCACCGGCTTTCGTCAGATTTACCAGCCGGGTCTTTATCGTCACACGCCGCCAGTCTGGTGAATAGGCATCATGGGCAAATCGCGCAGCAACCTGGCCGCGCCCCAGTCGGGCACCGGGGCGTCGCCCATTTTTAGCGGTCCTGATACCGGCCTTGTTTATCTGGCGAGCCACCTGACGTACAAAGGCATCGCCATGCTGCTTCGGCCTGCCCGGACGAGGGGTAAAACGCTCATCATGCTTCTGGCTCATCACTTCCTCCCAGCTACTTGTCAGCACAGGAAATAGCCATGATTAATAATCAATTAGTGGTTCCACAGCACGCCAGCACACCGGATGCGTGCCGCCCTTTCCCCGTGTGCAGACGGCATGTCGGCGTCACCGCGTGTCGCCCCCTTTTATCTTGCCCTGCCCTTCGTCTATTCCACGACGCGCTGTTCAGCCGTAAGCCGCTACCTTGTCAGCAGGGGTTGTGCCGCTCCCCGCACAGAGGCCATCGGTACCGGTCCAAAATAACGACTGTCAAACGATGCCGGGTTCGTGGTGCTCAGCAGGAACACCTCGCCTGGATACAGGTGCCGGCAGCCCGGCCAGGCCGATAACGGCCGCCCCAGCCGGTCGGCCCGCAGCACGCGAGCCACAACCACGCCGTTAATACGCACCGTGTCGGCGATAACACACACCTGTTGGGGTGCCATAGCCCCAATCGGTTTAAGCAGTGGCACTCCCGCTGGCAGGTAACCACGCTGCGCGGCCAGCAGTGCGGCCTCAACCGGAGGCGACACCAGTACCACGCTGCCGACAGACAGCGGTGGCAATGGCGGGCGAAGCGGCTGAAGGCGATACCAGCCTGGGGCAATACTGTCCGTCGGGTTGTAGACCAGATACGGCGTAACGTCCCCCACCGCTGCCCAGGCCAGTGAAACCAGACCGGATAACGACAGGCCCGCCAGCCACAGTGAAGGCGATCCCCACCGGACGTGATGTGTCATGCTCATCGGGGTATGTTCTCCTGCCATCCGCGCTCTTTTGCGGTGATGTTGCCGCCCGTCCTGCAAGGACTCAGGGTGTTGAACCACGGCTTTCTGCCAGCGGTCTGGGCGTGCCGTTTACCGGTTATCCACCGGTATCGCCGTCCCCAACAATTCGTTAGTTTTTTTATGTTAGAACCGTTAGCGCGATGCCAAACCCGCGCCAACAGCGGGATACGGGCTCGCCGATGCGCCTGATAGCACGAGGGGGGTACGCTCGATAGCACGATAGCCCGTGCGCCTGATAGCACGACCGTCTTCACCGTTTTTTCCCAGGTTATCCCCGTGCTGCGGATGACACCGGCCGGAACGTGAGTAGCTCCCCGCCTCCCGGCAAACGCCCGATACCGAGCACATACCCCGGCAGGGACTGGCGGGCCACCAGCGTGCGCAGATCGCAGGCGAAATCGCTGTACCGGGCTGCGCTGCCGGATTTGCGGTACAAATGGCGAAAATCGAACCGCCACCCAGCAGCCTGTCGGCCGCCATGTTTGCGCACCAGACGATACAGCCAGCGCTCGATCCCACCGGTCAGTCGGAAGTAAGCCGAATCGATGGTCAGGACCAGCGCCGCATCGAGAACACCGGCGTAAAACCAGTCCGGCAGGATCAGCTCGATGCCCAGCGACATGCCCCGGGTATCGGTTCGCTCGTGCCATTCGTTGAGCCAGGAGAAACGGTGTAACCGCCGTCCACTTTCGGCTCGAATCGAGGTGGCAACAGTAGTGGACTGCAGCCGGTCGAGGGCAGCTTTCAGCCGCTGATAGTCCCGCTGCGAAGTGCCACGACCGATAAAAGTCAGGATCTCGTAGGGCGTGGCCCGCATCCGGCGTGACGTCGGAATGCCCGCGTCGCGGGCTTCGACGATTTGGCTGGCCGCCCAGATCAGAATGTCGGCGTCCCAGATGGTGGCAATACCCTGTTCGGCAGTACCTTCCACCCGGATCCTCACGGTACCGATGCCATACTCGATCGGCACCGTGCGGCGTGATTTCGACAGGGAAAAGAAGGGATACGCCATCAGATCCCGGGCATCGCGCGGTGCCATGCGTCCCGGCAATGCCTGGAACAGGTCGAGCGAACCGGACATCAGACGTGCGGCCAACGCGCCGCCATTCAGCGTACACGGCTGTCGGCCGAGTGGTACTCGGCATAGTCAGGATCGGACGTGGTTTCAAAGCTGTGCTGATTAGCCCAGCTATCCAGATCCGATACCGCATACATGACACGGCGGCCAAATTTGCGAAAGCGCGGCCCACCACCAATGACCCGCTGCTTTTCCAGCGTGCGCGGTGATAATCGCAGATAGGCAGCCGCTTCGTCGTTGGTCAGATAACGGGGCGGCTGCGGGGAACGGGCAGGCTGCGGCGTAACCGCAACAGCAACATCAGGGCGAACAGGAACAGGGCGCATAGGATCAACCTCCAGTAGTCAACAGGGTCAGCCACGCCAGCGCAGCCAAACGGAGACAGTCTCGAAAAAATACGTTCGCCTGCTCAGGGCCGTTTTGCGCCGGAAACAGAACGGCCCTTCCCAGCCACGGACGGGGAAACAAGACAGCGATACCCGCCCCACATCAGCCGCTTGCCGCGAGAGACCAGCCGCCGGACTCGGGAGCGGAGGCCGCTATCCGCGTGCCAGGCGTCAGCAAGGCCCTCCGCGCCCATTAAACCGGCCGCCACGTCACGCAAGGAAGCACCAGCCAGCGACGCATCCAGCGCCTGCAGGGTATGTAACTCCCGCAATGCGGTGGGGGAAGGCCGGGGACAAACCATCCTATCCGGTACTGCATTGCGCCTTTCCGCCCCGTGACTCAACGCGGCCGCTAATGGCCGGTAACGGGAACGCAGCAACACACCGCCCCTGACGGCACAGACATACGCCATGCCATCAGCCGGCATCGGTACACACACCAGCCGCAGGCAACCGCCGGGCCAGCGCGTCAACAGCAGTAAACGTCGGCCATCATGCACCAGCGTATGACGACCCGGCATGTGCCAGAAGGCGAAAACTGGGGCATCGGGCGGTGGGTCGGCATCCGGGTAAAGCAGCACAACGCTGTCAGGGTCGGGATACCAGACGGGATGCGCCTCACGCGCATCCAGGGACGGATCTTCCCACAGGCGTAGGCCCCAGCGTTGGGCTCCACCGGCCCGACGCGGGCGGTGGAGCCAGTCACAGCGGTAATCCGGATTTCGGCGCAGGTATTCCCAGGCCAGCGCGGGGCCATCAAGATGTAAAACGTAAAGGTAAGCGGCAATAGGGCGGCAATGCCCGGAGGGATGAGGCGTCATGATACTTTCTCCTGTCAGAAACCGTGTTCATCACCACAGGCATTGAAAGGACCATTGACAAAAGAGAAGCCGATAATACAAATCATTAGTGGGTGTTAATGGCATGACCCGTCACGCCAGCGTTTACGACCTTACCCGAAACCGTACCCGGGATCATGACCGTTCCAGTCAGGGGGATAAGCGTCAAACGGCAGAATGCCGATTAAGATCGATAGCGCCGTGAGTCTGATCGAAGTTGTCGTAATGCGAAGTCAGTAGCCACGTTATTATCTTAAAAACAATCACCACCTCTCGAGGAGGTGATTTAAAGCTGACAATAAAAGGAATAAAAACCGTTATTCCGTTCAGGTCGAATGAAAAATCCAGCCGGGAGAAACGGCGAAAACTCGATATCCGGTGGTATAAAAAGCGCAACGTCGTTGAACGCTGTTTTGCCCAGCCTTGGCCTGGCTGAACGAACATCGCCGTATTGCCACCCGCCCGGAAAGAACAGCCAGAAACTACTTGAGTATACTTAAACTGGGTGTTGTCCGGTTATTTTTGAAGCGACTGTTAAGTTAAGGGACACAGCCTAAATAGCTGCGGCTAATACCGCTACACCTACCGTTTACTGACATGTGGCATGTTGCGTAAGGGCAACACATCCGAGGCCTTATGTAGAACAGCCAGACAGAGAAAACAGCTCCAACGCCTTACCCTGCAAGAGCTGGCCGAAAGTGGAGCACTATTCCGCACAGCTATTTAATCATCTCACTTTGGATATTAATCATAGAGTCAGTCTTTATAGGAAGAACTCCACTTGAGTTTAACTTGGCCAACGAGATATCTATCATGCAGTAGCAAAAAAAACTTTTTCTGTTAGAATTATTCGACTACAATAGATAATTGCACATAAAAAACAGAATCAATAATAATGAGTCAAAATTAACTCTGGAGATAATAAATGGATAAATTAATTAAAACGGATAGATATAGAAAGTCTAGTGCAGATCACTCATCAATTCTTGCAGCCACTCAAAGTGATCGAGCAAGGTTAATATATTCTGCAGCTTTTAGACGATTACAGCAGAAAGCTCAAGTATTCTCATTAGAAAGTAATTCTTCTGTTCGTTCTCGCTTGACCCACTCAATCGAAGTTTCACATATAGGCCGCTATTTAGTAGCCTCTATTTTTGAAAAAATATTAGCAGCCGATAGAATCGATAGTTCAATAAAAAACCTCTGGATGAAAAACAACCTAACAATTTCCAATATTGTAGAAACCGCATGTTTAATGCATGATATTGGCAATCCACCTTTTGGTCACTTTGGTGAGTCCGCAATAGTAAAGTGGAGTAAATCTGACGAAATAAAAAAATCAATTAAAACATCAATAAATAAAGAATTAAATAATGAAGAATTTGATGATTTACTTTGTGATATAAATAATTTTGACGGCAACCCTCAGGGTCTGAGAGTTATAACTCGCTTACAGGGAGAGGACGGATATTATGGACTCAATTTAACATATACACAACTAGCTGCCTTCCTTAAGTATACATTTTGTCCTAAAAGCATTAATTCCGAAAAACCATTTAGTAAAAAAATCGGATACTTCTGCAGCGAAAAGAATATAATAGAAGGAGCTTGGAAAAGCCTTGACATGCCACCTAATTCAAGACACCCTCTGGGTTTTTTAATGGAGGCTTCAGATGACATATCTTATTGCATAAGCGACATTGAAGATGGTATAGAGAAAAAAATAATTTCTTTTGAAAACTTCAAAGAATTTACAACCAAAAAACTTTCAGATCTCAAAAATTCCATCCCCAAACAAGAAAAAATATGCGAAGAATTAATTAACAGTTTATCTGTTACTCCGAACTCACCGATTGGTAGTTTTTTATCTTTTAAAACAAAGCTCTCTAATTATCTCGTAGAACAAGTTGCTCTTCGCTTTGTGGAAAAATATGACAGCCTTATAAAATCACAATATAATAAAGAATTAATTTCAGAATCAGATTTCGAATACAATCTATTGAAAATCCTTAAAGATTATACATCTCAATACTTATTCACCTCTGAAGAAGCCGAAAGAATGGAGTTATCAGGATTTTCTATAATAAAAGGGATATTGGATGAATACTTACAATTATTATCACTTTCAAAAAACGATTTTTCACTCCTATTAACAAAAGATAACAAAAAAATCAGAAAAAACAATTTAGACATTCAAAGACGCTTATTCAACAGGCTTCCTTCTAAGCATCTCAATGCATATAAAACATCTTTATTAGATTTGCCATTAAATGACCCTGGTTATTCTGAAGAAAAAATCAAAAACAGATTAGAGTCAATTGATAGTACTATCGAATGGAAACTTCGCGTCCACCTTATAGTTGATTTTGTTTCCGGCATGACAGATCAATTTGCAATGGAAATGTATCATATGCTTAAAGGTATAAAGGTATAAATAAAATGAACGAATTACTAACAAATTATCCATTTTTTAGTAGGCATCCAATATTATGGGTGACTAATCTTATAGAAACCCAGATAAAGAATAGTGTCGTGTCTAGTAGCATTTCTCTTACATTTAGTAAGTACCGTTATTTACCTCAAAGCTTTACTGATGAGAGATATATTTTTAGCCTACCGATATGGCAACTTAACGAACAAACTTTATTAGATATGATAGCAAATTTACAACATGGTGAAGAGTTAGCACTCCATTCACAACTTTTTGACTTTGGCTCGGAACATCACATTCCATTAATCGATTTTGGTAATGTTGATAGAGGTATAATTGATAGCACACCACTAAGAGACTTAGCATCCCATTGGAATTTAAGCTTTTACATTTTTAATAGCGGTAGGTCTTTCCATGCTTATGGAAACAGGTTAATAAAAAATCATGAATGGATAAAATTCATGGGCAGTTTATTACTTTTGAATAAACCAAGCGGTTTTAAATTGATCGATGAAAGATGGGTTGGACATCGAATTATGGCTGGTTATTCCGCCTTAAGGTGGTCTTGCAATACAACTCATTACAAAAAAAAACCGACCTATGTAGGCTATCTAAATCCGTATGGATTATTTATGGAAAAATAATTTTTAAATTAGCTGTGTTGGCTCTTTATAAATCAACGGTAAGCAACAGCATTTCGCTAATTGGCTGTAGGTAGCATGTTCATGGGCGTAATAGAGATAGCTCATTGAGGGTTACCGAGATTATAGAACGGTTCGATCTAGCTGATTTTTTCCGCACAGCATCTACATCGTAACCACCGTCCGTCTGATTACACAGAATCGCGGACAGGCTTTTCCCTTCACTATCCTCGACCGCAGCACATCCCACATATGCCGCAATACCCGATCAGGGTCTGCCATGTCCGCTTGGCGTTGAGCGGAAAAGCCGATGGTGTGGCCCATTCTCTACCGGTGGCTACCCCGCCATTCGGCGGGGTGCTGTGTTTTCGTTAAACCGTCGCTTTGCTGCGCGACCAAATCAGGTTATAGGTGCCGTCATCGTCCTCGATCAGGCGGGCGTAAATGGTCGCCGGAAGGGACGGGTCATCGAGCGTGACCGACAGGTAAGGCCGTTCGGCCTGGCTGATTTTTTTCCACGCTGCGCCGATGTCGTAACCGCCTGCCGTCTGGATGCGGTAATCGTGGGACGCTGTCGCCGCTTCGGTCATTGGGAACAAACTTCACCTTGACGTTAAGGGTCAGGGTGTGAACCGTGCCGGTAAAACCGTTTGTCTGGGCGGTGAAGGTGCCGATGTTAGCCATGATCATTTCTCCTTTCGGGTTCATCAAGGTCGCGCCATCGCGTCCTTGTTGTGAGCCGACAGACGGGGACCGGGCTGGCCGCACCTGCGGCCGTAACACCGTGAAGGACCAGCAAACGCCAGGAATTTGCTGCGCGAGGAAGGCGCTGGCGCCGGGGACATTGCTGGTGCTTGCTGGTTGCGGCCATCAGGCCCGAGGCGTAGCCGTGCCACCCGTCAGGATTCACAACGACACAAGGACGTATGGCCCTACCGCTCCCGAAAGGCACCATGACTAACGCACCTGACCGACACAACGGCGTTACCGATTCGCCACGCCAGTGTCAGCCTCACGCTGTTCCCATGACGGGCGACAGCACCTTACCTCACCGGGCAACGGCAGAAGTCATCACGCAACGCAACGTCGTAGCCAGGCTGCCGGCATATCGGCCACGCCGCCTTCACGACCTTACGGCAGTCGATCACCAGTGTCGGGGACGATGCACGGCCACACAACCTGATGCAGCACATCATGGCGAGTCACAGCGCTGCGCCGAATGACGGGGTATCCAGTCAGGGGCAGGCCACCGCAAAAAAGGGGGCTCACGCCCCCACGGTCACAGTAATGCCCGTTCAGCAAATGACAACGTGTCATTACCGCCCACAATGATGTGATCCAGAACCCGCACGTCCACCAGTGCCAGCGCCGCACTGACCCGGCGCGTCAGCATCAGGTCGGCCTGACTCGGCTCCGTATTTCCACTCGGGTGATTGTGCGCCAGGATCACCGCCGCGGCATTGCAGCTCAGCGCTTTTCTGACGATTTCGCGCGGGTACACCGCAGTGGTAGCAAGGGTGCCGTAAAACAGTTCGGCATACTCAATGAGGCGGTGTCGTGTCGTGAGAAACAGCACCGCGAACACTTCGCGCTCAAACCCGGCCAGCTTGGCGCACAGGTACGCCTGGGTCTGGCTCGCTGACGTGAACTCCGTGCCTAAAGGCATTTTGCAGTCTATGGCCTGACGTGCCGCCAGCAAGATTTGCTCAGTCGTCGCCGGCAGATAAAGCCCGTGTGTATCCCGCACCAGCAGTGGCGCGGTCAACAAAGAGAACGTGGGTTGTGACATGACAATACTCCGGTTGCTCGGGCGACATTGCCCGGAGCCGACGCAGCACGGCGCAGCGCACGCCGTCACAGGGTCGCAGACGGCTTTGCCGCCAGCGCGCAACGCGCGCGCCGCCCTTGACGGCGAGAACGCCGTGGTACGATGGGCGAGACAGCAAGGCCGCCTTCATTCTCCCCCTGACATTCCGTCTTCACCGTTACCTATCCTCCTTACGCTGGTATACGCCCTGACCGGTTTTGTTCAACTGCGCTTTTTTGCATGATGATCCCCTCTGCGGTCGCCTTATTCGAAGACGAGCAGGAAAGGATGACGAATGGCAGCCGTGAAGACTTGCCGCGGGCCCAAACGTATGACTCGTCAGGCAAGCGCAAATGCACCAACCGGAGGCGATCGATGAACCTGGATTGCATACCCATTTCAGCCTACTGCCGGGAGTCCGGTGAATCGCTGGATGCCATTAACAAACGGATACAAAGGGGAGTATGGATTGAAGGCGTCCAGGTATTAAAAGTTGATGGAGTGAAAGAACGCTGGATAGACTTAACGGAGGTTGCCAAATGGGCCAGAAAGAACAGAGATCCCTATCACTTCCCAGAGGTATAACCCTTCGCCAGCACAAAACCGGCTCCACACTGGTGATGACCTTTACCTATAAAGGGCTGCTGTGCCGGGAGCCCTTGTCATTGATGGACGTGAACACGAAAACCATCAAATATGCCGAACGACTACTGGGCGAGATCCAGAATAAAATCGCGGCTGAGAGCTTTGCTTACATCGATTATTTCCCTCACTCCAGAAAGCTAAAGATTTTTGGCTCCATCACCCGTCGCCGGGCTGTTATTGACTATCTGGATGAGTATCTGACGATCTGTAAAAACCGGAATCTTTCACCGTCCACCCTTGTGGGGTATAAAAAGTGCCGTTCAGTGCTGTCTGCACTGCATAAGCTGCCAGTAACAAGCCTGACCCCAGCAATCCTCAAAAACTGGATCAGTCAGCAAAAAACAACCCTGAAAACCACCAGGAATCGCCTCTCATTTCTGCGTAGTGCGCTTGATGAAGCCGTCACAGATGGGCTGATCGAGGTTAACCCGGTAAAATTGGTCAGCGCGGCCAGATACCAGACAAGCAGGCCGTTGAATAGCGGCCGTCATTATGAGGTCGACCCGTTTTCCCCAGCAGAAGCAACGGCCATCTATATCGCCGCAGGCAACAAGCAGTGGGAAAACCTGTTTCGATTTGCCTTTCATACCGGTATGCGCAGCTCTGAACTCTGTGCGCTACGCTGGGAAGATATTGATTTCACCGGAAAACGCGTTAACGTCAAATCTGCCCGCGTTGTTGGCGTTATCAAAGAAACCAAAACCAAGGCTGGCCGCCGTAGTGTCGATCTGGACACGGAAGCGTTAACCGCTCTTGAGGAGCAAAAACCGTTCACGCTTATGCGTAGCAAATTCGTGTTTGACGATCCGAAAACCGGCGCACCGTGGGCAGGCGCAGATGCCATCAGGAAGAAAGCCTGGGTTCCCACGCTCCAAAAAGCCGGAATACGCTACCGCAATCCCTATCAGACCCGCCACACCTTTGCCACCCGGCACATCAGCCGAGGTGCCAACCTGTTCTGGCTAGCCGCACAAATGGGCCACAAAGGACCCGAAATGCTCTTTCGTCACTACGGTTCTTACCTGTCCGATTATGACGGGAATGCGGGGCGCGAATTCAACATACAATGAACATCGCGTCCCCCAGCCTCGTTTTTCATCCTCACCCAATGCGTCCCGACAGCACCGGCAAAACCGGGAAATGCACGTAAAATGCACGAGCTCGAACCTTAATAAAAATAAATCTTATAATTCAACTAGTTGAATCAAATGCGGACGCGGATTCAACTCCCGCCAGCTCCACCACTTACATATCCGGATACGTCCGGGAAAGTCCTTAAAGCCCGCATCCCACCTAGGTTTGCGGGCTTTTTTGTTTCCGTCATTGTCCGACGATATCCGGCTAAATCCGCTGATTATTGGTATACGTATTGGTATACGGTACGATATATACCAAAAGGCGTATACCAATCATCAAGGATATCTCCCAATGGCACGGACAACCCGCCCCCTCACCCATACCGAAGTGCAAAAAGCCAAAGCGGCAGACAAAGACCTGACGCTGCATGACGGCAACGGGTTATTTCTCTTAGTCAAAATCACCGGGAAAAAACTGTGGCGGTTCCGTTACCAGAAACCAACCACAGGCCAACGTACCATGATTGGTTTTGGCGCTTACCCGGCATTGTCATTAGCCGATGCCCGCGCCATGAGAGACGAAAAACTGTCCTTGTTAGCCAAAGGAATAGACCCACAGGAAAAAGTGGCTAAGGAAGTCGAAGAAGCGCAAATAGCGGTAGAAAGCATCTTCATCAATGTGGCACGTAATTGGTTCACGTTGAAGCAGACCAAAGTCAGTGCGGATCACGCCAAAGACATTTGGCGGTCACTGGAAAAAGACGTGCTCCCGGCGATTGAAAATATCCCCGTGCAACAAATCAAAGCCCGCACACTGATACAGGCGCTGGAGCCGATTAAAGCCCGTGGCGCACTGGAAACCGTCAGGCGGTTAGTACAACGCATCAACGAAATTATGGTTTACGCGGTTAACACCGGGCTGATTGATGCTAACCCCGCCTCCGGCATTGGTATGGCCTTTGAACGCCCCAAAAAACAGCATATGCCGACCATTCGGCCAGAAGAGCTACCCGCGCTGATGCGCACCATTGCGATGTCTAACCTCTCCATTCCTACCCGCTGCTTGCTGGAATGGCAATTATTGACACTTATCCGCCCGGCTGAAGCCTCCGCCACAGCATGGGCTGAGATCGATATCGAGAAAAAAACGTGGAGCATTCCGGCTGAAAGAATGAAAGCCAAGCGCGATCATATTGTGCCGCTCAGCGAACAGGCGCTGGAACTGCTCGACATCATGCGCCCTATAAGCGGCAACCGGGAGTATGTTTTCCCCAGCCGTAACGATCCTAAAAAGCCGATGAACAGCCAGACCGCCAACGCAGCACTAAAACGCATCGGCTACGGTGGAAAACTGGTTGCTCATGGTTTACGCTCAATAGCCAGCACCGCCATGAATGAAACCGGTTTTAATCCTGATGTGATTGAAGCGGCGTTAGCGCATTGTGATAAGAATGAGGTTAGACGAGCTTATAACCGCTCTACTTACTTTGAACAGCGTATAGAACTGATGGAATGGTGGGGATTTTTTGTTGATAATCGCCAAAATAAATGATTTCTCATAAACATAGGATTTAAAAATGAATAATATGGCTGAATGTGAGAGTGCATTGAAAGAACTGGTCGCTGTCTATAATGATAGTGATAAAATTAGAAATGAAGCTCAAACGAGGCACCATATTATAAATAAGATAATAACCAATGTACTCGCATGGCCAGAGGATCAAGTTGAAGTAGAAAGCTATGAGGAAAAAACATTTACAGATTATGAATTAGGAAATCCGAGGCAGGTTATTGTTGAGGCAAAGAGAGAAGGCAGGGCATTTGAAATACCTGCTGGACTGTCAACAAAAAACACAATAGACATTTCAACCTTATTAAAATCAAATGAAGACTTAGGCGATGCAATACGGCAGGTTCAAAATTATTGTTCATCCAGAGGCACTCCAATTGCTATAGCTACCAACGGACATCAGTATATTTCATTCATTGCAAGCAATCAAAATGGTTGTTCCCCCCTAGAAGGAAAAGCCTTAGTCTTTGAAAGTTTAGAAAGCATGCTGATTAATTTTACTCTCGTATGGAATATGATTTCATATTATGGGATAAAAGAACAGAAATTAATGAAATATCTCACATCTGATACAAGAGGAATTCCGAATAAATTATCATCGTATCTAGCCACATATCCAAAAGTTAGATATGCAAGCGACTTACAAACCTCTCTTCGTCAAATATCCGAATTAATAATCCAAGATGTACTTGAAAGTAAAGAGATTGAAGATGTGTTCTATCAAAAGTGTTATTGCGAAAGTGGTGCACTTTCTAAGTATGCATTATTAAGTAAAGAAATGCTGCAAGCACGGTATGCAGCTTTATTTAGCGATAGCGAATCATCACCTCAAATCACATCAGTAAAACCAGATCGTAAAGAACAGGGACTTGATCCAAGCATAATGGCTGAAGCGTTATCAAAACGCCCCATTGTTTTGATAGGCGACGTTGGCGTTGGTAAAACATCCTTCGTAAAAAACCTGATTTATTCAAGTGCATATAAAGAATTCAATGAAGCAATATATTTATATATTGATTTAGGGGCAAACGCAACTTTAGCTGAAAATCTTAAAATATTCATTCTCAACGAGATTGAAAACCAGTTATTAGAAAAATATAAAACTGACATTACAGAAATTAAATTTGTCAAAGGTGTATATTCAAGAGAAATTCAGAGATTCTCAACGGGTATATGGGGAGGATTACGAGAAAAAAACAGAGAGAAATATGAAGAAAAACAAACTGAAATGCTCGAAAACAAAATCAACAACAAGGATGAACATCTAAAAAATTCAATAGGTCATATATCAAAACAAAATAAAAGACAGATCATTATCTGTTTAGATAATGCAGATCAACGTGACTTTGACACCCAGCAAAGAGCATTCGTCATCTCTCAAGAGTTAGCAAAAGAATGGAATTCATTAGTGTTTATATCTGTTCGGCCGCAAACTTTTTTTAAATCAAAATCCTCTGGTGCATTAACTGCATATCCACACAAGGTATTTACTATATCCCCACCAAGAATAGACCAAGTTCTTGATAAACGTCTTCAATTCGCTCTAGAAATGTCTGAAGGTAAAATACCTTTAGAACAAGCTGAATTCGTCAGAATACATATAGATAATCTTTCAATATTTATAAAAGTACTTCTTGATTCGTTAAGAAAAAACAAAGCACTTGGTGAGTTCATCGAAAACATAACAGGAGGTAATGTACGGCAAGCGTTAAGCTTCATTACTGGATTTATTGGAAGCCCCAATGTAGAAGCAGAAAAAATAATTCACACATATGAGAAGGAAGGACGATATCAAATACCAGTACACGAATTCTCAAAACAGGCATTGTTAGGAGATTTTTCACATTTCGACCCCAATACCTCTCTAGCGATGAACATGTTTGATATTTCTATTGCTGATGAGTCAGAACATTTTTTAGTGCCATTGATCGTATCTTTTTTATCTGAAAAAAGTGAAATACAGGATCGAGATGGATTCTGCGAGACAAGAAAAATAATTGAAGAAATGCAAAATTTAGGTTTCATACCTAAGCAAACAGAAAATGCATTAAGAAAATCAACAAACAAAAAACTCATTGAAACCTCTCAACGCTTCACATTTGAAGAAGATGAAACAGGCTTAATTGGTGATATGCCAACTAAATTTAGAACAACATCAATAGGACAATATCATCTAAAACGTTGGATTAGTGATTTCGCTTATCTTGACGCAATGCTCTTCGATACACCTATATTTAACCCTGAAATAGTTAATAGCATGCGTACATCATGTGAATCATTTAACATTGAAGATCGATACAATCGTGCCAATGCTTTTAAAATTTATTTATCCACTACTTGGAATAAAATCATAAACAAACCTAACTATTTTGACATGAACGAAGCCCTAAAAATGGGTGATCCTTCTTTTGAAAATGTCAAACGCGCTATCGATAATTCTCGGGGTTAAAAATAATCATGGAGGGTAGCGCGCAATTGTGCCCCCGCCACGCCTACCCGCTTCATGTAGCGGTTTTCATGCAGTTGCATGGAGAAGCTCAGGCCACACCAGCACTGGCGCGACAGGGCAAATTGAGAGGTAAGTTCCACATGCAAATTCATGCACTGTACACATGCACGATCAAAAAATCGCTAGCCAGAGAAAAACCTCAAAAAAAAGCCCGCGCGATGGCGGGCGATATGCTGATATTAAAATTAATGAAATGATAATTCGGCTAATTAATTCAATCCACCATATTGCGCCCGCGCGTTGTTAACGCAGCCTCTTTTTCTTTTAAGTCGCGGAAAAAATTCATTCGGCCGATCGGATTTGCCACGGGGGGAAAATCTGCATGTGGCAACGAAGGTGAATCAAGCCCCAGCACGGACAAGACTGGCTCGTTGTCCATTTCAAAGCGATAGTTATTCGACTTGGCTATCAGGCAGTTGACCACCTGTTCCATGACCACCTTATCGGGTTTTTGATAGGAAAGTCCTTCGGTAAATTCAGACGTGGTGATACTCAGCATGTGCCGCTTTAACGTGATAGCCCGAATCAGCGCTGTACTAATACGGTCTAACGCCTGGCTTAATTCCCACTCGGCGTAATCACGCAGCGCGCTGGCATGTGCATGACAGCACGCTTTGGCCGATGCATGGCACGTTGCCTGCTGCCGGAGCTGGTCGATTTCCAACTGCGCCAGCAACCCATCATACTCGTGCGCCAGTTCACGCTGTGCCAGACGCTTTAACTGCTGGGCCTTCAGTTCCTCCGTCATTTCCCCACGCGCTTTAAGAAAACGGGTGCGCCATTCGGTATCAGAAAGCTGATTTTCTGCTTTGGTAGCGGCCTGCTGCGCGTTGGCTCGCATCATCGCCGTCGTGATGTTATCCAGTTCACTGGCGTTAGCGAGGTGTGCTTCTCGCTTCTTCAGGTAAGTGTCAGTCATTTTTTTCAGAACATCCGGGATATCAACCGGATTATTGCTTTGTGGCGTTGTCTGGCTCATGGTCGTTCTCTGTATGGGTTATCATCTGGCTGCTATGGTGCAATTCACCACACAACGCCGCTATCTGGGCCGATTGTGCCCATTCCCACACAAGACCGGGTTTATGACAGGTTGCCTCCCTCTATCAACCGCCACACTTTTATAAAACTGTTAACCACTCTTCACCTGATAGAAAAATCAGATAAATCAACAGACAAAGGGATGAAGAGTGGATATAACACTCATCACCCGGTGTTCACACTGTTCACCTGAATTGTTGGCGCTTTTTTCTGGCGAGCGGTTTTCAGATGTTTTTTACTATCAATTCAGGCCATATAAATAGCCACCAATAATTTGATTTTTATCGAATAAGGAATATTGGCAAACATTGGGCAATATTCAGTAATCATCGGAATTGGTGGCAATCTCCGACTGTTTTTTGTTCACCTTTTCCTGTTTTTCCCTTTGTTGCCACCCCTGAAAATATTCACATAATAGCGAGCTACCAGAGAAATCCAGCGCCATCCGGCCAGAGCCGGACGGACATTAACGAGGTAGCGCCCTATGTTGTCAACCACACCCCAAGCTCCCCTTCCCACTGTGCCTCCTATGCCACAGGTTCCGGCCAGAGAGCGCTTAATGCGCCTGCCGGAAGTGTTGCACGTTACCGGTATTTCCCGCTCGACACTGTACGAACTGAGCAGCCGCAACGCCTTTCCCGCCCGTGTTCCGCTGGGTGGGAAGAATGTCGCATGGGTTGAGTCCGAAATTCATCACTGGGTGGCTGAACGTATCGCCGCCCGCAGACAGGAGGAGCATGCATGATCATTTTAATCCCGCACTGGCGACGTGCTGACCAACTGCCGAGGCTGTTATGAGTACGCAATTTATCCCTTTCCCCGGCTTGCCTGCCGGGGCTTCTTGGCGTTATAGTTCCATCGCTGTCGCAAAATCGACAGCCGGGATTGGCGTCCCGATTAACTTCAAGGCGACTCAGACGCGCCATGCGTCTTTTTTTTACGTCGCAGCCTTAGCACACTTGCATAACGTGCGGCACACTTTATGCCGTCACTGCATCCAAATTATGGTGGCTCAGGCGGGGGCTTCTTCGGAAGCGCCGGTTTCCTTGAAGTCCGGTTACGCCAACCCCGTCTGGGCTACCACCCCTGAAATTGGCGTTTCTGGTGGTAGCGGTAACCGTTACTTCAAGGAGGCTGCCACATGGCTGCCACCCCAATCCCGTCACACCCGCTATTTACCTTTCTGTTTCTGGCCGTGCGCCGCGCGGAATTACGCGCCTTACCGCACCGTGAAGCCGTTATCGCCCCGGATGAAATCAGCGCCCGCCGTTTGCTGGCACGTGACTACGTGTTGTCGTTTGCTGGCCGCCTGCCGCTGCGGGGTGCCCGCCATGTTTGATGCCACGCCCCTGACCGCAGAAGAAATTACCGACCAGTGCCGCGCCCTGACCTATGCCGTGATTGAGCTGGATAACCCGATGGCAAAAGAAGTGCTGTTGTTTGTGCTGGCCGAACGCTTAGAAGTGCTCTCGGTCACGCTGGATAGGCCCGACGCTATCGACGACCAGAACGACCCCGACCAGAACGACTCCACACTGCACTGAAGGGCAACACATGGCACAACCTACCGTGACACAGGCCGTGAAACGCGCCAGCAGCCACTGGCCGCAACTCCTCCCCCTGCTGGGGATTTCTATTGACGCAGCCGGGCGGCATAGCGCCTGCCCGATATGCGGTGGCAAAGACCGTTTCCGCTTCGATAACAAAGAGGAGCGCGGCACATGGTTCTGTAACCAGTGTGGCGCGGGTGACGGACTGAATCTGGTTGAGAAAGCCCTGAACCTGACGACAACCGACGCCGCCCTGAAAGTGGGCGCGTTGCTGGGGGCGCTGCCGGATAGCCCGGCAGCATCAACTTCCGACGATGATGATAACGACGCCGCCCGACAACGGGCGGCAGTTCAGGCACAGGCCAAAATCAAAGAAACGGTTACACAGTCCGGCAATGCCTACCTGAGCGCCAAAGGCTGGCCGGACGTGGACGTACTCACCCTACAGGGCAAACCGCTGCGCGTGGGCGGCATCGTCTATCAGCCCGGTGATGTACTGGTGCCGCTGACCACGCACGATGGCGAGGTGGTAAACATCCAGTTAATTAATGCACAGGGCGACAAACGCACGCTGAAAGGCGGGCAGGTTAAAGGCACGTTTTACTGCTTCAGTGGCAAACAGACCACCGTTATCTGGCTGGCTGAAGGCTATGCCACCGGGTTAACACTGCATCGGCTAACCGGTGATACTGTGTATGTCGCACTCAGCGCTAACAACCTGCTATCCCTTGCCCGTGAACTGAAAACACGCCACCCGGCGGCGACCTTGCTGATCGCCGCTGACCGGGACGAGAACGGCACCGGCCAGTCCAAAGCCGGTCAGGCCGCTTCTGCTGTACATGGCCGTGTCGCTCTGCCGCCGGTATTTGGTGACTGGAACGATGTGTACCGCCGTGAAGGCGCAGACGTCACACGGCACTACCTGACTGAGTTTATCCAGCCGGAAAAGGCCAGCCCGTTTGAGTCGCTGGGCGAGGCCGAATTCAAGGCCATGGGCGCCAGTGAGAAAGCGGAGAAGATATGCGACCATTACCGCGACACGCTGGCTATTGATGCTTTTGGGGAAACCTTCTTCCAGTATCAAAACGGTGCATGGAAAGCCTTACCCTACCGCTTGTTAAGCCGGGATATCGCCGCGCTGTTTCAGAAGATACAGGCTCCCTTTACCGCATCCAGCATTGGCAGCGTGTTAGACACCCTGAAACTGATTATCCCCATGCAGGCCAAGCCGCAGCGCCGGTTAATCGGCTTTCGTAACGGCGTGTTTGATACCGTCAGCGGGGAGTTTAAGCCACACCGCAGGGAGCACGGGTTGCATACCGTTAATGACGTGGACTACACGCCGTTTAAGGAAGGAGAAAACCTTGCCGACAATGCCCCGCACTTCTGGCGCTGGCTGACCCGTGCGGCAGGGCACAACGAAGATAAACAGGCACGTATTATGGCCGCGCTGTTTATGGTGCTGGCAAACTGCTACGACTGGCAACTGTTCCTTGAAGTGACCGGCCCCGGCGGCAGCGGGAAAAGTATTCTGGCCGAGATTGCCACTATGCTGGCCGGCGAGGACAACACCACGGCGGCGACCATCAACACCATTGAATCTTCCCGTGAACGCGCGTCGCTTATTGGTTTTTCATTCATCGTACTGCCTGATCAGGAGAAATGGAGCGGTGATGGTGCCGGTATCAAAGCCATTACCGGCGGCGATGCGGTGATGGTGGACCCGAAATACCGTGATGCCTATTCCACCCGCATTCCGGCAGTGATTCTGGCCGTCAACAACACCCCGATGCGCTTTAGCGACCGCAGCGGCGGCGTGTCTCGCCGCCGGGTGATTATTCACTTCAGCGAGCCCATTCCGGCAAGCGAACGCGACCCCAAGCTGAAAGAGAAAATCCGGGCGGAACTGGCCGTGATGGTGCGTCACCTGATGAAACGCTTTGCCGACCCCAACGATGCACGGACATTGCTACAGGCACAACAACATTCCGCCGAAGCGCTGGAAATCAAACGTCAGGCCGATCCATTGGTTGATTTTTGTGGCTACCTACGGGCACACAGTAGCTCCACCGGGCTGTATATGGGAAACGCCAACATCACGCCCCGTAATCCCCGTAAATACCTGTACCACGCCTATCTGTCATTTATGGAGTCGCACGGCCATCAAAAGCCCATAAGCCTGACGGCTTTTGGCAAAGTGCTACCTAACATCATGTCGGAATATGGGCTGACCTACCTCAAGGGCAGAACCAAACAAGGCGTACAAACCAACCTTGAACTGAAAGACGAATCAGACGCCGACTGGCTGCCTAAATGTGACAGGGCTTGATCCCGCATAGACAGCGGCACAGCCGGCTCCGGCCGGTTTTGCCGTGAATACTTTTTCACCAAAAAACTTAGAATATAATTAATCTCAAGATTATAAGGAAAAGTTATATCATGATTGATATATTAGCTGAATATTAAATAATAATAAAATAATCACCAATCACCCACCCTTAACAAATCATTGTCCAAATGATTAACCAGTGATATTTTCCCTCATAACAATGACAATACGGAGAAATACTATGCCATCACTAGGTGTTGCTGAGTTTTCATCAATTGCTGTTAATACCTCACCTCAAACAAAGATCAACAAAATAAAATCCATAGCAAATAGACCAGATTATCATCCGGGTAAGGATTTTTATAAGAAAATAAGAGATGCAATAAAAAAATTAATAGTAAAAAAAGGACATATATCAGAGCTCTATGATTTATGCAGAAAAGAAAAAAATTCCTCAAAAAAGATATACTTTGAAAAAATAGTTAACGTATTCAATGAGTGGCAATCAGGAAAAAACATTACCGGATTCCCCGCACCCAAAAGATACTATCACTATGCAAAAACAGATATATCATGCAACCCTGAATTAAACGTAAACCTACAAGGAAAATCAAAATTAGTAAAACTACATTTTAGCAATAGCGAGAAAATGACTCAAGAGAGAGCTAATTTCATTTGCTTTTTAATGGAAAGGGCAATTGGCGATCAGGGTTTTGAATATTCAGTACTTGATCTTACGTCAGGGAAAGAATTTTTCTTTTCGGGAAATAAAGAAAAACAAGAAGTTAGAGTTAATAAAGAAATACAGTTCATTGAAGCCCATTGGGAGGATTGATAACTCACTTAACAGGGACGTTAAAAATTTCTACTATATTATCACCATCCCACTCATTTTATTGTTCTCACTAATAGTCGCAGTCTTTAGCCTCTTAGCTTGTCAGGAGAGAGTGATGAGTCACCGTCACTTTCTGAGTTACTCATCACCCATTAATGCATTGATTATAAATAACAAAACTATCGAGTGAAGAGGGTGAACAGTTTTTCGAAGAATCTTTTTATTTGGGCATGGATGTTCACATGATGAAAGGTGCTTTCCCTCCCTGCCCTTTTAACTCCTGCTGTAACGTGCTCAAGAGTGTTTTTAACTCACCACTCAAATATTGGCTAAATGCCTCACGCCCCAGTGTTCTGTCAAATACCGCTTGTGGCAGGAATCGCCGCATTTCCGCGCTAAAGCGACCATCCCCGACAATCTGCTCAATGCTCTGTATCCGCTGTGCCAATAGATCAGCATAATTTGGGATTTGGTAGTCCTGTATTTTCTTGCGGATCAGGTCGAGATCATAGGTTGCGTTCTGCTGGATTAACCACGGTAAGTCCCAAACGTCACGGTAGCGGATATATTTTGTGGTGGCGACAAGAGAAACCAGTTTGTCGCACATTACTTCATTCAGTGTTTCACACATAACCAATGTATCGGAATAACCATCCGGTAAAACATCATAGTTACGTTTTAATGCCATCGGCGTTCTTGTGTAGGCTGGAATATTGGCGATCTCAATCTTGACTCGCTGCCTTGGCATATCACGTTTTTCCGGTGCCGTGGTAACAGACACTTGCCATTTATCGATACGCACTTCCTCATAACCGGGCTCATGACGTAACTCATGGGGTTCTTTTACGTTTACTTCAAGGCCGTAGCGCCCCCCTAAATACTCTTCAATACAGGTTTTCATGTTCTTCAGGTCTGCACCGGAAAACGCGATCCCCCCGGCAAAATCCAAATCCTCGCTGAACCGATTTCCGCCGTGACACAACCTTAACGAGGTTCCCCCCTGGAAAGTAAGTTGTTCCAGTAAACCCGCACTATCCAGACAGTAAAGAATGTCATAGTGCAAAAGCTCCTTTTCCACCACGTTACGAAGACCTTCAAGCTCGGCCGATTCCATCGCTTTGCTGACCAGCTCGGCAAAGTTAACTTTCTGATTCATGGTATAGCTCCGATTCGTCGATCAGATGGGTGTTACGTCCGACGCGGCGTAAATCCCTCACCGCAGTTTGTTTAGTCGCTTGCCTTAATGGGGAATGACCAAAATAGGTATCCTGCAAAATCTGCTCAGGCGGCCTCTTGGTATGGGTAAATTCGATCACACCGAAAGGCGTTTTATGTTCTTCTGAACGTCCTGTTGTCATTACCGTGATCCGGCCAATCGGGATTTGAGAAATGACACCATACTCAGACAACGCTGATTCAAGGCTGAGATAGTTATACTCGCCACGTCGCAGCGCTAACACGATGCGCTCAAGCGTATAAGCGTCTTTGCTTTTGGCATGGTTATAGACGTACACCCCGCGAATCGCACGGGTCAGAATGCCATCTTTTACCAGTCGATTTAGCCCGGCATTAAACGCTCTGGGGCGATCTTCATGAAAAATTTTGGCTAAATCGCGGGAAGTGAAAACATAGCGCCCTTGCTTATCGAATGCGTTTAAACGTTCAATAGCCGTGATTCTGTCCATTCACAAGTCCACATGAAAACCACATAATTATGTTATTCACGTATACTTGAATAACCTCACTCAGTCAAGTACACACGAAAACCACCAAAAAGTGATATTCGCGTGTACTTATAAAAATGGCGTGGAAGACGGTGATGAAAAGACGTTGCCTGACAAGGCAAGCCGCAGGCAAAACGCCCCATCACTTTTCAACATTGGTATACGTTTAG
This sequence comes from Dickeya dadantii NCPPB 898, assembly GCF_000406145.1. Lineage (NCBI taxonomy): Bacteria > Pseudomonadati > Pseudomonadota > Gammaproteobacteria > Enterobacterales > Pectobacteriaceae > Dickeya > Dickeya dadantii. Next base: position 831,157 of record NZ_CM001976.1, on the reverse strand, counting down.
GTATACACACAAAGTCTGAATTCATATTTATATGATTAATATCATAATATTACGTTGAAAATTCAGATTCCCCCAGCCCGATGAAGCCCTAAAAGCCCGCATGGCGCAAGCCCGCGGGCTTTTTTGTGCCTGTAATTTGTCCCGTGAAGTCTGATGCAAACTAATTAAATCCGAACCTTTTAGGCACCTTGTTAGGTCTGTAAGTATCCCACTAAACCGAACCCTTCATTTTTAGAGATCTTCCGACATACTGATATCGCCCTCCCCTGAGGATCTCGTCATGCACAATACAACCGCGAGCCCCCCATGAATCCCTGAATAACCTGACGCCGGAAGAATACAGATTGATGGCTGAAAACCTGGAAATATCAAAAAACGGGTGTCACTAAACAGTATTCACTCACAATTAGTTGCAGTAACCACCACTCAAGTTATCGTCGGCGCAGCCGCGCGAGTTGTCCGTCCAATGGCTAAACTGGCTGCAACAGTGATGGCACCATAAATAAAAGCACTCAGCGCGACGATCTTGAAAAGCGATGACAAGTCAGCATCAAACTGTACGACAGCCAGCCATCCCGCAAAAGCCGCGATCGCCATGCGTGCGGTTCCTGCTAATACAGGCCAGAGCACGCGTTTCGCTCCCTGACCGGCGAAATAGAGCGCCATGGCGATGCCAATGGCACCATAAAACGGCGCGACGTTTTGCAGGTAGCTGGTCCCTGCCGCCAGAATGGCGTGATCGTCGCTAAACAGCGAAAGCCAAAGGCGCGGGTAAACCGCCACGACAAGCCCGATTAATTCCGTAAACGTAAACGCGACGGCGGCGCCAACCCAGGCAATACGTTGTGCGCGCTGCTTTTTCCCCGCACCGATATTGACGCCGACCATCGTCATGATCGCCGTCCCCAGCCCAAACAGCAGCGGGATTTGCAGATAATCCAGCCGTGAAGCGATGCCATACCCGGCGATGGCATCAGGCCCGAACAGCCCGACAACGGCAGTCACTACGGTAACGGTCAAATTGATCTGCACAGTACCGATGGCCGACAGGAAACCAACGCCAAGCACATCTTTGAATAATCGGGAACTCAGCGGTGCGATTGACAGCCTGATAACACTGTTGGCTGAACGCATATGCCTGACCAGTAATAGCGTGGCAAAGAGATAGTAGATCAGTATCGCTATCCCCGCGCCGGCAACGCCAAACGACTGTATCGGCCCCCATCCCATTATCAGCGCAGGAGACAGCGGCAGCAGGATAGCGCCCCCCAGCAAGGTGATACGCGCGGGGGTTTTCGTGTCGCCCGCACCGCGCAGAGCGGCAGACAACAACGCAACCAGCCAGACTAGCGGCGACCCTGCAAACACAAGATTGGAATAGGCCAACGCGGCAGAAAGCGACGGCCCTTTAACCCCCATTACGCGATACAGCGCCTCACCGCCGATGAGGATAATGGCGGCAAAGGCGGCCCCCAGCACACCAGCAATAATAACGCCATGCCATACCAGCGCCTGTGCATCCTGCCATCGACCTGCGCCGGATGCCCGCGATATCGCCGATGATAATCCCCCGCCGATGCCGCCGTTCGCCATCATCTGCATCAGCATCAAGACGGGAAATACCACCGCCACCCCGGCTAATACATCAGCGCCAAGCGAGCTGACAAAGTAGGTTTCCACTACCCCCACCAGCGCCTGAACCACCAGCACCGCAACCGTCGGCAACGCCAGCCGCAGCATGACCGGCAGGATGGGGCCGACCAGAATATCCGTGGTCAACTGTTTGGCGGTCGGCTCATGGCTTCGATTTGCGTTCGGTAATAATTTAGTCATCATGCGGGCCCAACGCTCAGTGTTATGAATAAAATTTAAACGCCGCTATTGCTGTGCTGACTGGGAGCCGCCGCCGTTTCACCGGGTTGCCAGCCGCCGCCAAGCGCTTTGAACGCCGCGACCGCCGCGCGTGCGGATTCGGCTTGCGCCTGAAGTCGCGCATCAGAAGCCCGCAGCATACTTTCGTCGGCTTGCAGCACCTCTATCAGGCTAAGGGTGCCGTGCTGATAGGCCGCAAACGCGGCATCCCGCGCCCGGCTGAGTGAATCAACCCCTTGCGTCAACACGCGGGCCTGCTCCTCATGGTTAACCAGCGCCGAGAAGGCATTTTCCACATCTTCAGTCGCCTGCAATACCGCCAGCCGATAGGCGGCCAACATCTCAGCCTCCTGGCCTTTGGCCTGGTTGATCTGCGCATTGATGCGGCCAAAATCGAACAGCCGCCAGCGCAAACCGATCACACCGGACGATTGGCTGGCGCCGTTGCTAAACAGGTTGCCGCTGGATACCGTCGTCGCGCTGCCAAGCAGCCCACTCAGGGAAAATTTGGGGTAATACTCGGCAACGGCGATACCAATACGCGCGTTGGATGCGGCTAAGCGACGCTCAGCCACGATCAGGTCCGGCCGGCGTCGAAGCAGCTCGCCCGGCGTGCCGGTCGCGGCGATTTGCGGCGCGGCGGGAATGGCGCTGGTCTCCGCCAGTACTGCCCGGTTCGTGCCCGGCGCCGCCCCCAGCATCACATCCAGTGCGTTCATCGCCGTATCCAGCGCGGTTTGTAAAACCGGCACCGATGCCTGCACCTGCGCCAACGCGCCTTCGGCCTGTCTTACCTGAAGCTCCGCCGCCAACCCTTTGTCATGCAAGCGGTTGATGATTGCGAGCAAATCCTGCTGCGTTTGTACTTGCCGACGGGCGACGTTCAGACGGGCCTGTAGTCCACGAATCGTGATGTAGATGTCGGCGGTTTGTGCGGCTACCGCCAGACGTGTTGCCACCACTCCCGCTTCAGACGCCTGATACTCGGCAAGAGCCGCTTCCCGCCCGCGGCGCAGGCCGCCGAACACATCCAGTTCCCAACTGGCACCGAGATTGGCCTCGTAAGAATTACCGTAGCGGTCGAAACCCGGCGTCGAATTCAGTACTTTCCCCAACGGGGTTTCGACAGACTGGTAGGCACGGCCCGCCTGACCGGAAATGTTGCCGGAAGGCAGCAGTGCGGCATTCGCCGCGCCAAGACCGGCGCGGGCCTGCACCACGCGCGCGGAAGCCTGCGCAAGATCGAGATTCTGCTGCAACGCCTGCGTGATAAATCGGGTTAATTGCGGATCGCCGAACCCCTCCCACCACGTCAGAAGCTCGGCACGGGCGGCGGCATGTCGTTGATTTACAGCCTCCTGACCAAGGTATTTTTCCTGCATTGACACAGCAGGCCGGGTGTAATCAGGGCCGACAGCACAACCGGCTAACAAACCAGCCACGGTAAGGACGATAACGGGAGACTTGGGTAACATATTTTTCCACCATAGACATTGCACCGATTTGTGACCATATTACAAATTGGTCACTCGTTGTCAACGAGAAGGTCAGGGGGTAAACTTCCCCCCTTGTGTATTACGTCAGGGGCAAATTGCAAACTATGAGTAAAGAAAACCCTTATCCCGTGTCGAACCGGGGCCCGGCTGATCATGATGTACGGGATCAGATAGTGAGCGCCGCTACTGAGCACTTCAGACTTTATGGCTATGAAAAAACTACGGTTTCTGACCTCGCCAAAGCCATCGGTTTTTCCAAGGCCTACATTTACAAGTTCTTCTCATCCAAGCAGGTCATTGGCGAGATGATTTGTGCCAACTGCCTGCAAGAGATCGAAGCAGAAATTCGTGCCGCCATTGAGGAAGCCGATCAGCCGCCGGAAAAATTGCGACAAATGTTTAAATCCGCCGTCGAAGCCAGCCTTCGTTTGTTCTTCCATGACAGAAAGCTGTATGAAATTGCCGCTTCCTCCGCCAGCGAGCGCTGGCAGTCGGCGATCGCCTATGAAGAACGCATCCAGACACTGCTGCATGATATTTTGCTGGAAGGCCGACAAAGCGGGGATTTTGAACGAAAAACGCCGCTTGATGAAACGGCGGCGGCGATTTATCTCGTCATGCGTCCTTATCTCAACCCACTGATATTGCAGCACAGTTTCGATTATGCCGAGAAGGCGCCGACACAGCTGTCCAGCCTGATACTGCGTAGCTTATCGCCCTAGTTCGGCAGCGGACATGAAATAGTGACTATTGACTAAATTGGTCACTTGATTGAAGATGGGTCTCCTGATTAATCCGTCAAGGGGACTCTACATATGGCTCGTCGCCGCCTCCTTTCATTTGCAGTCATCTGCGCATTGCCGTTTGCCCTGGCCGCCTGCGGCGAAAAAACATCCTCCGACCCGCGAACGCAGGCGCCACTGGTACGATCCGCAACGATACAGGGCTCAGAAGTTGAGTCACGGACGTTCACCGGAACGATCGCCGCCAGAATAGAGAGTGATTTAGGGTTCCGGGTCTCCGGCAAAGTGCTGGAACGGCTGGTCGATACGGGACAAGCGGTCAAACGTGGTCAGCCGTTGATGCGCCTTGACCCCATCGATCTGGAACTCGCCGCTCGCGCGCAGCAGGAAGCGGTAGTCGCCGCCCGTGCGCGGGCGTTACAAACCGCAGAAGATGAGGCCCGCTACCGCGGCCTGCAAGGAACCGGCGCGATATCGTCATCCGCTTACGACCAGGTGAAAGCCGCGGCAGACGCAGCCAAAGCCCAGCTCAGTGCGGCACAGGCCCAGGCCGACGTGGCCCGGAATGCCAGCCGCTATGCGGTATTAGTCGCCGATGGTGATGGCATCGTCATGGACACGCTGGCCGAACCGGGCCAGGTGGTCAGCGCCGGGCAAACCGTCGTACGTTTGGCTCAGGCCGGACAACGCGAAGCGATTATCCAGCTACCGGAAACACTGCGCCCCGCGCTCGGTTCAACCGGGCTGGCAACACGTTTTGGTCAGGCAGGCACCGGCAGTCCGGCCACCCTGCGACAACTCTCCAACACGGCAGACAAGCTGACGCGCACATTCGAGGCGCGTTATGTACTGCAAGGCGAGCTGGCCAATGCACCGCTGGGAACCACGGTGATGATCCGTATCCCCGACCAGCAATCTGCTACGCAGGGAAGCCTGCAAGTGCCGCTGGCCGCCTTGTTTGACGCCGGCAAAGGGCCGGGCGTGTGGGTGATTCACGGCGAACCGGCAACGGTAACCTGGCGCCCGGTCACCATTCAGAACATGAGCGACGACACTGCACGCGTCACCGGACAGATACAGCAAGGCGAGCAGATCGTCGCGCTCGGCGCACATCTGCTGCGCGAAGGCGAAGCGGTGCGGGTCGCTGACGTTGCCGCCACGACTGCTGCTGCGGGAGGTCGCCCGTGAGTGAAAGCCGTTTCAATCTGTCGGCGCTCGCGGTACACGAACGCGCCATCACATTGTTCCTGATTTTCCTGATCTCCGTCGCCGGTATCCTCGCGTTTTTTCAGCTCGGACGTGCCGAAGATCCGCCGTTTACCATCAAGCAGATGACGATCATCACCGCCTGGCCGGGAGCGACGGCGCAGGAGATGCAGGATCAGGTCGCCGAACCGCTGGAAAAACGCCTGCAGGAGCTGCGTTGGTACGACCGTGCGGAAACTTACACCCGCCCCGGCCTGGCTGTCACCATGCTTTCTCTGCTTGACAGCGCGCCGCCTTCGGAGGTTCAGGAGGAGTTTTATCAGGCCCGTAAGAAGATGGGAGATGAAGCCAAAAAATTGCCTGCCGGCGTCGTCGGCCCCATCATCAACGACGAATATGCCGACGTGACGTTCGCGCTGTTTGCGCTCAAAGCCAAAGGCGAACCGCAGCGCCTGCTGGTGCGGGATGCGGAAGCATTGCGCCAGCAACTGCTGCACGTTCCCGGGGTGAAAAAGGTCAATATCATTGGCGAGCAGCCTGAACGCATTTTCGTTTCGTTCTCCCACGACCGCCTGGCTACGCTTGGCGTCACACCGCAGGATATCTTCGCTGCGCTCAATAACCAGAACGTACTGACCCCGGCCGGCTCCATCGAGACCAAAGGGCCGCAGGTGTTTGTGCGCGTCGACGGCGCGTTCGATAACCTGGAGAAAATCCGCCAGACCCCTGTCGTGGCGCAGGGACGGACGCTGAAGTTATCGGATGTGGCAACCGTCGAGCGCGGTTATGAAGACCCCTCGACCTTCATGGTCCGCAGCAACGGTGAACCGACGCTGTTGCTGGGCGTCGTGATGCGTGACGACTGGAACGGGCTTAAGCTCGGCCAGGCGCTTGAAGCGGAAGTCACCAATATCAACGCAGGGCTTCCCCTGGGCATGACCTTGAGCAAAGTGACCGACCAAGCCGTCAACATCAGTTCGGCGGTCGACGAGTTCATGGTCAAATTCTTCGTCGCCTTGCTGGTCGTGATGGTGGTGTGTTTTCTCAGCATGGGCTGGCGCGTCGGTATCGTGGTCGCCGCGGCGGTTCCGCTGACGCTGGCGGCCGTGTTCGTCATCATGGCCGCCACCGGCAAGAATTTCGACCGCATCACGCTGGGCTCGCTGATTCTGGCGCTGGGCTTGCTGGTGGATGACGCCATCATCGCCATCGAAATGATGGTGGTGAAAATGGAAGAAGGCTATAGCCGCATCAAAGCGTCGGCCTATGCCTGGAGCCACACGGCAGCCCCGATGCTTTCCGGTACGCTGGTGACGGCCATCGGTTTCATGCCGAACGGGTTCGCCCGCTCCACCGCCGGTGAATACACCAGCAATATGTTCTGGATCGTCGGCATCGCGCTGATCGCTTCCTGGGTGGTGGCGGTGGCGTTCACCCCTTATCTGGGGGTGAAAATGCTGCCGGATATCAAGAAGGTTGAGGGCGGACACGACGCCATCTACAACACCCGTAACTACAACCGTTTTCGGCAGGTGCTGGGCCTCGTCATTGCCCGCAAATGGATCGTCGCCGGTGCGGTCATCACGCTGTTCGTGGTATCGGTGCTCGGCATGGGGGCAGTCAAGAAGCAGTTCTTCCCGACGTCCGACCGGCCAGAAGTGCTTGTTGAAGTGCAGATGCCGTATGGCACCTCGATTGAACAAACCAGCACCGCAACCGCGAAAGTCGAAGCCTGGCTGGCGCAGCAGAAAGAAGCGCAGATCGTGACGTCCTACATCGGCCAGGGTGCGCCGCGTTTCTTCCTGGCAATGTCGCCTGAATTGCCCGACCCATCGTTCGCCAAAATCGTGGTGCTGGCCGGTAACGACAAAGAGCGCGAAACCCTCAAGTTCAGGTTGCGCGAGGCGATAGCCGGCGGCTTAGCGCCGGAGGCGCAGGTACGTGTCACTCAGATCGTGTTTGGCCCGCCGTCACCGTTCCCCGTTGCCTACCGCGTCATGGGGCCGGATCCGGACAAGCTGCGCGCCATCGCCGATGAAGTCGGGACAGTGATGCGCGCCAGCCCGATGATGCGCACCGTCAATACGGATTGGGGACCGCGTGTTCCAACCTTGCACTTCACGCTCAACCAGGACCGTCTCCAGGCGGTAGGGCTGACCACCAACTCGGTGTCCCTGCAACTGCAGTTCCTGCTGAGCGGAGTACCGATTACGGAAGTACGCGAAGATATTCGTTCGGTGCAGGTTGTCGGCCGTGCGGCGGGTGATATCCGCCTTGATCCCGCCAGGATCGCCGACTTTACACTGGTCGGTTCCGCCGGGCAGCGCATCCCGCTGTCTCAGGTGGGGTCGGTCGATGTACGCATGGAAGACCCGATCCTGCGACGTCGTGACCGCACGCCGACCATTACGGTTCGCGGCGACATCGGCGAAGGACTGCAACCGCCGGATGTTTCCACCGCCATCATGACGCAGTTGCAACCGATCATCGAGCATCTGCCGGCAGGCTACCGGATCGAACAGGCCGGCTCGATCGAGGAATCCGCCAAGGCGACAAAAGCCATGCTGCCGCTTTTCCCGATCATGATCGCCCTCACGCTGCTCATCATCATTCTGCAGGTGCGCTCGATTGCGGCGATGGTCATGGTGTTCGCCACCAGTCCGCTGGGTTTGATCGGCGTGGTCCCGACTCTGCTGCTGTTCCAGCAACCGTTCGGCATCAACGCGCTGGTTGGCCTGATTGCGTTATCAGGGATCCTGATGCGCAACACGCTGATACTGATTGGGCAGATCCACCACAACGAACAGGAGGGACTGGATCCGTTCCGTGCAGTCGTCGAAGCCACCGTACAGCGAGCCCGACCGGTGCTGCTGACGGCGCTGGCGGCAATTCTGGCGTTCATCCCGCTCACCCATTCGGTGTTCTGGGGAACGCTGGCCTACACACTGATTGGCGGCACGTTGGCCGGGACAATCCTGACGCTGGTGTTCCTGCCGGCCATGTATTCCATCTGGTTCAAGATCAGAGCGGTCCGTCATGCATGATCTGTCTACTGACCATTAATTATCTGATTTGAGAGGACTTACTATGTCAAAACAAAAGGTTGTGGTGGTTACCGGCGTATCGTCAGGCATAGGACGTGCCGTAGCAAAGAAATTTGCCAGTCAGGGCTGTGTGGTCTTCGGCACCGTACGCAACATCAATACGGCGAATGCCTTGCCCGGTGTGGAACTGATCGAAATGGATGTGCGTGACGACGACGCCGTACAGCGCGGCATTCAGTCTATCGTTGGGCGAACTCAACGTATTGATGTGCTTATCAATAACGCGGGAACGGGCTTAGTCGGCGCGGTGGAAGAGACGTCGACGGCGGAAGCGGCCGCCCTGTTCGATACCAACGTGTTCAGTATCTTGCGCACGGTACAGGCGGTGCTGCCGCTCATGCGGGCGCAGGGTAGCGGGCGGATCGTCAATGTCAGTTCGGTGCTCGGTTTCCTCCCGGCGCCGTACATGGGGCTGTATTCAGCCTCCAAGCACGCGGTGGAGGGGTTAACGGAAAGTCTGGATCACGAAGTACGCCAGTTTGGTATCCGCGTCACGCTGGTGGAACCGTCTTTCACCCGAACCAATCTGGATATCAATGCGCCGCAGACCAGCGCCAAACTCGACAGCTACGATCGCGAGCGGGGACTGGCATCACACGCCATCGTCAACAGCGTCAAAAATGCTCCCGATCCTGAAGGGGTGGCCGCCACGATTGTCGATGCCGCGCTGGGACCGTGGCAGATGCGTCGTACACCGTCGGGGCAAGCCTCTCTGCTACGTAAATTGCGCCGCTTTATGCCTGCCGGACCGGTCGATTCCAGTTTACGCAAAACCTTCGGGCTCAATTGAACATCTGTTTATCAATAATATCAGTCTGTTAGAGGTAAATACGCCATGAGTACGGGAAACACTATACGTATTGTCGTGACAGGAACCGGTATCGTCGGGCCGTTGGGGTGTGGTAGCGAAACTGTATGGTCCCGCCTGCTGGCCGGACAATCAGGTATTCGAACGTTACCTGTCGAGATTACCGAGGGTACAGGCACGTTGATCGGTGGGCAGGTGCCGGATCGCAATGACGATCCGCTGGCGGGTTATGACGCCGGGGACGTTATTGCGCCCAAAGAACGCAAGAAAATGGATCGCTTCATTGAGTTTGCGTTAATGGCTGCCAAAGAAGCGCTCTCTCAGGCGGGATGGAACCCAGCCGAAGAATCTCAACGCCAGCGAACGGCCACGATCATTGCCTCTGGTATCGGTGGTTTTGGCGCCATCGCCGAGGCGGTGCGTACCACCGATGAGCGCGGGCCGCGTCGGTTGTCGCCATTTAGCGCACCGTCCTTTCTCGCCAACATGGCGGCGGGCCATGTTTCTATCGCACATGGCTTCAAAGGGCCGATTGGTGCGCCGGTCACCGCCTGCGCCGCAGGTGTGCAGGCTATCGGCGATGCGGCACGGCTGATACGCAGTGGCGAAGCGGACATCGCCTTATGCGGCGGCACCGAGGCGGCGCTACATCGCGTCTCACTCGGATGCTTTGCAGCGGCTCGGGCGCTGTCAACCGCATTCAACGATCGCCCTCAGGAAGCTTCTCGCCCCTTTGACAGGGATCGGGATGGTTTTGTGATGGCCGAAGGCGCCGGGCTGCTGGTCATCGAGTCCCTCGACCATGCACTGGCGCGCGGCGCTCGCCCGCTGGCGGAGCTGGTCGGCTACGGTACCAGTGCCGATGCCCACCACCTGACGGCTGGTCCGGAAGATGGCAACGGCGCTCAGTACGCGATGCAGCAAGCACTACGACAAGCCGGCATCGCCCCCGGCGAGGTTCAGCACATCAACGCACATGCTACCTCCACTCCGGTCGGCGATCGGGGAGAGCTGAGCGCGATTCGGGCTGTGTTCGGAACCGACTCCAACGTCGCGATCACATCAACCAAATCCAGTACCGGTCATTTACTGGGAGCGGCCGGCGGCATCGAGGCCATTTTCACGGTTCTGGCGCTGCGCGATCAAATTGCTCCCCCGACCCTCAACCTTACTCATCCCGATGAGTTAGCCAGCAACCTTAACCTGGTGGCGACATCCGCGCGGGCAATGCCGATGCAGTATGCCTTGTCGAATGGATTTGGGTTCGGCGGAGTGAACGCCAGCGTGCTGTTTCGCCGTTGGGACGCGGAGTAAGAGGATCGCCTGGGCAGGCATTCATCAGGCGGAGCGCTGACACAACGTGCTCCGCCAGGCGTTATCAAGTCATCACCAGGTCAACATCAAGGGGATTTCTATGAGTAAAATTTGGTTTATCACCGGCGCCTCTCGCGGTTTCGGCCGTCGTTTTGTTGAGGCGGCACTGCAGCGTGGCGATAAAGTTGCCGCCACCGCGCGCACTACCGATTCATTGGCCGATCTGGTTGCGGCTCATGGCAGCGCGATTTTACCGTTATCGCTGAATGTGACCGATAAGTCGGCCGTAACCGACGCCGTCAGTCAGGCGCACGCGCACTTCGGGCGGCTGGATGTCGTCGTCAACAATGCCGGTTATGGCGTTTTCGGCATGATTGAAGAGATGAGTGAACAAGAGGTACGCACCCAATTCGAGACCAACGTGCTGGGTACGCTGTGGGTAACGCAGGCAGCGTTGCCCTACCTGCGCGCTCAGGGCAGCGGCCATATCATCATGTTATCCAGCCTGCTCGGCCTCGCCTCCTTCCCGACAACCGGCATCTACAGCGCGTCTAAAGCGTCTGTCGAAGCCTTTGCCGACGCGTTATCCCAGGAGGTCGCCGCCTTCGGCATTAAAGTGACGATTGTCGAACCCGGCCCGTTCAGCACCGACTTTTCCGCTTCTGCGGTGTATGCCTCACCGCTGGAATCTTACAGCGGGGTGCATGATGCGTTTAACGCCAGTTTCTCCGCTATGCCGATCGCCGATCCCGATATCGTCGGCCCGGCGCTGCTGAAAGTGGTCGATGCCGACGACCCGCCGCTGCGGATCTTCTTTGGTCCGCTTGCCAGCCAGGTTATCCCGTATGTCTATGCCGAGCGGCTCAAGACCTGGGAAGCGTGGGGAGATGTGGGCGTCGGAACCCAACACCGCTAATCCTCGCCTTGTTGGCTTGAGCGTGAAACAACATTTCACGCTCAGGCCCTGTACCATTTGCCTAAGCCATTGTAATGAAAAGCATGAGCAATACACTGGCTTAACCAACCCGTCTTCTGTATCTGTTGCAGGCCCATCCTCCGACACGCAGCTATCTACGCTGGCAGGCTCATGGGGGAAGGTCGCCTCTGCTCTTACCCCCGGTTCTATTTAGCCTTGCGCCCGCGCGCGGTCGGCCGCTTCGGTATCGTGCCGCCATACACCTGCCACCACGCCGTCAACGCCTCCATCGTTGGCCCCAGTCCGCGAGCCTTCTGGGTGATTTCATATTCGACGCGCGGCGGTACTTCTGCGAAGACTGTGCGTGATACCAACCCATCCGCTTCCAGTTCACGAAGCTGAGCCGTCAGCATGTGCTGCGTAATACCGGGAATGGCTTTGCGCAATTCACCAAAACGGTAGATTCGCTGACTGAGCAACCACATGATCTCCAGCTTCCATTTACCCGAGAGCAACGCGAATGCCCGACGCATTTCTTCGTGCATATTGATCTCATCATCTTCATTAGTATGGTTTTCCATACTTATCACCATTTTTTCATCCTACTTGCGAATTATCATCTTAGACGACATTCTTGCCACTGTCGCATCCCAAACATGAATGTGAGAACCTTATGGCCGCTACCTATACCTATTGGATCAGTACCGTTCTACTCTCTCTGCTCTATTTCACTTCAGCCGCGCTATATGTCACGAAGAGCGCCGATGTTCGAAAGATACAGGCAGAGCTGGGCTACTCCGCTTCCAACCTCGTTCCCTTCATGATCGTGGTAAAAGTACTGGGCCCGATTGCAATTCTGTCACGCTTCAATGTGGCACTCGGCGATCTTGCGTATGCCGGCATCTTGTATCACCTGATTTTATCCGGACTCGCACACCTTGGTGTTCACAAATCCAAAGGCGCTATTCCGGCAGCCGTAGGGCTCATCCTTCTGGCAGCCTCTTTCGCGACACAAAACGTTGCTCGGGAACCTTCATCGCCCTACGCACCTGTTGCAATAGCAATCCAGGCACTTCGTTAACTAAAAGACCCGGCCGTTCCACCGGCAACATACCTTCCATTTCCCCGAGGTTTAACATGAAAATAACCCTTTTCGGTGCAACCGGAAAAACCGGCAGCTATCTGATTGATGAAGGATTAACGCGCGGCATGGATATGACGGTCTTTGCCCGACCGAACAGCCCATTTGAAAACGCCAACGTACGAGTCATACACGGAGAACTCACCGACAGAGAGCGTCTAAGAGAGGCTATTTCGGGTGCTGACGCGGTGTTGTCGGCACTCGGCCCGACTTCACTAAAACACCCCAAAAACTTGCCGATTACCGCCGCCATGAGCGCCATCACTGCGGTAATAAAGCAGGAAGGCGTAAAGCGCCTGATTGCCGTATCAACCGGTACAGCCCCAGATCCTGAAGACAGATTTGATCTAAAAATCAGGTTCCCGGCATTACTTATCCGGTTTGCGATGCCCGGCTCCTTTCAGGACATTATCGGATTGGCAAACACGATACGCGCTTCAGAGCTGGACTGGACGATGGTCCGTGTGCCATTCCTGAAAAACACGCCCGCGTCAAACCGCCTGAATGTCGGGCTGTATGGACGCACAACACATTCGCAGACGGTCTCTCGTCAGGACGTTGCCCTATTTATGTTCGATCAAATCTCGAACCCCGAATTTGTTAATCAGGCACCCGGCATCAGCTCACGATAGCCTGATCGGGTATACCTGAGTGATATCAAGATGATTCAGATTACGTTGATCGTGACGACAGCATCATTCCGCCACGAGGATTAGCTCGTGGCGTGCCGTCATCTGCTCTCTATGGATTGCGCGTCCAACAACACACCCGCCCAGTGATTCACAATGCAAAAGCAGTCCTTTCGTCTTACCGCACATAGATATTCATAACTCTTACACTCTGCAAATAAAATAATAACATTTTGTTATTATTTCACGATAACTTAACGTCCGTTTTCCGGATGTGGGGCTGAGTGATAATGCAATGTCTGGCGTATTGCCTGTCTTCACTAACAACCGCGATAGACGCGGTGCTGCATACGCTCCGGAAATATGGCCTTGTTATGTCCAAATTAAGAGGGCAAGCCAACGCAGTATCAGCTCATTTCCTTCTACGGGTAATGATATGGATACCGAAATATTTACATTCATTTTTATACGGTTAAAAGAGGTTTTATTGCATATGTTCAGAAAATTATCTCTCCTGAAACTCATTGTTATTTTTACTATTTCACCGTTTGCATTTGCCAAGCAGGACGTCATTCGCATTGGCGTCGATTTGACTTTTCCTCCCTTTCAAGAAAGAGATAAATATGGCAACCCAGCGGGGTTTGATATCGATATAACCGACGCCATCTGTAAATCAGTAAATGCAAAATGTGACTATATCGTAAACACATTCGATGCTCAGATCCCGGCCCTTCTCGCCAAAAAAATAGACGTTATTTCACCACTTGGCGTGACAAAAAAGAGAAAGGAATCGATAGATTTCAGCGACTATCTTTTTCATATACCAACCCGATTTGTCGCCAGGAAAGAGGCTAACCTTCTTCCTCAGGTCGACATGCTGCGAGGGAAAAATATAGCGGTACAACAAGGAACCATTCAGGAGGCCTACGCCAACAAACACTGGCTGCCGGAAGGGGTTAACGTTATAACCTACCCTGATCAGGAAGCCATTTACGAAGATTTATATGCCGGGAGGGTTGACGGTGCGCTGAGCCCATCGGTTGCTCTGACATTCGGATTCCTGCAAACCCCGGAAGGTAAGGATTTTGAGTTAAAAGGCCCGGAAATAACCGATGCGGATTTGTTCAGTATCGGTTCAGCATACGGTATACGCAAAGGCGATACGGAAACAAAGCAGATGCTCAATCAGGGCCTGAAAAACATAATGAACAGCGGTGAATTTTCCAGTATCAAGAAACGGTATTTTGGCGATATTGATTTAAGCGTAAAAGAATAGTGTCAGACGCAGTTAACTGATTTTTTTTATAAATACTGTACTATTCCTTTCCGTCTCAATCATTCCCTTACCCCGGCCACAACAAGGCCGGGGAAAATACAAGGCACCGCTGCGCCAGATACTAACCATGCGGGTATAGCACAGCAAGATGGAATATCGCGTCGTGGGAAGTATCGTTAACCTATGATTTTTCTTCCACATCAATGCGGACTTACCGATCGTATTCGTTCAGATACTGTCCGGACAATAACCGCCGTTGTTTCTTTAAACGCGCTGGATGACTCACCAATAAACAATCTTATTCATAAATGGCTGAATCAAGCCGCCCGGTGTGGCATCAAACTGTTGTTGTTCTGGCAGTCTGAATCCTTTCAGAAAACGGGAGCGCTCGGAAAAATGTTTCCCGCTTGACCCTGTAGTAACTCTTGCCCCTGTAATAACTCTTGACCCTATAGTAACGCTTGACCCTATAGTAACTACAGGGTGTTGAATAAGCCGCATACAACGGGTGGCGCTTATCCACAGCGTCGGTCGTCTGGCAAATTCCAACAGTGCGCGGAGAAATATCTATGGGTATTTTTGACAAATTATTTGGCGGTCATCACGGAGGGGCATCACGGATATCATCACGGCAACGGCCATCGTGATTCTCATGACCGTTACCCAACCGGGAACAACGCGGGGATGAGTTGTCCGAATTGCCGGTCGCTCAATGCCGCCACCGCGCGTTTCTGCCAGCAATGTGGCTCATCGCTCGTGCCGGCAGCTTGCCCGCAATGCGGCACCTCGGTACAGGCTGGCGCGAAGTTTTGCGGTCAGTGCGGGAACACCATTACCTGATACTACCGTCACCTGATCCCAGACGGTGTCCCGCAATGATGCGCGACGCCGCCTAAAACACCGCCACGTGCAACAGGGTTCTGACCAGAATGCCGAACACAGCCCCGAGCGCGGCGTAGCGGAACAGGCGGGTGAAGCGGGAACCAACCCCCAGAAAAATGCCGATGCCCGGTAAATCAAAGGTCTGTATCAACAGACCGGCGGAAGCATTGATCTGACTGGCGGTCATTTTTCCCTGCTGAATCAGATCTGACATCACGCCAAAATAAGCGGTGCCGCCCGCCAGACATTTCACCAGCGTCGGCATCACGAAAACAGGAGAAATATTGGCCGACGCCAGCAGCGGCGAGAAAAAGCGCTCAAGCGCCGTCACCGCGCCGGCGGATTCCAGTATGCCGACAATCGTCATAGAGAGAATCAGCATCGGCACCGATCCGAGCGCCAGTCTGATGGCATCCGCCCCCGCGCTATTAATGATGCCGATAACGCCTCTGGCCGCCGGCTCTTCGGCCGGAACGTCGCCGGAACGCCCGCCTTCCACGGCGGATAATTTGCGCCCCAGCACATGGTAGGTCAGCGCGGCCGCCGCCAGCCCGCCGATAATCGATATTACGATGGCCGCCGCCCAGTGCAGGCCAAACGGCGTCAGCGGATAAAATACGTTGCCCTGCCCCATCGCGAACACCATCGCCAGCGTTGCCGCCATATGGCGATCGGACACGCCGCGCTTATCCATTATCGACAGCGTCGCCAGCGGCGCGGCAAAACTGACAAAGTTGAGCTGAATCAGCGCAAAGGTGCTCATACCGGTTAGCCCGAAGGGCTTAAGAATCGGCGCCATCCACCGAACCAGCGCATCGACAACGCCTTTCACTTCCAGAAAACGCATGATGACCAGCATCACGACCATAATCGGCAACAGTGTATACAGCGCAACGTCAACGGAGGCTTTCCCCGATGACATGATGATTCCAATCACGTTCATGTAATGTCCCTGCACGGGTGAATCTGTCCCGGTATGTGCCGTAAACGGGCGCATACCGGGCTCTCAGTCCGGATATTTTCGTGATAAACATCACAATATTCCAGAAGGTTTTTCACCACATTCGGACGAACGCATCGCCTGCCGTTATCCGACGCCGGCAATCGGAACATCGCTATTGGCGACGGTGGCGCAGTTATTGGCGACTGTAGCGCGGTAGCGAGCGGCCGCAGCCGCTTTCCCCGGTAATTAAAAGTGGATGGTTTCCTCACCGTAGCAATAACGAGCATAAAGTTCCGGATTGATCTCAAAGCCGATGCCCGGCTTATCCGGCACCGCCACCATGCTGTCCTGATCCAGCGTCACTTCCGGCAGCATGAAGTCCTGCGCCCAGTAGCGTGATGACGGCGGAATGTCATGCGCCAGCAGGAAATTGGGCAGCGTCGCGACCGCAATGTTGTGCGCCTTACCCACCGCGGTATCCAGCATGCCGCCACACCATACCGGAACGCCGGCATCCTGACAGAAATCGTGGATCAGTTTGGTTTCGGTGATGCCGCCCACCCGCGCCACCTTGATATTGATGATGCGGCCGCTGCCCAGCTCAATGGCTTTGCGGGCATCGTCCACCGAAGCAATGCTCTCATCCAGGCAGATCGGCGTCTCAATCGCCGCCTGTAACTTGCGGTGATCGACGATATCGTCGTGCGCCAGCGGTTGTTCGATCATCAGCAGGTTGTATTTGTCGAACTCACGGAACAGCGGAATATCGTCCAGCGAGTAGGCGGAGTTGGCGTCCACCATCAGGGTAATGTCGCCGAATCCACTGCGCAGCGCCTGAATATAGGCCAGATCCTTACCCGGTTTGATCTTAATCTTGATACGGCGATAGCCTTCTTCCCGGTAGCCCGCCACCACACGCACCAAATCCGCCGGCGTCGGCTGAATACCGATGCTCACACCCGCTTCGACCCGATCGCGCACGCCGCCCAGTTCACGCCACAGCGGCGTCTGTTTTTGCCTGGTGTAGGCGTCCCATATCGCGCCCTCCACCGCCGCCTTGGCGCAATTGTTGCGGCGTACCGGCGCAAAAATGTCGCGCACCTCGGAAGGATGGCGAATCTCGCCGACCTGACGCAACATCGGCACCAGAAAATCGCGCATGATGTGCCAGGCGGTAACGTTGGTTTCCTCGTTGTAAAACGGTAGTGAAATCGCCGAACAGTCGCCGTAGCCCACCACATCGCCGCTATGCGCTTCCACTACGGTGAAGTACTTTTCCGTCTGGGTGGCAAAGCTGGTGGTAAACGGGGTTTTCAGCGTCATTTTCATCTGACGCAATACAATTTTGTCTATTTTCATCCTCTGTCCTTCACAACACGTTTAACGTCAAACCTGCGCTGCCATGTCGGTTTTCGCCGACGGGCGCGTATGAATAGTCAGGCTCACCACCGCCGAGAACGCGGCTGCCGCCATGAGAAACAAAAACGCCGAGGGATAGCCGAAATACTCCACCATCGCGCCAATGACCAGCGGCGCGATAAACCCGGCCGCCTGACCGCCAACGTTGATCACCCCGATGCCGGACCCCACCATGCGCGAAGCCAGTACCTTGGTCGGCAGCGCCACGGCGATCGCCAGCACGAACGATTTGAAAAAGTAGGCGCAGGACTGCGCTATCACCACGGCGGTAACGGTCGACGCGCTGTACATCAGATACAGGAACAGGGCGGTCAGCAAAGCGCATCCCATCAGCATCAGCCGCTCGCGGCCATCAAAGAAACGGGTCATCACCCAGCCGCCGCAGGCGGTCGCCACCCCGGCCATCACGTAGGGAATTGGCAACAGTACCCCCACCGCTTTCAGGTCCAGATGGCGTTCGGTCATCAGGTAAATCGGCATCCAGGAGTCCAGCCCCTTGTTGATCAAACTCAGGCCGAACCAGACCGCCGCCAGCCGCCATAACAGCGGATTTTTCATCACGTCGCGCCACTCCGCACCGCTCAGGCGCTCCGGTTCATCGGACACCCATGCCGGCCTGGCGCTGACGGTCAGGGTATAGACCAGCACGAAGGCGATACCGAACAGACCAATCACCATGAACGCATGACGCCAGCCCAACGCCAGAATCAGCGGCGCGATCAGCAACGGCGCAATCATGCTGCCCACATAGTTGGAAGACATCAGCAGCGAGGTCATGCGCGGTTTATCACTCGGCGGGAACTGCTCCGCCGCATTCTTGACGGAAGCGGAAGGGTAGGCGCCTTCCCCCAACCCGAACAGAAAACGAATCACCAGTAACGCCGTCAACGACCAGGCGATACCGGTCAGGAACGTAAACAGCGACCACATGGCTATCGCCATCGCCACCACCACCCTGGCGCCAAAGCGGTCCGCCAGCCAGCCGCCGGGCAACTGCATCAACCAGAAGCCAAAAATAAAACGCGCTCAGCACCAGCCCAACCTCGCTGGGCGACAGCGACAGCTCTTTCGCCATCTGAGTCGAGCCCATACTCAGCACCACGCGATCGATAAAAGCCACGCACCAGCCGATATAAAGCAGGAACAGCACCCAATATGATTTTTTTCTCGTGTAATACCCCATCTGCCCCGAGTCCTCTGTGTGATGTGTTCATTGTCTGAAGCCAGTACGTTCTGCGACACCTTTTCCTGTGCCGATAACACCTCCTGATTGCATACTAAACACCCGCCATCCATACTGCTATTTCAACTTTTTCACCACCTCATTGCCGAAATGGCAAACTTCAATCATTGAGGGAATCGCATGACCGCACGTTATCTGCAGGACACCGCCCTGCGCTATTTTCTGGAAGTGGTGCGTTGTGGTTCCATCAGTGAAGCCGCCTTGCGGCTCAACGTGGCCGGCTCCGCCATCAGCCGCCAGGTCAGCGGGCTGGAAGACCGGCTCAACACCACGCTGTTTGAGCGGCGGAAAAGCGGTATGATCCCCACCGCCGCCGGAGAACTGCTGGCGGCCTACGCCTTTCGCAATCAGTTGGAAACCGAGCAAGTGACGCAGGAAATTCGGGAGTTGCAGGGTTTGCGCCGCGGTGACGTACGCATTGTGTCCACGGCGGGATTTAGCCTGGATTTTATTCCGATGGCGATCGCCTCGTTTCGCCGGCATTACCCCTATATTCGCTTTCAGCTACTGGTGGCGACGGCCGAAGAAGTGGCGCGCCGGCTGAATGAGGGCGAAAGCGACATCGGGCTGACGTTCAGTCAGATACCAACCGCCAACATTCATGTCGCCTACCGGCTGCATTCGCCGCTGGTGGCGGTGATGCAGCGCCACCATCCGCTGGCGGAGAAATCGAGCCTGCGCCTGTCGCAACTGGCGGGTTATCCGCTTGGCGTGCCGGTTCGCCACATCCTGACCCGGCGGCTATTCGACGCCTGCTGCAGCCGTCAGGGATTGCTGATCGATCCGGCGTTTGAAACCACCTCCATCAGCGCCCTGCTGGCGTTCGCCCGTTACTGCGACGGCGTGGTCATCTCCACCGAGCTGGTGGTGCGGCAATACCTGAAGGATCACGATATGGTGGCGGTGCCGATTACCGGTCAGGACCTAAACGGACTCAACATCGAACTGAACACGCTGGCAGGCCGCACGCTGCCGAAAGCGGTTTCCGCGTTTACCGACCACCTGATTCGGATTATGGAGCAGGAACAGCAGCCGGATGCATAATCGCCGATGCCGTCAATCGGACCCACAATTCGGTTTTTTCCCTATGGACGTTGCGCTACCATGGCCGCCACGTTGTTTTTGACCAAATTATATGGATATCTGATGCGTCGCCTGGTTGCTGTTTTTCCGCTGTTGCTGGCGCTGTCCGCCTGCAGCAATAAATCCGCTGAGCCCGCCGGGGCTGAAATTATCGGTACGCCCGCCGCCAACGCTCCATCCGGCGGCTTTTTGTTATCCCCCGCTCACGCCGGCGGTCTGCTGACCAGCGGCGATTTCGCCAACAGCCCGGATGTGGACCGTTTCGTCGACAAAATGGCGCGGCAGTATGGCTTCGAACGCCAGCAACTGCACGATGTGCTGGCACAGGCGCAGCGGCTGGACTGGGTGATCCGGCTGATGGACAAACAGGCGCCGTCGCCGTCAACGGCAACCCCTTCCAACATTCCCAATGGCGCCTGGTTGCGCTATCGCAAACAGTTCATCACCCCGGATAACGTGCAGAACGGCGTGGCGTTCTGGAACCAGTATCAGGACGCGCTGGATCGCGCCCAGCAGGTCTACGGCGTACCGCCGGAGATCATCGTCGGTATTATCGGGGTGGAAACCCGCTGGGGCCGGGTGATGGGCAAAACCCGCATTCTGGATGCGCTGGCGACGCTGGCCTTCGCCTACCCACGCCGCGCCGCGTACTTCCAAAGCGAGCTGGAGTATTTTCTGCTGATGGCGCGGGAAGACGGTTTTGACCCGCTGTCGCTGCGCGGCTCCTTTGCCGGCGCGATGGGCTACGGCCAGTTCATGCCGTCCGCATTCAAGAAATACGCGGTGGATTTCAACGGCGACGGCATTCCCAATCTGTGGGACCCGGTAGACGCCATCGGCAGCGTCGCTAACTACTTCAAATCAAACGGCTGGCAGCCTGGCGGACAGGTGGCGGTGACCGCCAGCGGCCAGACCTTCGCGCTGGAAACCGGCTTCAAGACCCGCTATTCGCTGTCGACGCTGGCGGCCGCCGGGCTACGCCCGACCGCCTCATTAGGCGCTGTGCAGGAAGCCAGCCTGCTGCGCCTCGACATGGGCAGCTACTACCAGTTCTGGTACGGCCTGTCGAACTTCTACGCCATCACCCGCTACAACAACAGCGTGCATTACGCGATGGCGGTATGGCAGTTGGGGGAAGAAGTCAGAAAAGCGAGAATGGGGTATTAAATCTGGACTGGCTGTTGAACAACAGCCGGGTTGTTTTATTACTGGCAAATTTATGTCAGGACAGTGGAAAAGTTTCGTGCGTGATAACGTCCGTTGTCCCTTTGCAACGTCACCGCACGCACGACAAGGAGAGGCTCAAACGCCGCCTCTCCTTGACCACTGGCTAGGGGCTAAACTGTGCCGCTGCGCGGTTCCTTCGGCGTTCGCCTTCGCTGTTCGGACCGCTCGTGACGCGTTCCAAACGCGGCACGAGCTTGCGCGGCTTCCCTGCCGCGCATCCGGCGAAGTCGCCCACCTCAGCACAGTTTTTGACGCCGGAAAAACCTCTCACCTTGAATTCAAGACGTTTGCACAACAAGTCTCATCCGTCGCTCTATCCACTATGCCGCACGGCATATTCCGCGCTGTTCACCCACTGGTGGTCCTGCTCCCAGCTAAAACGCCACTGGCGCACCGGCCCAGCCATCACGTTGAGGTAGTAGCTGTCGTACCCCGCCAGCGTCGCCACCGGATGATAACCGCGCGGCACCATCACCACGTCCCGGTCGTACACCGCCATGCACTCGTCCAGCGCGCGATCCTCGGTGTAAACCCGTTGCAGGCAGAACCCCTGCGGCGGGTTGAGCCGGTGATAGTAGGTTTCTTCCAGATACGTTTCCTGCGGCGGGTTGTCCACGTCGTGCTTGTGGCTGGGGTAAGAACTGGTGCAACCTTCGTCGGTGTAGACCTCCACCACCAGCAGGCTGTCCGCCACCTTGTCCTCCGGCAGGATATTGTGCACGAAGCGCCGGTTGCGCCCGACGCCTCGCGCTTCCGCGCCGATGTCCGGCGGGGCGATCAACCGGGTGGGATAGTTGCTCCACCCCGGCGCGGCGCAAACCGCCAGTTCCAGCGGCGTATCGGCGGTGATGGTCACCGTTTCCCCCGGCGAAACGTACACCGCCCAGGGCTTCTTGCGCTCGAACGGGTTCATGCGATCGCCGATATGCTCAAACCGCGCCTGCGGCGTCGCCACCGTCGCCCGGCCGCCCACCAACACCAGACAGCGCTCCTCAGCCACCGCCGGCAGCACCAGCGTCGCGCCGGTCGACAACTGGTAAACCTCAAACCCAACATGACGCCAGCCCGCGCGAGCCGGGGTAATCTGCTGGATGCGGCCCTGCTCATCCGGCGCATGATAACGGGACAGTAATTCAGACATCGCCCACCTCCCTGCCTGCAACAGTTAGATCAGACCCGCATCGCGGGCAAACCGCTGCAGATTGTTAAACCCCATAGTGGCATAAGTCAGCGGATGCGCCACCGCCGGGTCCTGTTCGGCTTCCACCACCAGCCAGCCCTGATAATCATGGGTTTTAAGCAGCCGGAACAGCGACGGGTAATCGACGCAGCCGTCGCCCGGCACGGTGAACACGCCGCTCAGCACCGCATCAAGGAAGCTGGACTTGCGGTTCTTCACCTCTTTCAGCACCTCGGAGCGAATGTCTTTGCAATGCACATGGTTGATGCGTTGCGCCCAGCGCTGCGCCACCGCCAGCGGGTCGGCGCCGGCAAAGGTAAGATGACCGGTATCCAGCAGCAGGCCCACTTCCGGCCCGGTGTGGGTCATCAGTTGGTCTACGTCGTCGGCGGTTTCAATCACCGTGCCCATATGGTGGTGATAGGCGATTTGCACCCCCTGCTGCTCGGTATAGCGGGCGAATTCGCTGAGCTTATCGCCATACTCCTGCCAGCGCGCCGCCGGGAAACGCGGGCGCAAATGCACCGGCGTGCCCTGCTCGCCGTGAATGGCTCCGGTGACCTCGGCGAACACCAGCACGGTGGCGCCCAGCTCACGCAACAGATTGAGGTGATCCTGCACCGCGGCGATTTCCTCTTTGACCGAACGAGTCAGCAACTGGCCGGAATACCAGCCGGAAACCAGACTCAGCCCGTGTTTTTTCAGAATCGGCCCCAGCACGCCGGACTGGCGCGGGAACTTGTTGCCCAGTTCAAACCCGGCGAAACCGGCCTGACGCCCTTCGCTCAGGCAGGTTTCCAGCGGGGTTTCCGCGCCCAGCGAGGGCAGGTCGTCATTGGTCCAGGTCAGCGGATTGATACCCAGTTGAACAGTCATTCTCGATTCCCTCTCATTAAATGGATTTAACCGCGCTGACGCCACAGGGCGATCAGTTGCAGGTAGTTATTTTTGACGTCGGCGATCAACCGTTCGTCGTTGATGTCGCCGCGCAGCCACTGCTGCGCCGGCTGCGCAAACAGCGTGCGCCCCACCGCAAACCCTTTCACCACCGATTGACCGGCGGCGGCGTTGAACCCCTGCCGTAATGTCTCGATCGGCGCGTCCAACCCGAGGATCACCACGCCGCGACAATAGGGATCGCGCTCGGCCAGCAGATGTTCCAGCCGCTGCCAGCCGTCGGCGGACAACGGCGGCAGTTTCCACCAGTCCGGTCGGATGCCAAGATTGTAGAAACGCTGGATCGCCCGCAGATACAGATCGTCGCTGCGCGGCATATCGGCCGGGAGAATCACCTCCAGCAGCAGTTCATGGCCGGACTGGCAGCAGGCGCGATAGACCTCGGTCACCTGCCGTTCCTGCGCCAGCCGCAACGGGCTGTCGTCTTCCGGATGGAAAAACACCAGACACTTCACGATGTGCTCCAGCGGCCAGTTCACCAGTTGCGAACCGATGTTGCCGTGTTCCAGCGCCAGCGGGCGCGAGCCAGGCAGTTCGATCGGGCGGCCGATCCACCAGCCCTGCCCGGTAATGGTATTAAGCGCGCCCTGCCCGAAGGTGCCGTCGCACAATAATCCGGCTTTGCCGGGCGTTAATCCGGCTCTGCCGGCCGCTAATCCGGCTTTGTCGGGCGACCCGGCATCACCCAGCAGCCCGGCTTGCTGCGCCGCCTGCTGGCTGGCCTGAAGAATCAACTGTTTGAGCGCCGGGATCCGGCTGCGTTCGGCGCCGCAGGCCAGCGCCATTTCTTCCAGTTGGATGCGATGATCAAAGGCAATCACGCACAGCTCTTCCCAGCGCTGACGGCGGGTGGTGACGCGATGTAAATGGTTCAGCTCCGGGTCCAGATCCGGCCGCGGCACCGCATGGGCGCGCGCCAGATAGTTATCCAGTTCGATGCGGCTCGGCATCGCCGGCGCACAGCCGTGGCGAGACACCACCAGCGCGCCGCAGGCGTTGGCGTAGGCACAGGCTTTTTCCCAACCCTCGCCGCTCAAATAACCGCGCAGCAGGCCGGACATGAAGGCATCGCCCGCCCCCAGCACGTTGAGCACCTCGACGCGCACGCCTTTGACGGTAATGCCCTCATCCAGCGACGCCGGAATGTCGCCGGTGAACACCGAACAACCGAGCGGGCCGCGCTTGCACACCAGTTCCGCCGCGGTATGCGCCCGCACCTGACGCAACGCCTGTAGGGTGTCGGTGCTGCCACCGGCGATATGAAATTCCTCTTCGGTACCGACGATCAGATCGAACAGGTTCAGCACCTGTTGCAGTTGCGCCGTCACCGCCGCGGACTCGATGAAACGGGTTTCGCCGTCGCCCGGCGAGGTCAGCCCCCACAGCACCGGCCGGTAGTCGATATCCAGCACCGTTTTCACGCCGTGGCGGCGGGCGTAACGCAGCGCGGTCAGCACCGCCTCGCGGGTATTCGGATGCGACAGATGGGTGCCGGTGATCGCCAGACAGCGCGACGAAGCGATGTAATCCTCGCTGACGTCTTCCGGCGTGATCGCCATATCGGCGCAGTTATCGCGGTAGAAGATCAGCGGAAAGGTTTCCCGATCCTTGATGCCGAGCAGCACCAGCGCGGTCAGCCGTGTCGGGTCGGTGATCAAGTGGCTGGTGTCGCAGCCGACCTGCTGCAACTCTTCACGCAGAAAGCGCCCCATGTGCTCGTCGCCCACCCGCGCCAGCATGGAGGAGCGCAGCCCCTGCCGGGCGGTGCCGTAGGCCACGTTGCCGGAAGAACCGCCCAGATATTTGGCGAAGCTGCCCATGTCTTCCAGGCGCGACCCGATCTGTTGACCGTACAGGTCCACCGCCACTCGCCCCATACAAATCACGTCAAACTGCTTTTGCGTACTCATAACGTCCATTCCTGCAAGTCAAAAAAGGAAATCGACAACACGTCGGCACGACCGTTATCCCGCCTCATGCACCGCCACCCAGCGCGCGGCCTGATGCGACAGCACGATGGCATCCAGCACCCGGGAGACGCGCCAGCCTTCTTCAAAATCGGGCCACAGCGGCTGGTCGGCGGCGATGCCGTCGATCAGGTCGCGCACCTCGACGGTTTTCTGATCGTTAAAGCCGACGCCGTGCCCGGCGCTGGCGCAGAATGCGGCGTACTCCGGGTGCTGCGGCCCGATCAGCAAGGTCTGAAACCCCTGTCGGTTAACCGGGTCGTCATGCCGATACAGTTTCAGCTCCGCCATCCGCTCCTGAGTAAAGCTGATGGCGCCGCGGGTGCCGGTGATGACATAGCTCAGCCCCATTTTGCGCCCACACGCCACCCTTGAAGTTTCGATCACCCCGCGCGCGCCGCCGGCGAAGCGCACCATCGCATGCGCCTGATCCTCGTTTTCCACCGTCACCCGCTCGGCGGAACCGGCGCTAACCGGCCGCTGCGTGACCACCGTCTGCAGATCGCCGCATACCTCGGTAATCTCGCCCACCAGGTAGTGCGCCATATTGACGATGTGCGCCCCCACGTCACCCAACGCGCCCAGCCCGGCGGTGTGCCGAAAACAGTGCCAGTCCGCCGGTTTTAGCGGGTCGGCCAGATAGTCTTCGTTGTGGGTGCCGTAGAAATGGGTGATGTCGCCGATCTCGCCGCGCGCGATAATCTCTTTCGCCAGTTGCGCCGCCGGGTTCTTCATGTAGTTGAACCCCACCAGCGTTTTCACCCCGGCCCGACGGGCGGCATCCACCATCTCGCGCGCCTCGGCGGCGTTGAGCGCCAGCGGTTTTTCCGAATAGACGTGCTTGCCGTGGCGAATTGCTTCCATCGCCATTTCCTGATGCAGAAAATTAGGCGCGCAGATATCCACCACGTCGATGGCCGGGTCGGCCACCAGTTGATGCCAGTCGCCGGTGGAACGAGCGAAACCCAGTTCCTGCGCCCGCTTTGCCGCCAGCTCCGGCGAGACTTCCGCCAGCATTTCGCACACCAGTTGCCCTTTCAGCGCATACACCACCGGCGCCTGCGCGTAAGCGATGGCGTGGGCACGGCCGATGTAGCCGGTGCCGATCAAACCGATTCGTACCTGTTTCATGCCTGTCGCTCCCTGTGTCAGATGGCGCCGCGCCGGCTCTTGGCGTAGGTATCAAACGCTACCGCCAGCACGATGATGAGGCCGGTGATAATCTGCTGGTAGTAGGCGGAAACGTTCATCAGCACCAGCCCGTTAATCAGGATCCCCATGATGATGGAGCCGATGATGGTGCCGCTGATACGCCCGTAGCCGCCCATCAGCGAGGTGCCGCCAATCACCACCGAGGCGATCACCCGCAGTTCGAACGAGATACCGGCCACCGCTTCGGCGCTACCCAGCCGGGCGCTGAGAATAAAGCCCGCCAGCCCCGCCAGCGCGCCGATCACCACGTAGACGCTGACCAGCACCCGCTGCACGTTGACCCCGGCCAACCGCGCCGCCTCGGTGTTGCCGCCGATGGCGTAGACGAAACGCCCCCAGCGGGTTTTATGCAGCGCCAGCCAACCGATCAGCGCCACCAGCGCGAAGATCCAGATTGGAATGGAGACGCCGAGCAGTTCGCCGCGTCCCCACCAGCGGTAACCGGGGTCAAACCCGGCTATCGGCGCGCCGTCGTTGATCACCAGCGTCAGGCCGCGCCAGATGGTCATGCCGCCCAGCGTGACGATAAACGGCGACAACCGCAGGCGGGTAACGCCCAGCCCGTGCAGAAAGCCGATCACCGTGCCCATCGCCAGGCAGATGCCCAACCCCACCAGCCAGCTCATGCCGCCCCAGGCTTGCGCGTCGACGGTGGTGAAATTATCGCCTTTGATCACGTAGGCGGCGGTCATGGCGCACACCGCCAGAATCGACCCGACCGACAGGTCGATACCCGCGGTCAGGATCACAAAGGTCATGCCCACCGCCATGATGCCGTAGATCGACACCTCGGTAAGGATGTTGGTGATGTTGCGCTCGGTCAGGAAGTTGCTGTTCTGCGACTGAAAAAAGATCAGCAGCAGGATCATGAAAATGAACACCCCGAAACGTTCGAAGAAAGCGATCGGGTCGATGCGTCCCCGGCCGTTAGCCGGCGTCGGCAGTTTAGTACGGGATAAGGGTTGCTGCATGCTCATGGTATCTCCGTTATGCGGCCTGTTGTGCGTCATGGCAGATGGCCATCAGGGTCATCAGCCGCTCTTCCGTGGCGTCATCGCCGTGCAGTTCGCCGGTGATCCGGCCTTCGCTGAGCGTGATGATGCGATCGGAAATCGCCATCACCTCCGGCAGATCGGAGGAAATCACGATCACCGCCACACCGCGTTTCGCCATATCGAACAGCACCTGATGCACTTCGGACTTGGTGCCGACGTCGATGCCGCGCGTCGGTTCATCGACGATCAGCACCCGGGGGTTGAGCGCCATACAGCGCGCCAGAATCACTTTCTGCTGGTTGCCGCCGGAGAGCTTGCGCACCTCCTGCTCGCTGTCCACCATCTTGATGCGCAACGCCTGCCGGTAGGATTCGATCAGGTCGTCTTCGCGGCGAGTGTCGACGAAGTAGCGCCAGCGCAGCAGCGACGACAGGCTGGAGAGCGACAGGTTGTTGCGGATCGACAGGCCCAGCACCGCGCCCTCTTTTTTGCGATCTTCCGGCACCAGCGCGATGCCCTGATCGAGCGCGTGCAGCGGGTCGACCGGCCGGTAGGGCTGGCCGTCGAGCCAGAATTCACCGGAGGTAAACGGGTCGGCGCCGAACAGGCAGCGCGCCACCTCGGTGCGACCGGCGCCCACCAACCCGGCGATGCCGAGGATCTCCCCCTCATGAACCTGAAAACCGATGTGGTCGAGCGCGATGCCGTGCGGGTCGAGCGGCGGTTTTTCCCGACACAGCCCTTTCACCGCCAGCCGCACCGGTTTGTCCTGATGATGGGTTTCCGACGGCGGGCGGCGGGTGAACACCACGTCGCGCCCGACCATCATGCGGATGATGCCCGCCACATCGATGTCGGCCACGTTGCCGGAGCCGGTGTAACGGCCGTCCTGTAATACGGTGAAGCGGTCGCACAGCTGGAACACTTCGTGCAGCCGGTGGGTGACATAAATCACGCTGACGCCGCGCGCTTTCAGCTCGCGCACCACCCGGTGCAGGCTCTCCACCTCGCTGTCGCTCAGCGCGGCGGAGGGTTCATCCATCACGATCAACCGGGCGTTGAGGGTCAATGCGCGAGCGATTTCCACCATCTGCTGCTGCGCCACGCTCAACCGCGCCACCTGCGTGGTCGGCGCTATGTTCAGTTGCAGATACTCCAGCACCGTGCGGGCTTCCTGATTGACCGCCTGCGCATCGACAAACAGCCGGCTGCGTTGCAGCTCGCGGCCGAGAAACATGTTTTCCGCCACCGTCATATTGGGCAGCAGGTTGAATTCCTGATAGATGGTGACGATGCCGCGATTCTGCCGTTCCACCGGCGAGTCCTGCGGCGACAAGAGTTCGCCGTTGAAGCGGATATCGCCGCTGGTCTGGGGTTGCGCCCCGGCCAGCGCCTTGAGCAACGTAGACTTGCCGGCGCCGTTTTCGCCCAGCAAGGCGTGGATTTCTCCCGGCAGCACCGTCAGTTGCACCTTGTTCAGCGCCCAGACGCCGGAGAAATTCTTGGCCAGATCGGTGATAGCCAGTAAGGGTTCAGTCATGGGATAGCCCTCCGTCATCACCGGCCGCCCGGCCGGTGAGTGAGTGGTGTGTCCGCTTATTTGCCCGCTTCGCCGATACGTTCCGCGTCGTTGAGGTTGTCTTTGGTGATCATGGTCGGCGGGTAATCCGCGCCGGTGATCGGCGACTTGGTGCGAATATTGTTGGTCAGTTGGGTCATCGCCTGCGTCACCGCGTAGCCGGGGCGCTGATCGGCGGTCACCGACAGCCAGCCGTCACGCACCCGAGCCAGCGCTTCCGGCACCGCGTCAAACCCGGTCACCATTACCTCGCCCGGCTTCAGCCCCTGGCTTTGCAGCGCTTCGATCGCCCCCAGCGCCATGTCGTCGTTGGCGGACAGAATCACCTGCGGGCGTTTAGGCAGCGACGGCAATACGCTTTCCACAATGCGCATCCCTTCGGAGCGCATCCAGTTGCCGGTCTGATCCGCCACCAGACGGTACTTGCTGCCGCCGGCTTTCAGGCTGTCGCGGATGCCCTGGGTGCGTTCAATGTTGGATGACGACCCCGGCTGGCCGGTCAGCAGCACGATGTCGGCGCCGTTCGGAAAGCGCGCTTTGACGAAATCGGCAATCGCCTGACCACCCTTGTAGTTGTTGGCGCCGAAGTGCGGCACTTTCTTGTCGGTCTTCACCGAACGGTCCAGCGTGACCACCGGCAATTTGGCGTCCTGAATCTCCGTTACCGCGCCCGACACCGCATTGACGTCGTTGGGCGACACCACAAAGCCCTGCGCGCCGCGGGTGATGGCGTTTTCCAGATCCGCTACCTGTTTCGGGGAACTGCCCTGGCTGTCCAGTACCTGCAGGTTAACGCCCAATTCTTTAGCGGCCTTGACCGCGGTGCGCTGCATGTGAACTTCGAATGGCATCGCCAGATTAGGCGTACTGAACACAATCTGTTCGTTCTGGGCCTGCGCCAGACCGGACGACATCGTGAAGGCCATCGCGGCGGCCATGATGGTTATCTTTTTCATGGTGTTGTCTCTGTATTTGGGTGTAGGTAGAAGGTCAGGTCATGCTGTTATGTTATGCTGTTATTTAATTCATATCGTTATGTCAGGGGCCGCGGCAATAATCGGCCCCCGGTTATGTCAGAGCGAAACCGCACGCCCCGTTGCCAGCGACTCCAGCGCTTTGTCGGCCAGATACAGCGCCCGCTCGCCGTCGACGCCGCTGCACTCGGGCTGGGTTCGCCCGTGCAGCACCTCGACGAAATGACGCCATTCCGCCGCGTAGGCATCGCGGTAACGCTGCAAGAAAAAGTGTTCCGGTTTGGCGGCGAGGCATCCCGCATCGCCCCAGTGTTCCACCTGATTTTCACGGATATTGCCCGCGCTCAGCACGCCGCGCTCGCCGTGCAGTTCCAGCCGCTGGTCGTAGCCGTAGCCGGAGCGGCGGCTGTTGACGATGGTGGCCATCGCGCCGGACGCGAATTTGAACACCACAAAAGCGGTATCGATGTCGCCGGCCGCGCCGATGGCCGGGTCCACCAGATTGCTGCCCTGCGCGAATACCGATACCGGCTCTTCGCCCATGATGAAACGCACCATGTCGAAATCGTGGATGGTCATGTCGCGGAACATGCCGCCGGACACGCTCACATACTCCGCCAGCGGCGGCGACGGGTCGCGGGAGATAATCATCAGCGACTCGGGCTTGCCGATGCATCCTTCGCCCGCCAGCGTTTTCACCCGGCGGAACTGCGGGTCGTAGCGACGGTTAAAGCCGACGAACAACGGCACCTGCTGCTGTTCCACCACCTTCAGGCAGTCGCGCACCCGGGCGATATCCAGGTGCACCGGCTTTTCGCAGAAGATGGCTTTGCCGTGGCGAGCGGCCAGCTCAATCAGGTCGGCGTGGGTATCGGTGGCGGAGGCGATCAGCACCGCGTGTACCGCCGGGTCGGCCATCGCCTCGTCGACGGTTTGCAGACGGGCCTGATACTTATCGGACAGCGCCCGGGCGTTGGCGAGGTTGGGGTCCACCACCGAATAGAGGCAGGTTTCCAGATGTTCGGCGATGTTGACGGCATGAACCTGGCCGATGCGGCCGGCGCCCAGTAAAGCAATGTTAAACATGGCTACTCCCTCGATACCGCGGGGTATCACTGGTTAGTTGTAGGGGTCAGGGTCTGTTCTGCTTGTTAGAGTAAAGACAATAAAACGTTTATTTCAATTTCAGTAAAACTGGAAATTATGTTTTTGCGCGCCAGGTAACATTTTGGTGACATATGAGCAAAATAGTGTTAGCACAATCACGAAACCGCGACCGGGTCGCCAGCGCGTTGCAGAACGAAAAAAAACGTAATCAAGGCATGGAATTAGTAAAGAAGGATGATGTAGCGCCTTACAGCTGGCGCATTGATAAAACGGCCAGCCGGCGTGCGGGCATCGCCGTTCAGCCGCTTATTGCCGCGAAGGAAAATGAAATAAATATTTCAATAGCCGTCTTTATCACGGTTTGTCACGGATTGCCTGTCGTCAGCCATTCGCCTAGCTTTTTTGAACACCACAGCGTTTTTGAAAACCCATCGTTTTTGAAAAACACATCGCTATCGATTTTCCTAAGTATCGGTTTTCCTAAAACGCCGTTGATCTTGATAATGATAACCATTACTATTAATGGAGTTACTGATTTTCGATAAAATTCACGCAATCGGATGAATCCCCGGGATATTGCATTAGCAAGTGACTGACAACCACGTGGCCGGGAATAAAATTATTGGAATGATTAGCCCGGTGTGGTAGTGAATATTTTTGGGCTGTCCATGGCAGGAAATGACGCAGAATGATTTCAAATCAATATATCAGCCGTATCTCTCTCAACCGCGATAAGGTGGAATCATTCGACCTTTATCCATTTTCTATTCCAGCTATTCATTCGTTTGACTTTATTGACCCGCACCCCAAGGTTACCTTTTTTATTGGCGAGAACGGCAGCGGAAAATCAACATTGTTGGAAGCGATTGCCGTTGCAATCGGGTTTAACCCCGAAGGCGGCACCCAAAATTTTAATTTCAGTACGCGGGCGTCGCACTCAAATCTATCCAGTTACCTGAGAATCGCCAAAGGCGTTAAACGTCCCCGCAATGGATTCTTCTTCCGCGCCGAGAGCTTTTTTAATCTGGCCTCCGAAATTGAACATCTTGATGCCGAACCGTCCTTTGGACCGCCGGTGATTAATTCCTATGGCGGCCACTCGTTACATGAGCAGTCGCACGGCGAGTCTTTTCTCTCATTAATGATGAACCGCTTTGGCAGCAAAGGGTTATACCTGCTTGACGAACCGGAAGCCGCGCTATCGCCGGCCAGGCAGTTGGCGATGCTCGCCAGAATGCATGACCTTATTCTGGATGATTCGCAGTTTATTATCGCCACCCATTCACCGATTCTTCTGGGCTACCCGGATGCATTAATTTATCAGTTTGATGGCGATAATATATCCCAGGTGAATTATAAAGACACCGATCACTATCAAATCACGCGTGCGTTCCTGAACAATCCTGAAAAAATGCTTCAGGAGTTAATGAATCAATAATAAAAAACCCATTAAAACCACTTAGTGCATTCAATTACCCATAAACCATTCATTCTCATTCTATCCATAAAAACATGGAGGAATATCGACAGTTAATTTTCAGGATAGCCATATAAGACCACACAAAATAGATTTAATTTAGTCCCTAAAAAGCCATGCTGCTGAGGACATCTTCAAAGGGATAACAGATGAACAATCTATCAGTAAAAAGAGTGTTATTTACTTCCACGCTATTAACCATGACCTTTTTTATCAAAAAATAAATATCGCCGATGGAGGTATCAATGCAAAATTGAGATACAAAAAAATGGTGTATACACAGACATTAACCGATCGGGCTATAGAAATTGAAGCGGTGAGTTATATAGCAGGAAAACCGGTATCACCGGGTCAGGCTCTCGTGCCAAAGCAATATGGCGCTTCCATCGTGAAAACAGCAGGTCAAGCCTTGCAGAGCGCCATGACCGCCTCATCAACGCATCGGCATGAAATAAAAATTTTACTGATTGCCGTGGCATCACAAAACAGGCTCTGGAAAAAACCGGTGCGGTAACGCCTGATGATGCTGTCATTTCGACGCTGATGCCGCGCCTGTCAGGCCAACGCCTGAAACGCGGTCAACCCGGCTAAAACGGTATAACCCGCCAAAAATGAATAAAACAGCATGAAGGGCTGCCATAAATCTAAATCTGCACTATTACTTTCTTATCAACTCAACATCATTTACCCGTCGTGCTTAAGGTTGCAGGCACGCAGCCCTTGCTGCAACCCGCCTTGCTTAGCGCATAAATTACTTAGGGCATAAATTGCTGCAGGCATAAAAAGGTCACTGATATGTTTCCGATATAGGGGATGGCGATGTTTGGATTATCAAAAGTGCTGAGCACAGAAGGAAAAAAGATTACGGCAGCGAAGGCAAGCACGTCAGAACATGATATGAACGCGATTAAGCAAAGCATTGCTTATATCGAATTTATGCCTGATGGCACCATTCTCTATGCCAACCCGATTTTTCTCGACCTGCTTGGATATACGCTGGATGAAATACAGGGCGAACATCATCGTATATTTTGCGACCCTCAATACGTGAGGTCGGAAAATTACCGTGAGTTCTGGCGACGGCTGGCCAACGGCGAATCTTTTTCCGGCGTATTCGACCGCTACAACAAACAGCATGACAAGTTCTTCCTGCGAGCCACCTATTTTCCGGTAAAAAACCGTAACGGCGAGGTGATTAAGGTTATCAAACTGGCGTCCGACATTACCCAGAATCATCAGGCGCTGGTGGACAAAGACGCCATTCTCTCCGCCCTGCACCGTTCACTGGCGGTGATTGAATTTACCCCGGAAGGGCACATCATCTGGGCCAACGATAACTTCCTGAAAACCATGGGCTATAGCCAGGAAGAAATACAAGGCCAGCACCACCGAATATTTTGCTACGACATCTTCTACCGGGAAAACCCGCGCTTCTGGGACAAGCTCAATAACGGCGAGTCGTTCGTCGGCCGTTTTGAGCGTAAAACCGCGCAGGATGAGCGGGTGTGGCTGGAAGCCAGCTATAACCCGATTCTCGATGCCCACGGACACGTCTACAAAGTGATAAAATTCGCGTCCGATATCACCACCCGGGTCGAAAACGCCAAGCGCATCGCGGACATTGCGGTGACCACCTCGGAACAAACCTCGCAAATCACCCATAATGCCAGCGAAGTGCTGACGGAAACGGTCAACAATGCCGAACGGATTACCACTCAGGTGCAATCGGCCTCGGAAATCGGCTCCCGCCTGCACGAGCATGCCAAAAACATCAGCGCGATGATCGGCACCATCGACGCCATCGCCTCCCAGACCAACATTCTGGCGCTTAATGCAGCGATTGAGGCCGCGCGGGCCGGCGAGTCCGGACGCGGCTTTTCCGTGGTGGCGGAAGAGGTGCGCAAACTGGCGCTCTCCACCTCAGCCGCGACGCAAAAAATCACCCATATGGTTGAAGATAATTCCCGGTTAATTGAGCAAATGTACCAGCAGTTGGATCAGATTAATCAGTTCTTAGGGGATGAGAGAGAGAAAATACACGACCTCTCGCGCGGCTTTAGCGAAATTAACAGCGGCGTATCCGCGTTTGTCGATGTAATACATCGCTTAAATGTGTAATTCCGGCCGGGCTTATTTTCATAATCGGCCAATTAATAATTTCCAGGCTATTATTTTTAAAACAATATAAATATTACCCGACGAAAAATACACCGCCGGTTTTTAATGCAATCTCTTTCCTGCCTGGGACATCAGCGCCTTCTTCTGACAAGAATGCGAGTTCGCTCGCATACGGAATACGATCATCGTGTCCACGCGACATTGAGGTATATATTAAGGTGTATAAATACACAGTCATCATATTGGTAAGGATCAGCTATGAATTACAACGTTCAGCATGTGGATAAACGCCATGCGGCTGGGTTCCATCTGGTAGGCCCATGGGAACAAACGGTGCCGCAAGGATTTGAGCAACTGATGAAATGGGTGGATGAACACGCGGTGCAGCCGCTGGAATGGGTTGCGGTTTATTACGGCAACCCGCAAGAAACGCCGCCTGAAAAACTGGAAGCGGATACCGTGGTAAGCGTATCCGCCGATTTTCATCTGCCCGCCGACGGCGAAGGGGCGATCACCACGGAAATCGCCGCAGGTCAGTACGCGATTGCCCGCGTGCGCGTATCCAACGACGATTTCGGCATGTCGTGGCAGGCATTTTTTGCCGCGTTACTCGGCGATGGTAAAACCATCGACCCAGCGCGCGCCTGTTTCGAAGTCTATCTTAATGACGGCTACAGCGACGGCTTCTGGGATATCGATATGCATATTCCGATTCAGTGACGGAAAACAGGTGGAATGCCCCGTCCTTCGCACGAGCCCGGCTACACCGTTCTCAGCGTTGCCGGGCCTGTGCATCGTCTGCGGCTATACAGGTCCTATGCCGCCTTGATAGCGGCATGGTGAATCTACGCCGGCGGCGCGAATCATTGCAGGACATCGTCGCCAAAAGGTTTGTCGGTCATCGGCCTTAATACTGTCGTGCTTTCGAACGCTGTAACCGCACCTCGCGCGCCGCCGCTTCAATCGCCGGCTTGTCCGCCACCTGCGCGGTGCCGGTATTCCACCAGGCGTCGTAACCGTGGGTCATGGTTTTCGGCAGCACCTTGATATCCAGCAGACAGGGGCCGGAGTGTGCCTGCGCCTCACGCAGCGCCTGCAGCAACGATGCCTCATCCCGCACCGTCCACGCCCGACAACCGTAGCTTTCGGCGTTGCGGGCGAAATCCACCGTCACCAGCGAGCCGGTTAGCTTGCCGCTGTCCCGGTCGCGCCGCCGGTTCTCGGTGCAAAAGCTGCCCATGCCCTGACTCATCTGCAAGTTGTTGATGCAGCCAAACCCGGCGTTGTCGAACAGCAGCACGGTTATCTTGATGCCTTCCTGCACCGCGGTTTGCAGCTCGCTGTGCAGCATCAGATAAGAACCGTCGCCCACCATCGCGTACACCGGCTGTCGCGGCGCCGCCAGCCGCGCGCCCACCGCCGCTGCGATCTCATAGCCCATGCAGGAATAACCGTACTCCAGATGGTAACTGTCCGGCGTTTTCACCTGCCACAGCCGTTGCAGGTCGCCGGGCAACGACCCGGCCGCGCCCACCACGATAGCGTCGTCTTCCAGCGCGTCGTTCAACAGCCCCAGTACGCGGGTTTGCGTTAGCCGGGTGCCCAGCGTTTCGCGGTACTCCGCCAGTTGCGCGTCCAGATGTCCGGCGATTTCCAGCCCCTGACCGTCTTCGTCGCGCCGGTCGAACAGACGCTGGCGTTCCCGTTGCCAGTCGAGGCTCGCCTGCGCGATCTCGTCCCCCCAGCCGCTGCGATAACCCTGAGCGTCCAGCGCCTGCGTCAGTTGCGTCAGCCCCTCGCGAGCGTCGGCGATCAGTGCGGTGGCATCCAGTTTGAACGCGTCGAACTCCGCCACGTTGAGCAGCAAAAATTCGACCTGCGGGTGGGTAAACAGCGATTTGGAAGCGGTGGTGAAGTCGGTCAGCCGGGTGCCGACGCCAATCACCAGGTCCGCCTGCGCCGCCAGCCGGTTGGCGGCCTGCCCGCCGGTGACGCCAATGCCACCGGCGTTAAGCGGGTGCGTCGATACCAGCGCACCCTTGCCCGCCTGGGTTTCGCCAAACGGCAGATTAAAGCGCTCGGCAAACTGCTGAAAAGCGTTGTGCGCGCCGGCATAACGCACCCCGCCGCCGCAAATCAACAGCGGGCGGCGTTTACGCGCCAGCAGTGCTGTCGCCTGCGCCAGCCGGGCGACGTCCGGCGGACGGCGTTCCAGATGATGCACACGGCGCTGGAAAAACGCCGCCGGATAATCCCAGGCTTCCGCCTGCACGTCCTGCGGCAGGCATAACGTCACCGTGCCGGTGTCTGCCGGATCGGTCAGCACCCGCATGGCATTGATCAGCGCGCTCATCAGTTGCTCCGGACGACTGATGCGATCCCAGTAGCGCGACACCGGCCGCAGGCAATCGTTGGTACTGATGGTCGCGTCGTGATACTGCTCGATTTGCTGCAACACCGGATCGGGCTGACGGCTGGCGAACAGATCCCCCGGCAGCAGCAACAGCGGAATGCGGTTGGCGGTGGCGGTGGCCGCCGCCGTCACCAGATTGGCGGACCCCGGCCCCACCGAGGTGGTCACCGCGTACACCCGCCGCCGCCGGTGCTGTTTGGCAAAGCCGACGGCGATGTGCGCCATGCCCTGCTCGTTACACCCCTGATGCACCTGCAGATGACCGGCATCCTGCTCCAGCGCCTGCCCGATGCCGAGCACGTTGCCGTGCCCGAAAATGGTCATCACCCCGGCAAACAGCGGCGTTTGCTCGCCGTCGACGTCAAGGTATTGCTGATTGAGAAACCGGACCAGCGCCTGCGCCATGGTCATTTTCAACGTGTCCATCGTTCTGCTCCCGCAAATCAGGTGGAATTACTCCAGCGTTGGCATCACAAAGCTACTGGCGTGCTGTTCCAGCCGCACGCTGGCCGGCCAGCGGCTGGTGACGGTTTTCATCCGGGTGTAGAAACGCACGCCGTCGTTGCCGTGTACGTTGAGCGGACCAAAAATGGAACGTTTCCAACCGCCGAAGCTGTGGAACGCCATCGGCACCGGGATCGGCACGTTAATCCCCACCATGCCCGCCTGCACCTCTTCGCTAAACTGACGGGCGGTTTCACCGTCGCGGGTGAAGATCGCCGTGCCGTTGCCGTATTCGTGCTGGTTGATCAGGGTCAGCGCGGTCTGATAATCCGGCACGCGCACCACCGACAGCACCGGGCCGAAAATTTCCTCCCGGTAGATCTGCATCTGCGGCGTCACATGGTCGAACAGCGTCGGGCCGACAAAATAGCCCCGCTCATGCCCCGGCACGCGAAGCCCGCGCCCATCGACCCGCAGCGTAGCGCCCTGATCGATACCGCTTTGAATATAGCCGGTAATCTTGTCGCGGTGCGCGGCCGAGATCACCGGTCCCATGTCGTTTTCTTTGCCGTCCGTCAGGCCGGGGCCGACGCGCATGGCGGCAACCTGCTGTTCCAGCCTGCGGCACAGCGCCTCGGCGGTGTCATCACCCACCGCCACCACCACCGACAGCGCCATGCAGCGCTCGCCCGCCGCACCAAACGCCGCGCCGAGAATGGCGCCGGCGGCCATCTCCATGTCGGCGTCCGGCATCAGAATGCAGTGGTTTTTGGCGCCGCCCAGCGCCTGACAGCGTTTGCCGTGGGCCGATGCGGTGTGGTAGATGTATTCCGCCACCGGCGTGGAGCCGACAAAACTCACCGCCTGCACGCGCGGGTCGGTCAGCAGCACGTCCACCGCTTCCTTGTCGCCCTGCACCACGTTAAATACGCCGTCCGGCAGGCCGGCCTCTTTCAGCAACGTCGCCAGCGACAGCGACAACGACGGATCCTTTTCCGACGGCTTGAGCACGAAGGTGTTGCCGGTCGCCAGCGCGATCGGGAACATCCACATCGGCACCATCGCCGGGAAATTGAACGGCGTGATCCCTACGCACACCCCCAGCGGCTGCATCAGCGAATGGCTGTCCACGCCGGTGCCGACGTTGGCGGAGTGCTCGCCTTTCTGCAAATGCGGGATACCGCAGGCGAACTCCACCACTTCCAGCCCGCGGGTCAGTTCGCCCACCGCATCGGAGTAGACTTTGCCGTGCTCTTCGGAAATCTGCCGCGCCAGCGTGCTCAGGTTGGCTTCCAGCAGGGCTTTGAAACGGAACAGGATGCGGGCGCGCCGTAGCGGCGAATGCTTCGCCCAGTCGGGAAACGCCGCCGCCGCCGCGCTGATGGCCTGTTTCACCTCGTCGGCGCTGCTCAGCGCCACCTGACGAATCTGTTCGCCGGTGGCCGGGTTGTACACCGGCGCGACGCGCGCGCTGTGGCTGGGCGCTCGCTCACCGTGAATGAAATTGGATACGGTTTCCATGGTTACACCTCTGCTGGGGTTTAGGGTGACAGATGGCTGATACCGCTTTACTGTATATGAAATAAAAATTCCATTTTAATAAGAAATAAAACAAATGTTGATTATTGTGATCCAGGATAGATTTTCCGGTAAACGGCAGGTAACCAGCATTTAACCGGCTTTCCATGCGGTTTCATCAGCCGGTAACGTCCAGAAAAACTGAATTATTCATTCTATTTTTCACCGAAAAAATGACAAATCGGTTTGAAATGCCGGTTCAACTCACTAGAATCGGATCAGCAGCATCCCGCCGGGATGACGGAGAACAACACTATGGCTATGGCGACCAGCCTGAGAGAATTACAGGAGCAAATCCGTGCGCGGTACGACTCCCTGAGCAAGCGTTTGCAGCAGGTGGCGCGTTATGTGCTGGATAATACCAACAGCGTGGCGTTCGACACCGTGGCGGTGATCGCCGAGCAGGCGGACGTACCGCCCTCCACGCTTATCCGCTTCGCCAACGCCTTCGATTTCAGCGGTTTCAATGAAATGAAACAGCTGTTCCGCATGAATCTGGTGGAGGAAACCGCCAGCTACACCGATCGGGCGCGCCTGTTTCGGGAGATGGAAGACACCGTGCCGGAACGCCCGCAGGACATCCTGCACGAGTTCGCCCGCTCCAACGCGCAGGCGATGCAGCAACTGGCCGCGCGCACCCAGCCGGAAGAGCTGGAAAAAGCGGTCGATTTGCTGGCACAGGCCGACACCATCTACATCGTCGGGCTGCGACGCTCGTTCAGCGTCGCCACCTACCTGTCCTACGCGCTGAGCCATCTGGAAAGCCGCCCGGTGCTGGTCAACGGGCTGGGCGGTATGTTCCGCGAGCAGTTGTGCCGCCTGAACGACAAAGACATTGTGGTATCGATCAGCTTCTCGCCGTATGCGCAGGAAACGGTGATGGTGAGCGAAATGGCCGCCAGCGCGGGCGCGCGCCAGATCGTGATCACCGACAGTCAGGTCAGCCCGCTGGCCACGCTCAGCGATGTGTGCTTTGTGGTGAAAGAAGCGCAGGTGGACGCCTTCCGCTCCCAGTCGGCCACGCTGTGTCTGGTGCAGTCGCTGATGGTGTCGCTGGCCTATCGCCAGGGCAACAGCCTGCGCCAGCGTGAAGAAGGCCAGAAAAGCGCCTGAACGCCGGGCATTGATTATTGATTCGGGAAGCCCCGTCGCTGCGCCGGGGCTTTTTCTTGTCGCGGCTTTTCTGTATCGCCGATTTATTTCACGCCTTATTTCCCTGCATTATTGCCGCGACAGCAAAAAACCTCTGCGTTTGTTCATCTTTTTCACAGCGTCGCACCTCGTGATAATCCACCGCCTTATTCCTGTGACAAACGAGGTCAATCATGGCAGTTCCTGCATTCGGGTTAGGTACGTTCCGCCTTAAAGACGAGGTAGTCATCGCTTCGGTCAACAACGCGCTGGCGCTGGGCTACCGCGCCATCGATACCGCGCAGATTTATGACAACGAAGCGGCGGTGGGTCAGGCGGTGGCGGAAAGCGGCGTGCCGCGCGGCGAGCTGTATCTCACCACCAAGATCTGGACCGAAAACCTGAGCCGGGAAAAACTGCTCCCCAGCCTGAAACAGAGCCTGAGCAAGCTGCGCACCGACTACGTGGATCTGACGCTGATCCACTGGCCGTCGCCCGGCCATGCAGTCAGCGTGGCGGAATCCATGCAGGCGCTGGTGGAAGCGAAACAGCAGGGGCTGACGCGCGAAATCGGCGTGTCCAACTTCACCATCGCGCTGATGCAGCAAGCCATTGACGCCGTCGGCGCCGGACAGATCGCCACCAACCAGATCGAGCTGTCGCCGTACCTGCAAAACCGCCGCGTAGCGGACTGGGCGCATGCACATGGCATCCACATCACCTCTTACATGACGCTGGCCTACGGCAACACGCTGAAAGATAAGGTGATTGGTACGATCGCCGCGAAGCATCAGGCCACGCCCGCGCAGGTGGTTCTGGCCTGGGCGCTGGCGCTGGGTTACGCCGTGATCCCCTCGTCGACAAAACGCGAGAACTTGCAGAGCAACCTGCTGGCGCCAACGCTGACGCTGGATGCCGACGACATGACGGCCATCGCCGCGCTGGATCGCAACGAGCGACTGGTCAGCCCGGACGGGCTGGCGCCGGAGTGGGATCGGTAATCAACCGTTGAAACGGTGGGGCGATCGACAATCAGCCCCACCGTTTTCTTACCACTTTCTTACCGCTACACCTGTTCTTACCGCTGCACCTGCTCGCTCAGAAAATCGATAAACGCCCGGATGCGGGTACTGACGGCGCGGTCGCTGTAATAGACCGCGCTGAACGGCATGGCGACCGGCAGGCGCTGGTCGGCGAGCAGTTCCACCAGTTCGCCGCGGGCGATCTCCCCATCAATCATGTAATCCGACAGACAAGCGATGCCGTTGCCCGTCAGGCTCAGTTGCTTGAGGGTTTCGCCGCTGTTGGACGACAGCCCCACCGCAATCTCATACAGTTGGCCGTCTGCGCGCGCCACCGGCCAGGTGTTGAGCGACACCGGCTCGGTAAACCCCAGGCAAAGATGCCGCGCCAGTTCATCCACATGCTGCGGCGCGCCGTGTTTCGCCACATAGTCCGGCGAGGCGACGATCTTGCGATAGCTGGTAAACAACGGGCGGGCGCGCAGGCTGGAGTCGGTGAGCGTCCCGGCGCGGATCGCCACATCGACCTTGCGCTCAATCAGATTGATAAACGTCTCCGACGACACCAACGACAGCGTCACCTCGGGGTAACGTTCACGAAACGGTTTGACCAGCGGCATCAACAAATGCAGCACCACCGGCGTAGCGGCGTCGATGCGCAACAGGCCGCGCGGCGTGCGGCGGGTTTCCATCAGTTCGGTTTCCGCCGCCGCCATCTCCTGTAGTATCTGCTGTACCCGGCGAAAATAGCGTTCGCCCTCTTCCGTCAGGCTCAGTTGCCGCGTGGTGCGGTTCAGCAGACTAACGCCCAGCTTCATTTCGAGTTTCTTCACCGCCCGGCTCACCGCCGAGTTCGCCAGCCCCAGCTGTTCCGCCGCCCGGCTGAAGCTGCCGCTTTCCACCACCGAGACAAAAATCGCCAGCTCTTCCGAGGTCGCCTTCATTTTTGCTTCTCCAGCAAAATTCCATTGAGATTTTAGCCATTTTTGTTATTTAAGCAGTTCTCCATACTGAGCGCCATTAATCAAACCCCGTTTTATGGAGATAATTATGCCGCTGGCGTTACTGGCTCTCACCATCAGTGCCTTTGCAATTGGCACCACCGAATTCGTGATTGTCGGCCTGGTGCCGACCATCGCCGACCAACTGGCGATCTCGCTGCCCTCGGCAGGACTGCTGGTTTCCATTTACGCGCTGGGCGTCGCCGTGGGCGCGCCGGTGCTGACCGCGCTCACCGGAACGCTACCGCGCAAACCGCTGCTGGTCGGGCTGATGGCGCTGTTCACCGCCGGCAACCTGCTGGCCTGGCTGGCCCCCAACTACGCCACGCTGGTAGCGGCGCGGCTGCTGACCGGGCTGGCGCATGGCGTGTTCTTCTCGATTGGCTCCACCATCGCCACCAGTCTGGTGCCGAAAGAGAAAGCCGCTTCGGCGATCGCCATCATGTTCGGCGGGCTGACCGTGGCGCTGGTGACCGGCGTACCGCTGGGCACCTTCATCGGCCAGCATGCCGGCTGGCGCGAAACCTTTCTGGCCGTGTCGGCGCTGGGCGTGATTTCACTGTTAAGCAGCCTGCTGCTGGTGCCGAACACCATCCCCGGCCGGGCCATCGCCAGCCTGAAAGCGCAGTTGCAGGTGCTGACCCACCCCAGACTGCTGATGATTTACGCGATTACCGCGCTGGGTTACGGCGGCGTGTTCACCGCCTTCACCTTTCTGGCGTCGATGATGCAGGATCTGGCAGGGTTTAGCCCCTCCGCCGTCAGCTGGA
The DNA here is from genome assembly GCF_000406145.1 of Dickeya dadantii NCPPB 898. NCBI lineage: Bacteria > Pseudomonadati > Pseudomonadota > Gammaproteobacteria > Enterobacterales > Pectobacteriaceae > Dickeya > Dickeya dadantii. Next base: position 787,930 of record NZ_CM001976.1, on the reverse strand, counting down.
TTCTGCTGGGTTATGGCGTGTCGGTGGCGATTGGCAATCTCTGGGGCGGGAAACTGGCGGATCGCCACGGCGCGGTGCCGGCGCTGACATTTATCTTCGCGGCGCTGGCGCTGTTGCTGCTGGTGTTCCAGTTCACGGCATCCATCCAGTACGCCGCGCTGGCGACGGTGCTGGCGATGGGGGTGTTCGCGTTCGGCAATGTGCCGGGCCTGCAGGTCTATGTGGTTCAGAAAGCCGAACAGTATGCGCCCCATGCGGTGGACGTCGCGTCCGGTTTGAACATTGCGGCGTTTAACGTCGGCATTGCGCTGGGGTCGGTGATCGGCGGGCAGACGGTCGCCCGCGGCGGACTGGCGCAAACGCCGTGGATCGGCGCGGTGATTGTGGCCGTCGCGCTACTGTTGATCACCCTGAGCGGCCGGCTGGACAGACAACCCCGTCCGCTGCTGGACTGAAAAAACAGGCTACGCCGGGGACGATGCTCCCCGGCATTTTCCGCTATCCCCGCGAGTTCATATTCTCCAGCGTGAAAGCACGCCCCGTCTGTTGGCTCCGGCAGGCGAACAGGTAACCCGCCAGCGCGATCCCTACCACCGCCCACGGAATAAAGAACACCAGCTGTGACGAGGAACCGCTCAGCACATCCATGTTGTCGCTCACCATCAGCAACGCCACGCCCATCGATACCGCCGAGCACAGCGGCGCCCACAGGCGACTCCAGGCCGACACCGGATAATGAGGCGCGCGACGAAAGAACATCACCACCGCCAGCGATACCCCGCCCTGCAACAGCAGGATCGCCATCGTCGCCACCGCGGAACCCCAGGCGAAAATATGCATCATCGGGTCCGCGCCGCCGGCCGTCAGCGCCAGTAATAACGCCAGCATCATCAGCGTCTGCACCAGACTGGCGATGTAAGGCGTCCCTTTGCCGCTCCGCACCTGCGCCATTTTCGACCACAGAACCCCGTCGCGGCTGATGCTGAACAGGTAGCGGGAAATGTTGTTGTGGAACGCCTGCGCGGCGGCGAACAGGCTGGTGATCAGCAGCAACGACATCACCTGTTCCGACCACGGCCCCAGCAGGCGGCTGGCGACGTCAAACACGAACCGGCCCGGATTGTTGAGCGCCTGCTCCCGCACCTGCTCCAGCCCGTACGCCTGCACCATCGCCCAACTGGTCAGCGCAAAAAACAGCGTGATCAGCACCACCGCCATCAGGGTGGCGCGGGGAATGGTTTTGGCCGGTTCCCGGCACTCTTCGCCGTAGATGGCGGTGGATTCGAAACCGATGAAGGCGGCGATGGTGAACACCAGCGCAATGCCGAGGTTGCCCTGCTGGACCACCGACGGCGTAAAAGAGGCGAAAGTCAGCGGCTGTGGCCCGTGCGACCACAGGATCGCGATATCGGTCAACAGCACGATGCCCACCTCCAGTAGCATCAGGATGCCCAACACCTTGCCGCCGATCTCCACGCTTTCGATCCCCAGATAGCAGATCACCAGCAACATCGCGCCGCTGTAAGCCCACCAGGGCAAATTGACGCCGAGATGATCCTGCACGTACATCTGGCTGAAAAAGCCGAACAGCGCCACCACCGCGATCTGAATGGCGAAATAGGCCAGTAGCGCCACCGTCAGCGCGCTCACGCCGGTGCGTTGCCCCAGCCCCAGCGCGATGTAACTGTAAAACGCGCCGGCGTTGGTCACGTAACGGCTCATGGCGATATACCCAAACGAGAACACCAGCAGAATCGCCCCGGCCAGCACATACATGGCGGGAATCCCGGCGCCGTTGCCCGCCGACATCGCCACCGGCAGCCCGCCGATCACCCCGGTCAACGGCGACGCGGCTGCAACCACGAAAAACACTAACGACCACAGCCCCAGGCTGTTCTTTTTCAGTTGATTCTCTTTCATTTTGGCCCTCGCGATCGCGCACCGGGTTGAAGACGGGCGAACACGGCCGCCGCCTGGCGGCCTGTTCACAGCCTATGGTTGCTTACAGACAGGCCCGATACAGGGCCTCCACCTCATCCCGCGTGGCGATGCGCGGGTTCTGCTGCAGGCTGAACCCCATCGTCTGCACGCAGTTGTCCGCCATCCACGGGATATCTTTCTCATCCACGCCCAGATCGCGCAGCGTGAAGTTCAGCGCCAGCGTCCCCAGTAATTGCCGGATCAGCACCACGCTGTGCCGGGCCTGCGCCTCTTCGCTCAAGGCCGCGACGTCGTCGCTCATCGCCCGCGCCACCGCGGCGAACCCGGCCACGTTGTCGCGCCAGGAGAACTCCATCAGCGCCGGGTAGAGCGCCGCCAGCCCCTGACCGTGGGTGATGTTGTACAGCCCGCTCAGCGGGTGCTCCATCGCATGCGGCAACCCGCAGGCCGACAATCCGATCGCCATACCGCCGAGGGTGTTGGCCCAGCACACCTGATCCCAGGCGTCCAGATCGCCGGCGTCGCGCCAGACACGCGGCAGATAGCGCGCCAGCAGGCCGATGGCTTCCCGGCTCATGATCGCGCTCATCGGCTGGACATAGCGCCCGACCAGCGCTTCGATGTTGTGGCTCATGGCGTCAAAACCGGTAGAGGCCACCATCGCCGGGGTTTGGGTCACCATCAGCGTCGGATCGATGATGGCGGTGCGGGCGAACAGCGCCGGGCTGACGAACACCAGTTTGTCGTGGGTCGCCGGGTTGGTGACCACCGCCACGCAGTTGCCTTCGCTGCCGGTGCCCGCCGTGGTGGTCATCAGCACCAGCGGCAGCGCCTCGCCCGCCGGAGCGGAGGCCGACAGGTAATCGACCACCGACCCAGTATGTTTCGCCATGAACGCGATGGCTTTGGCGGCGTCCATCACGCTGCCGCCGCCGACCCCCAGCACCACGTCGCACTGGTGCATGCGCGCCAGCCGCGCGCCGTCGTCCACCGTGGTGCTGAGCGGGTTGGATTCGATGCGTTCAAACAGAAAGCAGGTCACGCCGCTGGCGGCCAGCGCATCGGTCACCCGATCCAACAGACCGGTTTTGCGGCAACTGGTGGTGCCGGTCACCAGCAGCACCTTGCGCCCCAGCTGCGCGACCTCCTGCCCCACCCGTTTCGACTCGCCGCGGCCAAAGCACAGCTTGACCGGTTGCAGATAAGAGAAGTTCATCACTCGCTCCTCACGCCGGCGTCGCCGACGGAGCGGCGGCCTTCACCTGCTCGACCACCTGCGCCACCGAGGACTCAAAGGCATCCAGCGCGTAATCCAGTTCCTCGTCGGTGATGGTCAGCGGCGGCAGGAAGCGGAACACCGCCAGATTATTGATGGTGAAATTCACCTGAATGCGCCATTTCTCCACCATCAGGCCGGCGATGGGCGCGGAGTAGTAGTCGCCGAACGTCGCGCGCTGCGCTTCCGGCATCGGGCAGAATTCCATGCCGATCATCAGCCCTTTGCCGCGCACCTCGCGGATCACGCCGGGGTAACGCGCCTGTACTTCGCGCAGCCGCTGCATCATGCGCGCGCCCTTGTGTTCCGCCATGCCGCACAGGTCGTGCTCCACGATGAACTGCAACGCGCCCAGCGCCGCCGCGGCGCTGAGGGTGTTTTCCTGATAGGTGGCGGTGTGGTGATAACAGGTTTCGATGGTGCCGTAAGCCGCTTCGTACAATGCTTCGGTACAGAGATAACCGCCGAACGGCACCAGCCCGCCGGACAACCCCTTGGCGAACACGATGCAATCCGGCACCACGTCTTCGTGCTCGCAGCACCAGAATTTACCGGTACGCGCCGCGCCGCACTGGATTTCATCCAGTACCAACAGCGTGTCGTAACGGTCGCACAGCTCGCGAGCCGCTTTCAGATACCCCGCAGGCGGCACCAAAATGCCGCCTTCGCCCTGAATCGGCTCCACCACAAACGCCTTGTACTTGCCGGTAGCCAGCGCCGCCGCGAGTTCGTCGACCGAACCGTAGGTCACGTGGTCGATGTTGCCGAGCGTCGGCTGTTGACCGAAGCGCCATTTGTCCTTGCCGCCCAGCGACACCGCGCCGGAGGTCTTGCCGTGAAACGCGCCCAGCGTCGCCAGCAGGTGGGTTTTCTCCGGTTTATGACGGGTGCCGAGTTTCACCAGTTTGATCATGCCTTCGATGGCTTCCGCGCCGCCGGTGGCGGTGCCCATCTTGGTGAGTTTGCCCTGCGGCGACAGCAGCGCCATGTTGTGCGCCAGCGCCGCCGCGACGTTGTGGTAAGAGATGGCGCCCATCATGAACAGGCGGTTGTCGAAACACTTCTGCAGGCAGGACCAGACAAACTCGTTGTTGTTGCCGACCGTCACCACGCCGACCGCGCCGATCATGTCCAGATGCTTGTCGCCGTTGTCGTCGATAAAGGTGCTGCCTTCCGCCCGTACGAAATACTTGGCGTGCCCGTCCAGCGACCGCATGCGGTTCAGGTGGGTCAGTTGCAACTCCCGCGTTGTTTTGCCATCCAGCGCGATAGCATCGTCAATGGTATAGAACCCCGGTACTACCTTTTTTGCATCCGCCATAACACCCTCGCTCAACTCTGATTGATGAAGAAAAGAAACACGTTCCGTGAGCTGTTTATAGCGGGACGGCGGGGCGGGAAAATAGAACAAATCGGCACAGGCCACGGTGCAGAACCGGCGTTGTTTTGGTGCAATTTCGCACTAAAAAAAGGCAACGAACGCGAACGGCCCGTCCGCAGCGCAGCCAGCCGGACATGCCCGTCGATCCGGTATCTCAGAGGGAGGTGAACATCAAGGGATGGCACGCCGTACGCACTGGCGAAAACGTCAACACTGCCGGATGCGGTGCTGATAACGGATAGCCTGAATCCCCGCCAGATAGGCTTTGGGCGAACAGGAAGCGAAATCCTTGAATTCGCGCAGGAAATGCGACTGGTCGGCATAGCCGAGCCGCTGGGCCAGCATCGCCATGTTCTGCGCGTCGCCCTGATTAAGCAGCGACAGCGCGCGCTGAAAGCGGATAGTGCGGCAAAACGCCTTGGTGGACATGCCGCAGTGGTCGTGAAACAAACGGTGGATATAACGGGCGGAATAGAGGGTTTTCCGTTCCAGCTGTTCGACCCGGATCACCCCGTCGTGCGCCATGATCAAATCGATCATCTGCAGCAGCAACGGCGGGGAAACCCGATCCATCTGGCGGGAAAAATAGCTCAGAAACAGCGACACCTGCTCACCGAAATCCCGGCTGTCGGCCAGCCGCTCCACCAGCCGCCCGGCGCCGGGCGCCGCGTCATGAAACGCGATCTCCTGCCCGGCCAGCTCGCCGGCGGACAGATCCAGAAACGCCGGCATCACGCCCGGCATGAAGCGTACGCCGAAATAACGTTCGCCGGGGCTGAGCCGGGTCGCCTGCGCCGCCTCGGTGCTGCCGCATACCCGCCCAAACGGCGCGTTGCCACTGATGTTGAACAGGATATCGACGCTGCCGTCCGGCACCGCCAGCGTCACCGGCTGTTCTCTGGCGACGGAAAAGCAGTAAAAATGCGCGATCGGCGAGTCGATAAGCGCCTTTTTCAGATAGTCTTCGGCGGCATTGATCACAAACCAGGGCTGCAGCGGCCTGACCGCCGGCGACATTGAACCGGTACGCATACCCTTCTCCTGTTGCGCGTTTCTTTCGAATCAGCAATTTTTGCGCCAGAACCGGAAAAACGCCGCGGCCGGCGACCGGAAAAAAGTCCCGTGTCGCGGCACGAAATGATACTCTTGCAACCACAGGTCAAATGACGTCTTGTCAGGCGGTAGACAGTACAACGATCCCATGAACGGAAAGAGTGATATGAGTAAAATTCGGGTTGGCGTGGTTTTTGGTGGTAAATCCTCTGAGCACGAAGTGTCACTGCAGTCCGCAAAAAACATTGTGGACGCCATTGATAAAACGCGGTTCGATGTGGTGTTGCTGGGCATCGACAAGCAAGGGGAATGGCACGTCAACGACGCCTCCAACTACCTGCTCAACGCCGACAACCCGGCGCTGATCGCCTTAAACCGATCCAGTCAGAATGTGGCGCTGATTCCGGGGCAAACCCACCATCAGTTGATCGACACCGCCAGCGCCAGCGCGCTGTCGCAGATTGACGTCATTTTCCCGATCGTTCACGGCACGCTGGGCGAAGACGGTTCGTTGCAGGGGTTGCTGCGCATGGCGAACATTCCGTTTATCGGCAGCAGCGTGCTGGGTTCCGCCGTCAGCATGGACAAAGACGTCACCAAGCGGTTGCTGCGCGACGCCGGCCTGCAGGTAGCGCCGTTCGTCACCCTAACCCGCGCCAACCGCGCCCGCCATCCCTATGACAGCGTGACGGCGCAACTGGGTCTGCCGCTGTTCGTCAAACCGGCCAATCAGGGATCTTCCGTCGGCGTGAGCAAAGTACGTAATCAGGCGGAATTCGAGCGGGCGGTGGATCTGGCGTTCCGTTACGACCACAAAGTGCTGGTGGAGTCGGCGATCGTCGGTCGTGAAATCGAATGTGCGGTGCTGGGCAACGACTACCCGAAAGCCAGCGTCTGCGGCGAAATCGTGCTGCACGACGAGTTTTACTCCTACGACACCAAATACATCAACGAAGACGGCGCGGCGGTAGCGATTCCGGCGGCGATGGACGACGAGGTGCACCAGCATATCCGCGATATCGCCCTGCGGGCGTTCCAGACGCTGGACTGCCAGGGCATGGCGCGGGTAGACGTGTTCCTGACGCCGGACCAGCAGGTGATTGTCAACGAGGTCAACACCCTGCCCGGTTTCACCAACATCAGCATGTACCCGAAACTGTGGGAGGCCAGTGGGCTTGGCTATACCGCTCTGATCACCCAATTGATTGAACTGGCGCTGGAGCGCCACGCGCAGGACAGCAATCTGCAAAGCTCGGTGCGCGAATGACGCGCAAGTGATGGATGCGCTCCGGCGCGCGCGCGGCGCATACCGGAGCGTGTTGCTCAGATGCGGCTGAGGGCCGCGAAGGCATCAACGGTCATCGACGGCTGGAAATCGATCACCTCGTAGTTGGCCACCGCCTGAAACGGATCCTGCTTTAAAAAATCATCCAGCTCTTCCCGTCCGACGCTCTTAGCCAGAATCACTCCCCCGGTACGCGGATTTTTGCGCCCGGACGCCACAAACACACCTTGTTCATATCCCCGTTTCAGCCAGGTCACGTGCCTTTCCAGCAAGTTTTCTACTTCATCCAGCGGCGCGTTGTACGTCAAACTTATGATATACATGGTTATTCTCTTCGTTATAAGTCGGCATTCGGCCAGCGCCCTTGCTGCAACACCACCCGGTAACCGTCGGGATCACGGAAAGTTTTGCCCTGCCGCTCCCAGTAAGGATTAAATGACGCCACCACGCTGAATCCGGCCTGCACCATGCGATCGCAGGACGCCTGCCACCCCTCATGGTCGGAAACGTACAGCACCAGTAAATCGTCTTCCGTCGGCGCCGGCATGACCGGATGAGTATGACAAACGGTAAACTCAAGGTGCCAGGCCAGCCCCTGCCGACCCAGCATAACACCACTGAAGCCGTCGTGTTGCGCAAACGAGCCTAATTTCTGCAACCCTAGCCCATCACGGTACATCCGCTCGCTTCGTTGCAGATCCGTTACCGGCCGCGCCACGCGTAATGTGGTCATACGTCATTCCTTTCTGATGGCTGAAAAGGGGTTCATACCACGGTCGGCCGACTCCGACCACACCGCTTATTCCCCTTTTTATCATGGCATTAGATGAAATAGCGAACCGATTATTGGTTAATAAGGAGCCTGTAATGCCAGCACATCGCCCGCTATTGTCTATCGCCTGCGCGGCCCGTTCTCTCCTTAACGGTGACGACCCGCTCTGCGTTTATATGGAAAAAGCGATCGCGGGCTGCTCCTAAAAAAACCGATTGCGGCCCCCTGCAATAAATCTGTATATTTAGCCAGTATTTTTCATGGAGATGCAGCTAATGTACGTAGAGTTGGTTTACGATAAAAGAAACGTGAGCGGGTTACCCAACGCGGCGGAGCAAATTAAAAACGAACTCGCCAAACGCATTCATCGGGTCTTTCCGGACGCGGAAATCAAGATAAAACCGATGCAAGCCAACGCCATCAATTCCAACGCCAGCAAACAGGATAAATCCACCATTAACCGGATTATCGAAGAGATGTTTAACGAAGCCGACGAATGGCTGACGCCGGAATAATGACGGTCAGGCCGGTTTCCCGGGTCTATCGCGGCACCGCTTCGCCGCCGCAAACGCCATCATGAGCCGCTAACCAGATCGTTGCCGGGTACGCCTGACCGGCATCCCGTTCCCGGCCGGTTCGCAGGCTGCCGGCGGCCACAGCACAGGCCAAAGGCCACAAGATAGGCCGAAGGCCAAAATATTGTTATACCACCTCGGCACCTGACTGACAGGTTAATAGGCTGTATTTAAAAGCAAAAAAACCTATTATTGCTGTCACTTTCTCTTTCCTTCCCCACAAATTCGTGAGCGGTATAACAGATACCAGTAAACGTAACCAACATAAGAAATTCCGCAATAGTCTCCCATTCAACTAACCACAACAATAAGCGGGAACGGAGCAAACGTTGCTTTTATACCCACAATATTCGCGTTGCGTTGACCCTTAAGGGCAATGCTCCTTTTATGGACCGGGTAATCAAACCGACACGACTGCAACGCGGAGTATGACGGGATATCCATCATCGGAGTTTCCAATGACTAACAATAACAAGTTGAGCACGGCGGATAATAAGCTGAGCACGGCGGAAAAAATCGGTTTCGGTATGGGAGACGCGGCCTGCGGCATCGTCTATTCCTCGGTGACCATGTTCCTGACCTATTTTTATACCGATATTTACGGCATTTCCGCGGCGGCGGTGGGCGTAATGTTTCTGGTAACCCGCGTACTGGACGCCGTCATCGACCCTATGATCGGCCTGCTGGCCGACCGAACCCGCACCCGCTGGGGACATTTTCGCCCCTGGCTTATCTGGTTCGCGGTCCCGTACGCCGTCATTGCTGTTCTGACCTACACCACGCCGGACCTGGCCGGCACCGGGAAACTGGTTTACGCCTACATCACCTACACCCTGTTGATGATGTTCTACACCTTCATCAACATTCCCTACTGTTCGCTGGGCGGGGTCATCACCACCGATGAAAAAGACCGGCTTTCCGCCCAGTCTTACCGCTTCACCATCTCCTCCGCCGCCGGGCTGCTGGTGTCGGTGGGAACCCTGTGGCTGGTGGACTGGATCGGCCGCGGCGATAAGCAACTCGGTTATCAGGGCACCATGGCGATAATGGGCGTTCTGGCCGTCATCATGCTGGTTTTCTGCTTTTTCACCACCCAGGAGCGGATCAATCCGCAGGTGGATCAAGGGCAGAACGTCTGGGACGATGTGAAAAATCTGCTGAGTAACGACCAGTGGCGCATCGTCGCCGTCATTACCTTTTTCTCCAGCATGGCGGGCGTGATGCGCGGCGCGGCCACGCTGTACTATGCCACCTACCTGATGGCCGGCCCGGAGCACAGCGGTCCCGCCGGCACCGCGATGAAAAGCGCGTTTATCACCACCAGCGTGGTCGGCACCATTATCGGCGCCATGCTGGCCGGTTATTTCGCCAAACGCTATCGCAGCCTCAGCCTGTTCAAAAACATCAACCTGCTGCTGGTCATTACCGGCGTGGTGCTGTTTCTGGTGCCGCCCACCTGGCTTGCGGTGGTGTTTCCGCTCTATTTCCTGATCGGTTTCTTCCACCAGATGTATCAACCGTTTAAGTGGAACATGATGGCTAACGCCGCCGACTACGGCGAATGGAAAACCGGCCGTCGCATCACCGGGCTGTCTTTCTCCGGCAATCTGTTCGCCCTCAAGCTGGGAATGGCGGTCGCCGGGGCGCTGGTCGGGTTCGCTCTGGGCTGGTTCGGCTATGTGGCGGGGTCGCCCACCCAGACGTCGCTTGCCACCACCGGCATTATCGGCCTGCTGAGTATTGGCCCGTCGCTGTCCTACCTGATTCTGTACTGGCTGACCCGTTTCTATAAACTGGATGACAAGACCATGGCACAGATCCAGACCGACCTCGCGCGCCGTCACGCCACACCGCAGCCGGCGACAGAGCAGGACGACGGCGTCAATCCCCATTTGACCCCGCGTGGCGCGGCCTGACAGCGAAGGAGAGAAGATCAACGTGGAACCTTCACTACCAACATCCCCCTGGAACCCGGATCGGGGCGACGGCCGCTACCGTAACCCCATTTTGTTCGCCGACTATTCAGACCCCGACATCGTGCGGGTGGGCGAGGATATTTATCTGGTGTCGTCCAGTTTTAACCATATGCCGGCGCTGCCGATCCTGCATTCGCGGGATCTGGTGAACTGGACGCTGATCAACCATGTGTTTGCGCGTTTCGACCTGCCGGGTTACGAGCGGTTTCAACCGGGGAAAGGCGTCTGGGCGCCCAGCATCCGCTACCATGCCGGGAAATTCTGGGTGTTTTTCAGCACGCCGGACGAAGGGATCTTCATGTGTCAGGCCGACGATCCGCGCGGAGACTGGAGCGCGCCGCATTGCGTGCAGCCAGCCAAAGGCTGGATCGATCCCTGTCCATTCTGGGACGACGACGGCAGCGCCTGGCTGGTTCACGCCTTTGCCTTCAGCCGCAGCGGGCGCAAGCACCAGCTACAATTGTGCCGGATGAGCAGCGACGGCCGTCAACTGCTGGATGAAGGCCGGATTATCGTCGACGGCACCGCCACTCAGCCGACGCTGGAAGGCCCCAAACTCTATAAGCGCAACGGCTGGTACTACATTTTTGCTCCGGCCGGCGGCGTGCCCACCGGCTGGCAAACGGTGCTGCGCGCCGCTTCGCTACAGGGGCCGTGGCAGGCGCGCGTGGCGCTGCATCAGGGGCGCTCCGCCGTTAACGGCCCTCATCAGGGCGGCTGGGTGGAGCTGGAAAACGGCGAGAGCTGGTTCGTGCATTTTCAGGATCGTCACACCTACGGCCGCGTGGTACACCTGCAACCGATGCGCTGGCAGGATGACTGGCCGTTGATCGGCGCGCAATCGGGCGACGGCGGCCCGGGCGAGCCGGTGGAGGACGCGGCCATGCCGGCCGTCAGCGCAGACAACATCCGCGCCCAACCGGCGACCGGCGACGATTTCACCGCCGACCGGCTCGGCCTACAGTGGCAATGGCAGGCGAATCCCGACGCAGGCTGGTACGAACTGTGCCGGCCGGGGTTGCGACTGTTTTGCCAGCCGATGCCGCAGCGTCATGGCGCGCCGTCCTGGTATGACGTTCCCAACCTGCTGATGCAGAAATTTCCGGCGGAAACCTTCACGGTCACCACCCGGCTGCAGGCGGCGCTGGAAAACGTGGGCGATCGCTGCGGGCTGATGGTTTACGGCGAGCGCTTCGCTTTTCTGGGGCTGGAAAAAACGGCGGACGGCGTGGCGCTGACAAGCGGCTATGGCTGGATGACCGATGCGCAGGAACTGCGCCAGTACGCTGGGCCAGCATTACCGGTTGGAGAAGAAGCGCACACGCTTGAACTGCGGGTGACGGTGCTGCCGAACGCACGCTGCCAGTTCGCGTGGCGCACGCCTGACGGCGGTTTCGCCCCGGTCGGGGAGCCTTTCGCCGCCGGGCCGGGAAAATGGGTGGGGGCCAAAATCGGGCTGTATGCGCTGTCGTTACCGGAACAGCGCGGGCCGGGCCGCGTCGACGTCGATTTTTTCCACGTTACGCCCTGAACGCCGATTACGCGGCCCGCATCCGGGCCGCAACCATCAGGCTATCACCCGCATTGGACCGCTGCCAGCGGTCACGCCTAATAGCGACAGCCGCTAAATAACGCCCCGCGGACAAGAAAAAAGCACCGCCTAGTAATACTCGATTTTGGTGGTATGCGTCAGGGTGGTGACCGTCTGTGCGGCGCCTTTGCCGTTCGAGACTAGCACCTGACACAAACGCGGATTGAAATGCTGGTCATACTGGCAGCTGGTGCGGGTCACGCTGACCTGTTCATCGTTTTCCGTCACGACGACGGTGGCATCCAGCCGCTTTTGCGCCGGAGCATCGTTACGCATCTCAACCTTGGTCACTTTGCCGTTTTCCGGCGAAACAAATGTCATGCTGACCGGGAAGCCGTCGTCATCGTAGCGATAGCTCGCCAGCGGCGTCGGCTTATCGCGGTAGACCACTTCGGCGATGGCGTATTTGTCGTTCGAACGGTAGCTCAGGCGGCCATCGGTGGTCTTCGCCAGTTGGCAGTGATCGGTCAGTTGAAACAGCGCCTGGCGATCGCTCTGCTCCACCAGCGTCTGCCCGTTACGCACCAGATCCAGATCGAGATTCATCGACGGCTGATAAGTGCGCAGCGCGGCGAGGCACCCTTCGGCATCAAACTCGCCTTCGACATAGGCCGTCACTTTGCCGGCGTCGTCGGTCTGGGTTTGCGTAAAGCGTTTGACCTTTCCCCGCAGCGCGTCGAAGCCAAAAATATTGGAAAGCCCGGCCAGTACCGGGTTCACCGGCTCCGCGGCCGGTTTCAGGTCACACCCGGCCAGTAATACCGAGCCCGCCAGCAGCGTGGCGCGTAGTTTCATAGTCCTTATCCTGGATACCCGTTGAATCGCGTCAGTTTACGCCAATTCCAAAAGAGAGGATAAAGATAACTCTCCATCACTCTTGGGAAGCAAAAAATGGCAAGCGACATACTGGCTATTGCCGCTATCGGCGGGGTACTGGCGCTCGGCGCCATGAGTCCGGGGCAAAGTTTCATTCTGGTCGCACGTACCGCGTTGGCCTCATCGCGACGCACTAGTATTGCCGTTTCACTGGGGATGGGCGCCGGGGCGGCCATCTTCGCGCTGGTGGCGCTGCTGCTGTCATCAAGCAGGCCGCGCAGCGCCTATCTGCGGTTCAAGACCGTGTTTGATCGCCTCAGCGGCACCGTGATAGCCGCACTGGGTATCAGGCTACTGCTGCAAAAGTAAGACACAAAAACCAGACGGCGCCGCTTATACCGTCGCCATCATAGGCGATGGCATCATGTAGACGGCAACGGTTTCCTGCTGCTGGCGGGCAGTCAGAAACACATGGCGCATCCCCAGTGAATGAAAACCGCATTTGAGCAATACCCGGCCGGACGCCACGTTCTGCGGCAAATGGCAGCCGTAGATTTTCTCGATGCTCAGTTGGCTAAAGGCGAACTGGCATAACGCACGGCTGGCTTCGGTGCCGAATCCTCGTTGCCGGAAGTCGGCACCCAGCCAGTAACCGATTTCCGGCTGGTCGGTTTCCAGCGACACCAGCGAAATCGAACCAATCAGCTGCTGACTCTGCGATAAACAGATGGCGTAGGCCACGCCTTTGCGCTGCTCCCAATTGCCCTGTAAATCGGCAACCCAGTTGGCTACCGTCTCACGCGGGCAAGGATAGGGAATCAACATGGTCATGGCGGAAATATCGGGGGTGCTATTTAGCAGAGCGCAGACATCAGTGACGTCCGCCGCCTGCAACGGTCGCAATACCAGATGCTCGGTAGTCAGGATAGGTTGCCGCATCAGATTCTCCTCATCAGTCGCATCCCGTCGTCATATCCACGGGCGCTCTGTTCAGTGGCATCATGGCGGAGAATGGTTCCAGCCGGCGGCAATAGCGCCGGCCTACAGCAAAGATAGCCTGCCGCCCTGATATCGTCTGTCAGCGACCATCAGGAATACAGGCTGTTCGCCGCCTGCTCGCTCTCCTCGCGGGAATAGCCCCCGTAGGTCATGGCGGCGACAAAAGAGGCGCGGTCAGTTTTGGGGTAAACCTTTTCATTCAGCACTAGTCGACCAACCTCTTCCGGCGTCAGTTGCGGAAACTGTTCGTGAATGCCGCCCACCACATCCCGACTGGCGTAGCCAAGCATGCGGATAATGGCCGCAATCTCCAGCGGCGAGGTTTCATCCTGGTAGGTAGAGTGAATCACATCGGCTATCAGTTTCGAGGTCAGCACGTTTACTTTGGACACATCGCTATAACGACTACCCAGAGATTGAACAATATGATTGATGGCTTCTTCCGGTCCATAGCCTCTTTCACGGATTCTGGCTAATACCGATACCATTTTGTCTCTCAGATCGATAAACATAGTGCTGTTCCTTCGTCAAAGTCGATAATCAACCCGAAGAGCGCGAAGACTATCCCTGAGGTATGAACAGATTTCCTTAATGGTCGCGTCTGGGATTTTTCTGCCGGCCTGACGCTCACGCCCGCATCAGGAGGTGTCCGGCGCTTTATTTCAGCATAGGCGCAGATGCCTATCCTTCCACTGGCATTTCCCGCTTTGCGGGCGAATGTCGGATTTTTAATCGGACAGCGCCACGCTCTTGTCTGGCTGTACGATAATAGGTGATATAACCTGATTTTATTAACGATACATTAACACCGCTGTTTATCACCAGCGCCCTATTCCCGCGCAGGAATGTGAACGCCGGCGCAGAGGATCTGCCGCAACGTACCCGGTTGGGAACTGCACAGTGCCCCCTAAACTGCTATTATATTGCCGGCCAGTGGCGCTGCCATACACACCTTGAAACAACTCAGCGGGCTATAATCGGTCAAAAAAATTCGCCGGGCAGCGATAATAGCCGCCACGCAGCAGGTCATCGTTCAGCAACAAAGAAGGTTAAGTCATGATCACCACCGACGGTAATAACGCGGTCGCTTCGGTCGCCTGGCGAACCAATGAAGTTATCGCTATCTACCCCATTACTCCCAGCTCCACCATGGCCGAACAAGCGGCCGCCTGGTCGAGCGACGAACGCAAGAATATCTGGGGAGATACACCTCGGGTGGTTGAGATGCAATCCGAAGCCGGCGCCATCGCCACCGTGCACGGCGCATTACAGACCGGCGCGCTGTCCACGACCTTTACTTCCTCGCAGGGCCTGCTGCTGATGATCCCGACGCTGTACAAGCTGGCCGGTCAGTTGACGCCGTTTGTGCTGCATGTCGCCGCCCGTACCGTGGCGACTCATGCGTTGTCCATTTTCTGCGACCATTCGGATGTGATGGCGGTGCGCCAGACCGGTTGCGCCATGCTGTGCGCCAGCAACGTGCAGGAAGCGCAGGACTTCGCGCTGATTTCCCAGATGGCGAGCCTCAACAGCCGTCTGCCGTTTATTCATTTCTTCGACGGCTTTCGCACCTCGCACGAAATCAACAAGATCGAACCGCTGAGCGATGCGCAGTTGCACGCGCTGTTGCCGCAGGCGGCGATTGATGCGCATCGTGAGCGGGCGCTTACTCCTGAGCGTCCGGTGATTCGCGGCACCGCCTCCAACCCGGATACCTTCTTCCAGGCGCGAGAAGCCACCAACCCGTGGTACAACGCGGCATTCGGCCACGTGGAACAGGCGATGGACGACTTCGCCCGCGAAACCGGCCGCCAATACCAGCCGTTCGAGTATTACGGCCATCCGGACGCGACCCGCGTTATCGTGATGATGGGCTCCGGCGTCGGCACCTGTGAAGAGGTGATCGACACCCTGCTGACACGCGGCGAAAAAGTCGGCGTGGTGAAGGTTCGGCTGTACCGGCCGTTCTCCGCGCAGCATCTGCTGGCGGCGATTCCGCCAGGCGCGCAGTCCATCGCGGTGCTGGACCGCACCAAAGAACCCGGCGCGCAGGCTGAACCGCTGTATCTGGACGTGATGACCGCGCTGGCGGAGGCGTTCTCACGAGGTGAGCGCCCACTTATGCCGAAGGTAATCGGCGGCCGCTACGGCCTGTCGTCGAAAGAATTCACCCCGCAGTGTGTCGAAGCAACCTATAAAGAGTTAGCGCTTACCAACCCCAGAGCGCGTTTTACCGTCGGTATTTATGACGATATCACCCACCTGTCGTTGCCGCTGTCCGACCAGCCGATGCCGACCCAGGCGTCGCTGGAAGCGCTGTTCTACGGGCTTGGCAGCGACGGCACCGTATCCGCCGCCAAAAACTCGATCAAAATCGTCGGTAATTCGACCCCGCTGTTCGTGCAGGGCTATTTCGTTTACGACTCCAAAAAAGCCGGCAGCCTGACGGTTTCCCACATGCGCGTCGGCCCGCACCCGATTCATTCCGCCTACCTGATTGAACAGGCGGATTTCGTGGCCTGCCATCAATGGCAGTTCATCGACAAATACAGCATGGTGGAGCGCCTGAAACCGGGCGGCATCTTCCTTATCAACACGCCTTACAGCGCCGACGACCTGTGGCACCGGCTGCCGCAGGAAGTGCAGGCCGGGCTGAACCAGCGTCAGGCGCGGGTGTTTTGCATCAATGCGGCGAAAATCGCCCGCGAATGCCAGTTGGGCGCACGCATCAACACCGTGATGCAGATGGCGTTCTTCCATCTGACGCAAATCCTGCCGGGCGACGACGCGCGCGACAAACTGCGCGCCGCCATCGCCAGCAGCTACGGCAGCAAAGGCCAGGAGCTGGTGGAACGCAACTGGCGGGCGCTGGATGCGACGCTGGCTGCGCTGGAAGCGGTGGCGCTGGAGCCGGTGAACCCGGACAGCCCGTGCCGCCCGCCGGTGGTGTCCGACGCCGCGCCCGACTTCGTCAAAACCGTCACCGCCGCGATGCTGGCCGGTCTGGGCGACAGCCTGCCGGTGTCCGCCCTGCCGCCGGACGGCACCTGGCCGGTCGGCACCACCCAGTGGGAAAAGCGCAACATCGCCGAAGAGATTCCGCTGTGGAAACCGGATCTGTGTACCCAGTGCAACCACTGCGTGGCCGCCTGCCCGCACTCCGCCATCCGCGCCAAGGTGGTGCCCGCCGATGCGATGGCTCGCGCCCCGGAATCGCTGCAGTCGCTGGATGTCAAAGCCCGCGACATGCGCGGTCAGAAATACGTGTTGCAGGTCGCGCCGGAAGACTGCACCGGCTGTAACCTGTGCGTGGAAGTGTGCCCGGCCAAAGATCGCCAGAATCCGGAAATCAAGGCCATCAACATGGAACCGCGTCTGGACCATGTGGCGACCGAGAAAACCCATTACGATTTCTTCCTTAAACTGCCGGAAATCGACCGCAGCAAACTGGAGCGTATCGATATTCGCACCTCGCAGTTGATCACACCGCTGTTCGAGTACTCCGGCGCCTGTTCCGGCTGCGGTGAAACCCCATATATCAAGCTGCTGACCCAGCTGTACGGCGATCGCCTGCTGGTGGCCAACGCTACCGGCTGTTCCTCGATTTACGGCGGCAACCTGCCGACGACGCCCTGGACCACCGACGCCAACGGCCGCGGGCCGGCATGGGCCAACTCGCTGTTTGAAGACAACGCCGAATTCGGGCTGGGCTTCCGCCTGAGCGTCGACCAGCATCGCCAGCGCGCTCTGCGTCTGCTGGAGCAGCTCAAGCCGCAACTGCCCGCCGACCTGGTGGCCGACCTGCTGGAAGACTCTGTTGCCGCCGATGCGCGCCGTGAACAGATTGCCCGCCTGCGTCAGTCACTCAGCGCCATCGATAGCGCCGACGCCCGCCAGTTGGCGGCGGAAGCCGATCATCTGGTGGACAAATCCATCTGGTTGATTGGCGGCGACGGCTGGGCCTACGACATCGGCTACGGCGGCCTCGACCACGTGATGAGCCTGTCGGAAAACGTTAACGTGCTGGTGCTCGACACCCAGTGTTATTCCAACACCGGCGGCCAGCAGTCCAAAGCCACCCCGCTCGGCGCCGTCACCAAGTTTGGCGAGAATGGCAAACGCAAGGCGCGCAAAGACCTCGGCATCAACGTGATGATGTACGGCCACGTCTACGTGGCGCAGATCTCGCTGGGTGCCCAGCTTAACCAGACGGTGAAAGCGATTCAGGAAGCGGAAGCCTGGCCGGGCCCGTCGCTGATCATCGCCTACAGCCCTTGCGAAGAGCACGGTTACGATCTGGCATTCAGCCACGACCAGATGCGCCAGTTGACCGCCACCGGTTTCTGGCCGCTGTATCGCTTCGACCCGCGTCGTACGGCGGAAGGCAAACCGGCGCTGGTGACGGACTCCCGTCCGCCGTCAGCCAGCCTGAGCGAAACCCTGCTCAACGAGCAACGCTTCCGCCGGCTCAATAACCAGCAGCCGGAAGCCGCTGCCCTGCTGTATGAAGAAGCCGAGGCGGACCTGCGCCGTCGCTATGACTTCCTAACTCTGATGGCGGGCAAGGCGGAGAAAAACCCCCAGGAATAACCCGCTCACGCGGATCACTCAGGGAGCGGGAAACCGCTCCCTGATTCTTTCCAGCACGTGCCGACCATGCCGTTCGTTCCCTTTATTTGTCGCCCAATTTCCCCACGCCCGATGCTTATAATGTAATTGATTGTACATCTGGTTTTCCTGCCGCCCTTCTGCACATATAATGCGCATCCGGACTTATTGTACCGGATAACAACAATTCCTTTGCCGCAATGGCTTTTAACACTCAACAAAGATATGAAAATGAGTATTCGCGCGATCCTGACACTAGTTGTGGCGGCGGCTGCTTTCAGCCAGACAGCACTCGCCGTGGTTTATCCATTACCAGCCCCGAATAGCCGGCTGGTGGGTGAAAATATCCAAGTCACTATTCCCAGCGATAGCACCGATGCGCTGGAACACTTTGCCGCTCAGTACCAGATGGGCCTGAGCAACCTGCTGGAAGCCAACCCGGGCATTGACGTTTATCTGCCAAAACCGGGAAGCACCATGACCGTGCCGCAGCAACTGATTCTCCCTGACGCACCGCGCGAAGGCATTGTGATCAACAGTGCCGAAATGCGTCTGTATTACTACCCGAAAGGTTCCAAAACCGTGGTGGTGTTGCCGATCGGCATCGGCCAGCTCGGTAAAGACACCCCGATCAATTGGGTGACTTCGGTTCAACGCAAGAAAGAGCGCCCGACCTGGACGCCGACCGCCGCCATGCACGCAGAATACGCCGCCCGCGGTGAATTCCTGCCTCAGGTCTACCCGGCCGGCCCGGACAACCCGATGGGGCTGTACGCGCTTTACATCGGCAACCTGTACGCCATCCACGGCACCAACGCCAACTTCGGCATCGGCCTGCGCGTCAGCCACGGTTGCGTGCGTCTGCGCGACAAAGACATCAAGTACCTGTTCGACCATGTTCCGGTCGGCACCCGCGTTCAGTTCATCAACGAGCCGGTAAAAGCCACCGTGGAGCCGGACGGTTCACGTTATGTCGAAGTTCATAACCCGCTGTCCCGTACCGAGGAAGAGTTCAACTCCGACACGCCGGTTCCGCTGAAGTTGACCCCGGCGGTGACCAAGGTGCTGGCGGACGCCAGCGTCAGTGAAAGCACGGTGAATCAGGCACTGCAAAATCGTATCGGTATGCCGACGAAAGTGAACGGCCCGGCGGAAAACGTCGCGCCGATCGAACCAGCCGTACCTGCGGCGCCGCAGGCGCCGGTCATCCAGCAGACCAACACGCCGGCAACGCCGGATAATGCACAACCGGCGGCGCCTCAGGCCCAGCCGGCGATCACCGATGCCGCGCCGGCAGCCGCTGCGGCGACTGACGCCAGCAAATCCTGATCGATTCCCAGGTTATCATCCTGTTCACAGGGCAGCGTAAGCTGCCCTGTTTGTTTTTGGTTGATGGTTGATTCCTTGGCGTAACCTAATTTCATTCCGCGTGACTATCATTGATATATCCTAAATAAGTCGAGTGGCAGGACAACACGCCGACGTGTTGAACAACGCTCGCGTTGGCCCAGCTAACCGCGCCGACGACTCGAATCTTCCTTCATGATCAACTCCTTGAGTTTTTCAATCTGCCGGCCTTCTTCATCGAAATTATGTTCATCGAGCCACTGCGCGTACGCCGCCCGCAACGCGGGATATTCGCCGTCAATGATTGAATGCCACGCTGTATCGCGGTTGCGCTGATGTGTAACAATTGCCTGACGGAAAATCCCTTCGAACGTGAAGCCATAGCGCAACGCAGCGGCTCGAGAGGGAGCGTTTAGCGAATCGCATTTCCATTCAAAGCGGCGATAGCCAAGGTCTTCAAAAACGTACTTCAGCAGAAGCGACATGGCCTCCGTCGACAAACGCGTGCGTTTCATACGTTGAGAATACGTGACATAGCCAACCTCAATCACACCGTTTGGCACATCAATACGCATGAGGGCAAGCGTACCGACCGCCTTACCGCTAACCTGGTCCACCACCGCATAATGCATTGGGTCGGCTAACGTTGAGGCGGCGGTTAAATAGATGCGATAAGCCTCGAACGTGTCAAATGGGCCATCAAAGAGGTAGGTCCAATCACGTAAATCATGAGCGTCCTTATACGCGTCATAGAGATCGGCGGCATGGCGTTCAGCATCAACGCGTTCGAGCCGGCAATAGCGGCCAACAAGAGGTTGGCCACCGGGAGGCTGCGCGCCTTGCCAGTCCGGCAGGGCGTTACCAATAGGCTGCTGGTACTCATTCAATCTAACGACCATTTACTTACCTTGCTCTGGAAAGGCGTGAGTTGTTACCAAGATAAGGCAATGCTGGTATCTTAAAAAGGTCCACAAACCGTCACTTTTTTAGGTCCACACCATGATTAACATCATCGGTGCTTTAAAGCCTGGCGCAGTCACACCGACTGGCGAACCCATTTCGTTGCAAAAGCAGCTGATAGGGCGTTTGCAGCAAGGGATCCTATCTGGAAGATTGCCGGCAGGCTCGCTGCTTCCCTCCTCACGAGCACTTGCCGAGGAACTTGGCGTGTCACGCAACACCGTGGTGATTGCGTACGATCATCTGGCGGCGGAAGGGTATGTGCTGGCCAACCGACAGGGCACGCGCGTGACCTCGTTAGCTAGCTATACAAGCCATGCTCAGGAACCAGATGCGGCGTGGGAACTCGTGTCGTTGGCGCGACGGCTAGCGCCATTTGTAGAAATCCGTCCGCAATCGTCACCCGAAGCGCTATTGTTGCCTGGGATGCCGGCTCTTGATCTTTTCCCGCTGGCGGCATGGCGCCGTTCGCTCCTGCGCGCAACGGGGCGTGCATTACCTCAGATGCTCGGATACGGCACACCCGCTGGCGAGCCAGCATTGCGCGATGCGATCGCCGCACATCTGCACATCACGCGCGGCGTGCGCTGTGACGGCTCACAGGTCGTTATCACCGAAGGGACTCAGGAAGCCCTGAATCTATGCGTCACCCTGCTAACGAACCCCGGCGATATCGCATGGGTCGAGGACCCTGGTTATCGTGGCGCGAAGGCGGCATTTTATGCCGGCGATCTGCGAACCATACCGGTTCGCGTAGACCAGGACGGCCTGGCGGTGCCTCCGGAAACATGGCGTAACTATCCCCCGACGCTCATCTACACATCGCCAGCTCATCAGTATCCCACTGGGGCCGTGCTATCAATTGCACGGCGGTTGGAATTGATAGCACAGGCAAAACGCGTGGGCGCGTGGTTAATTGAGGACGGCTACGACAGCGAATTCCGCCACGCTGGCGAGCCCATCGCGAGTATGCACGGACTTGTGCCCGATGCCCCGGTTCTCTACATCGGTTCGTTCAGTAAGACGATGTTTCCGGCACTGCGAATCGGCTTCGTAGTGCTTCCACGCAGCGTGATAAGTCAGGCTCAATCCACATTGCATGAACTGCTGCGCGGCGGCCATCGCTTCGAACAACTTGCGCTTGCGGACTTCATCAACAGCGGCGAATTCGGACGACACCTCGGTCGTATGCGACGTCTCTACCGTGAGCGCCAGCATGTGCTGCGCGATGCGCTGACGAAGCATTTCGCACAGGCGCAAATTCTCGGAGGCCACTCAGGGATGCATCTGACCTTAAGGTTGCCGCCACAAGTTGATGATCGTACGGTCGTCACAAGCGCGCAGCCACATGGAATCGCCGCGCATGCGTTGTCGACGTTCACAATCGCACCGACAGCAAAAGAAAACGGGCTCGTCATCGGCTACGGCAATACCCACGCAGAAGTCATCCCTGGCGCTGTGAGTACGCTTGCACAGCTGGTGCAGAAAGCCGCTCTTTCCTAACAGTTATTTCCATGACGTTGATTGATACCCCCGCGGTCATCCCGCCGGAGCATCTCTCCCCATCAAGCTTGCCGCCCCGTCATACACGATGATGTAAAGACGTGACTGAGATTAGCTGTCCGTTGCACTGCTGTTTATGATTCACTTCACAAAATCAATTGACTTATCATTAGTTGACTTGTTAACTAATAACATTTCATCTATCCCACGGATTTCATCATGTCACAGACCGAATCTTCCGCTCGTCGGCGCTTCGCCCTCCAGTTGGGTCAAACCTCCCGCTTATGGCGCCGGGTCATCGACCGGGAATTGCAACCGTATGGATTGACGCAGGCTACCTGGCTGCCGTTGCTATTCATCGCCCGCGAAGACACCCCCATCCACCAGAAAGCGCTGGCCGAATCGCTGGGGCTGGACGCTTCTGCGGTAGTGCGGGTGCTGGATAGTCTGCAAAAACAGGGATTTATCGAAAGACGTGAAGGCAACGATCGTCGTTTTCGCGAGATTCATCTCACCGCGCTCGGGCTTGAGCAGGTGGAGAAGGTGGAATCCATCGCCGGGCAGGTACGTAATCAGGCGCTGGCCGGGGTATCGGAACAGGATATCGAACAGGTCAGCCGGGTCATCCATCAGGTTATCAGCAATCTCTCCCGCACCGAAAACGGTCACTCATGAATATCCACGCATCCAAACTGGCGGGGTTCCGGCGTATGAGCCAACGCCAGCGTACCTTTTTGCTGGCAGGCGCCGCCTTGCTGTTGCTGGCGGTGCTCGTGCTGGCATACTGGTTTCATCAGCGTTTCACGCATATCGGCGAAACCGACGCCCGGGTCATGGGCGAAGTGATCTCGCTGGCCAGCCGGGAAAGCGGCTGGGTGACCGCCCGCCCCGTTATTGACGGCGACGCCATCCACAAAGATCAATTGCTGGCGCAGATCGACGATCGCGACGCCCGTTTGCGGCTGGCGGAGCAGGAAGGCAATCTGGCCGCCGCCGATGCTCAAATCAGCTACAGCCAGACGCAGCGTCAGGTCACCGATCTCACCACCCAGGCCTCGATGGATGAAGCGCGGGCGAAACTGGCGTCGAGCGACTCCGCCGTTAACAATGCTGGCTACCAACTCAGCCTGGCGCAGAATAACTTCCAGCGCGACGATCAGTTGCTGAAAAGCAACCTGACCGCCCGCAAAACCTGGGATGAGTCCCACACCACACTGCTACAGCGTCAGAGCGAATTGCGGGAAGCCGAAGCGCAGCGCCACGCTCAGCAGGCGGCGTTGAACAACACCGTGGCGCAGCGCAACACGTTGCAGGTGTTGGACCGACAGATCGAGATGCAACGCCAGCAGCGAATCGCATTACAGGCGCAGGTGGATCAGCTCAAACAGGAAATCGCCGACCGGGCGTTGCGTTCTCCGGTGGATGGCGTGGTGGATCGCACCATTGTGAATGTGGGCAGTTACGTGCAGGCCGGACAGTGGATCATGCTGGTCCACGATCCGCGCAATCTGTGGGTCGAAGCCAACATCAAGGAAACCGCCATCGGTCGGGTGCGGGTCGGCCAAAAAGTAGATATTCAGGTGGACGCCTACCCGGACAAACATTTTAGCGGCCATGTGATCCGGGTCGGCGATGCGGCCACCAACCAGTTTGCGCTGTTACCGAGCCCGAACCCGTCCGGCAACTTCACCAAAATCACCCAGCGCGTGCCGGTGCGTATCGCGCTGGACAATCCGGAAAACGACAGCCCGGACAACCGTCTGAAACCGGGCCTGATGGCGGAAGTCAGCATCAATGTCGCCGATTGAAGCCCAGGCCGCCCGCTTCGGTCACCACTATCGCTGGCTGGCGACGGTCACCATCATGCTGGGTACCATCGCCACCACGGCCACGGCGACCATCGTCAATGTGGCGATGCGTGACATTATGGGCACCTTCGGTATGGGTCAGGATCAGGCGCAATGGCTGTCCACCGCCTTTCTGGCTTCCATGACCGCCACCATGTTGATCACCGCCTGGACGCTGGAACGCTTTGGCTACCGCGCCACCTATGTCGGCTCACTGGCGGTGTTCATCGCCGGCAGCCTGCTCGGCACCTTCAGCCAGAGCAGCGCCGAGGTGATCCTCGCCCGCATTCTCCAGGGCGGCGCCAGCGGCGTGATCCAGCCGCTGGCGATGATCATTATCTCGCAGGTGTTTCCGGTATCGGAACGCGGCAAGGCGATGGGCATTTACGGCGTCGGGGTGGTGCTGGCGCCCGCATTGGGGCCGGCCGCCGGCGGGCTGATGGTCGACCAGCTCGACTGGCGCGCGGTCTTCATGGTGGTGGTGCCGTTCTGTCTGGCCGGGATCGCCGCCGCGCTGGTGATCCTGCCGGCTAAAAGTGCGCAGACCGACATCACGCCCCGGCGTTTCGACACCCTGGGATTTATTCTGCTGGTGACGGCGCTGACCTCGCTGCTGGCCGGGCTGTCCAACGGGCAGCGCGAAGGCTGGGAGTCGTTCTTCATTCTCTGCCTGCTGACCACCGCCGTGATCGCCACGCTGGCGTTCATCATCCGCGAATTCACCACGCCGTATCCTCTGCTCAGCCTACGGGTGTTCGCCAACCCGGCGTTTACCTCCGGCTGTATCGTGGCGTTCGCGCTGGGCGCGGGTATCTACGGCTCGACTTACATCATCCCGCTATTCGTGCAAAGCATTCAGGGATACACCCCTACCCGCTCCGGTCTGCTGTTGATGCCGGCGGGGCTGGCGCTCGGCATGGTATTTCCGCTGGCGGGGTCGCTCAGCGACAAGCTCAAACCCCACCAGTTGGTGATTGCGGGCCTGCTGCTGTTCGGGCTGTCCTGCTGGCTGTCCAGCGCGGCGGACACCGATACCCCGTTCTGGACCATGGCCTGGTGGATTGTCATCGGCCGCGTCGGGCTCGGGGTGATGCTGCCCGCCATGAACGCCGGCGCGCTGCGGGCGCTGCCGCACGCGCAACTGGCGCAGGGCGCGGGCAGCCTCAATTTCGTCCGTCAGTTGGGCGGCGCGATGGGGGTCAACCTGCTGTCGGTATTTATCGAACGGCGCGCCACCTTCCACGGCCAGATGTTGGCGCAGTCGCTGACGCTGGACAATATCCGCAGCACCGACGCCATCCGCCAGCTCAGCCTGCTGTTCGGTCACGGCGGCAATCCGCTCGGCGACCCGCTTAGTACCAGCATCAACCCCGGCATCATGACCTATCTGGAGTCGGTGCTGGCGCCCAAAGCACAGATGTTCGCCTATCAGGATGGCTTTTTCATGGTGGCGATGTTCTTTTTTCTGGCGATATTGCCCGCCTGGTTTATCCGGCCGCGCCCGGTGCTGAACCCAACGTCGCCGCCCGGTGCGGCGAAGACGCCGGCATGATTCTGCGAACCGGCTTCAGAACACGCCATATGACAGTTGCCGCCCAACCGAAAGACCGCTAAGGTTGGGCGGTTAATTTTTCTCTTTTCAGGACGCCATCTATGTCCAGTAACACTCTGTCCGGCAACGAAAAAAATCTGTCCAACACGGTGCTGCCCGCCGCCGTGCAACAACCCCGTTACGATCGTCAGTCGTTGAAACCCCGTATCGTGCATATCGGCTTCGGCGCGTTTCACCGCGCGCATCAGGCGCTGCTGACCGATCGGGTGCTCAACCGTCAGGGCGGCGACTGGGGGATTTGCGAAGTGGTGTTGTTCAGCGACGATACCCTGATTTCCGCCCTGCGCCGTCAGGATCACCGGTTTACCGTGCTGGAGAAAGCCGCCCACGGCAATCAGGCGATCGTGGTCGGCGCGGTCTGCAAGTCGCTGCACGCGCGCGTGGAAGGGATCGCGTCGATTCTGGAACAACTGGCGGACCCGATCGTCGCGATCGTCTCGCTGACTATCACCGAAAAAGGTTACTGCCGCGCAGGCAACAAAGGAGAGCTCGACCGGGACAACCCGCTGGTGCAGCAGGATCTGGCCCACCCTCGCCAACCCTCGTCGGTGCCGGGATTGCTGGCCGAAGCGCTGCGCCTGCGTCGTGAACGGGGCATTGCGCCCTTCTCCGTGCTGTCCTGCGACAACGTGCCGGAAAACGGCAAAGTCACTCGACAGGTGGTGATGGACGCCGCACGCCTGCAGGATCACGCGCTGGCGGACTGGATCGCGCAGCATGTCACCTTCCCCAACACCATGGTGGACCGGATCGTACCGGCCGCCACGCCGGAAACGCTGAGCCAGATCGCCGACGCCGTTGGTGTGGCGGACCCGTGCGGCATCGCCTGCGAGCCGTTTATTCAGTGGGTGGTGGAAGATAAGTTTGTCGCCGGCCGCCCCGACTGGGAACTGGCGGGCGCGCAACTGGTGGATGACGTGCTGCCGTTTGAAGAGATGAAGCTGCGCATGCTTAACGGCAGCCACTCTTTCCTGGCTTACCTCGGCTATCTGGCGGGTTACGAACATATCAATAACGGTATGGACGACCCCAGCTACCGGCGAGCGGTACGCCACCTGATGTTGCAGGAGCAGGCGCCGACTCTGCATGTGTCCGGCGTAGACCTGACCGCCTATGCCGACCAGTTAATTGAACGTTTTTCCAACCCGGCGCTGAAACACCGCACCTGGCAGATTGCGATGGACGGCAGCCAGAAACTGCCCCAGCGCCTGCTGGCGTCGTTGCGCTGGCATCTGGCGCGCGGCAGCGACCACCGCGCCCTGACGCTGGGCGTGGCGGGCTGGATGCGTTACGTCGGCGGCACTGACGACGCCGGTCAGGCGATTGATATCCGCGATCCGCTGGCCGCCACGTTGCAACAGGTCGTCGGCACTACCCGTGACGACGCCGAGCGGGTCCGCGGTCTGCTGTCCATCAGCGCGCTGTTTGGCGATGACCTGCCCGGCAACGCGGCGTGGGTGGCGGCGTTGACCGACGCCTATCTCTCGTTGCGCGACAACGGCGCCAAAGCAACCGTTGCGGCGTTATTCAACGACTGATCGGCGTGGTGCGCTTGATCCGTGTCGTGCTGTGTCGTGGCATATCGCATGCCACACGGCGCTGACACCATGCAAAAACGCCGCGCTCAGGAAGTAAACCCTGAGCGCGGCATGCTCCGATGGATGCCGTCGGCAGGTGGTTTGATACCGGCATGGCTGAGCACCAGTAGACCGGCCTTCACTCTTCCGGTAAATACTCCAGCACATCGCCTGGCTGACAGCACAGCACCTCGCATATTCTCTGCAATGTATCGAATCGGATGCTTTTCACCTTGCCGGATTTCAGCAGCGAAAGATTCTGTTCGGTGATGCCGATCAACCCCGCCAGCTCGCGGGACTTCATCTTTTTTTGTGCCAGCAGCACGTCCAGTCTGATAACGATTGGCATAGCGCGTCTTACCAACAATTCACTCATGACCCGATAAAATACACTGTCTGGTGCCGTGAGATAAATCACACTTTTCGCGGTGCGTTCTCCACAGGATCACAACTCGATCACAGTTCATCGCTGTTTTTTACAATTATTCTTGATTTTTGCCGACTGGCACTGCGAAATAGCGCTGATAGTTTCACCACTTCTCCCGACGCTATCGCCCCTACTGCTAATAATTTTTATCGTTTTACGATAAAAAAATGATGCCTTCCGGCAAACATCGCGTTTTTCCGGTCAATATTCATGATCAAATTAAAAAAACTTATTTCATGATCTCCCTGACAGATTCCTATTAAAAGCAGCCGGGAGTGGGATGGCTAGTTTACTTTTGTCTCGATCAGGCAAATGATAAGAACATAAGTTCATTTCAAATGAAATAATGTTTTAATATTATTAGGCGAATTGATCATGAGTAAACCCATCACGTTGAAACACACGCTCTGCTACGGCAGCGCGAACCTGCTAGGCAGTGGCGCTTTAGCCATTAGTGGTGCCTGGTTAATGTACTTCTATACCACCTTCTGTGGCTTGTCTCTGGTTGAGGCCGCTGCCATTTTCTCCGTGGCTAGCGTCATCGACGCCATCAGTAACCCGATCATGGGTTACATCAGCGACAACTTCTACAATACCCGCATCGGGCGCCTGTTCGGTCGCCGTCGCTTCTTCATCCTGCTCGGTATTCCGCTGGTGCTGGTCTACCCGATGTTGTGGATGGAAGGGTTAGGCTTCTGGTACTACCTGTCGACCTATGTGCTGTTCGAGCTGATTTACACCTCCATCATGGTGCCGTACGAAACGCTCGCCACCGAGATGACCACCGACTTCAAAGTCCGTTCCAAGCTGACCGGTTCCAAGGCCATCTTCGGTAAGGTCGCCAACTTCCTGGCCGCCTTCATTCCGGGACAGTTCATCGGCATCTACGGTAAAGACTCCGCTACGCCGTTCTTCTACACCGGTCTGGCTTATGGCTTCATCATGTGTGCGGCGATGATCGCCCTCTACCTCACCTCCTGGGAGCGTTCCCCGAGCGAAGTGGCGCGCGAACACACCCAGAACCTGTGGCA
Organism: Dickeya dadantii NCPPB 898; assembly: GCF_000406145.1. Taxonomy (NCBI): domain Bacteria; kingdom Pseudomonadati; phylum Pseudomonadota; class Gammaproteobacteria; order Enterobacterales; family Pectobacteriaceae; genus Dickeya; species Dickeya dadantii. Next base: position 759,353 of record NZ_CM001976.1, on the reverse strand, counting down.
GTCGCTGAAAAAACTCAGCATCGACATGGCTTCGACCTTCCGTCTGCGTATTTTCCGTAAACACCTCGGGATGTACCTGTTTGGTTTCGGCGCTGAATGGCTGTTCGCTTCCGCCTTTACCTATTTCATCGTATTCGGTCTGAAACAGAGCACCGCGGTAGTATCCCAGCTCAACAGCTTCAGCTCGATTATGCAGTTTATCTCCACCTTCCTCTTCATCGGCATCTGCGTGAAAATGGGCTTCGGTCGCCCGTACCGCATGGCGCTGATGGTGGTTATTGTCAGCGTGATCGCCTACGCAGCGCTCTATTTCACTGGCTGGTCTCAAACTGCCACCATTATCGTCCTGTTCGGTATCACCGCCATCTTCGGTCTGAGCACCGGCGGTATCTACTACATTCCCTGGACGGTCTACACCTTCCTGGCGGACGTGGACGAAGTGCTGACCGGCCGTCGCCGTGAAGGGATTTACGCCGGCGCCATGACCTTCGCCGGCAAGATGGTGCGTTCCGTCATCGTCTTCGCCATGGGCTGGATTCTGAGCCAGTTCGGATTCGTGTCCGGCAAAGCGGCTCAGCCGGAAAGCGCGGTGCTGGCGATTGTAGGCGTGTTCTCGCTGGGGGTGGTTGCCCTGGCGGTCGTCGCGATCTACTACAGCACCCAGATGCGTCTGGACCGTAAGAATCACATGATTCTGCTGCAGGAAATTGCGCGTATCAAAGCTGGCGGCGCGATTGCCGATGTTCCACCGGAAGCCCGCGCGGTTGCCGAAGAACTGACCGGCTGGAAATACGAACAGTGCTGGGGCAACAACCCGCTTGGCCTGCAACAGGACGTGCAGGAACCAGTGGTTGCAACGTCTCAACGCTAAGACTACCCTCGGTCTATCATCCTTCAATGCCGCCCTCCGGGCGGCATTGTCGTTTTTAGGTTGCCCTGGCGTGTTCAGCAACAAACGCCCGACCCGTTCCTCGTTTCATGCTCATCGCCACATTCCTATCGCTCGCTGTCTGGTAACCCATCCCTTCGGCAGCAGTTACGCCAGCTAATCGCACCAGGCAAAGACCCAGACGCGCGTCGTTAATCAGAAAATCAGAGGTCATGAAGGCGGATGAAACACCGTGTGACAACACAAGGGTGGGTAGCATAAACATGGACAATACTGCGTTGTCACCATGTGGGACGATGTCGCCAATCAGGCAGAGCCAGCGGCCGAAAGCAGGAACCAGGAACCAGCGCCGACACGAGCACGACGGCACAGGCAAATACGGCGCCGTCGTGCTCAGAATGCGGTCCGGTTATATCAGCGCCGCTTCCCGCAGTTCGCTTTTCAGGTAGGCGTAATAGATGGGTGCGGCGATCACGCCGGAAATGCCGAATGCGGCTTCAAACACCAGCATCGCCAGCAGGATTTCCCAGGCATGCGCCTTAATGCGGGTGCCGACGATCTGGGCATTGAGGAAATACTCCAGTTTGTGGATGAGCATCAGATAAACCAGCGCCAGCAGCGCGATCGGCACGGAGATCGACAGCGCGGCGATGAACACCACGGAATTGGAGATCAGGTTACCAATCACCGGCAGCAAACCAAAAATGAAGGTCAGCACCACCAGCGTTTTGGCAAACGGCAGATGAATGCCGAAACCAGGCAAAATGCCCAGAATGAAGATGGCGGACAGCACCGTGTTCACCAGCGAAATCTTCACCTGCGCGAACACGATGTTGCGAAACGAGGACGACAGTAGCGCCACCCGGTGCATCAGTTCGGTTTTCAGCAACGGTTTATCCACCGTCGGCTCGATGTTATACAGGGAGATGATCGCCCCGAGGATCATGCCGATCAGCATGGTGACAAAACCGTGCAGAAAATCTTTCCCCATGTTCTGCAACATCACCACGTGCTTTTGCAGCCACGTCACAAACTCGTGCTGCAATTCCTCCACGCTAACCGGCAGATAGCCCGGCAGGTAGGTCATGAGCTGCTTTTGCACATCGTCGAGAATAAAGGCAATGCGGGCGTTGAACACACTGGTGTCCTTCATTTCCTGCATCAGCAACCCCACCAGCGTGCCGAAAATCACGCTCAACAGGCAAACCACCAGCGTGCTGATCACCGCCACCACCGCCAGCCGGGCGCGCTTGCCGCTGATCACCTTTTGAAAATACGGCGTCAGCAGATTAATGATTTCATACACCAGAAAACCGGCGATAAAGCAGGCAAGCAGGCGCAGCTCAATCAACAGCAACAGCCCACCCATGATAAAGAAGAAGCTCAGCAATCTGGCCTGTTTCAAATTCAACAACTGCATATGACATCCTGTTTCGTACTGCTACGTCAGGGGGAATCGCAGCGCCTGCCAACGAAGGGAATCACCCCATCGCCAGAAGTGCAATGCTCTGACCGTGAAATAATATTTCAGCAACCATTCTTAGCATTTTAACCACGAAACGCCAGCGTGATTAGCGTCATTTTTGGGCATCTATCATACGGATAGACCAGGCAATAACGGGAAACATTGCAGAAACAACAGGAAATTACGCCTGACGCGGGCGGATCGTTACCCACCAGTGAAAACGGTGAGAAAACGTAATCGGTAGGGTTTTCGTCAACGCGTTGAACAACCGTTCAGTGTCCTGCAACGGGAACACCCCGGAAATACGCAGCGCCGCCACGTCGTCATCCAGTTGGAAATGTAGCCGCTGATAGCGGGCGATCTCCCCGATCAGCTGGTCCAGCCGCATGTTATCGGCCACCAGCACGCCGCTCGACCAGCTTTGCCGGAAAGTCAGCACCGCCACCGGCGGCTGCCACTGCTCGCGCGAGTAGGTCACTTCCTGCCCGGCGGGCAACCGCAAACGCCGGTCAGCCCCGGCAGCCAGTTGCAGGTACGCTTCGCCGCCGAACACCGCCAGACAACTGCGCTGCTCCCAGGTACGCAGGGACAGCTTGCAGACCGACGCGGGCATCACGCGGCCTTGCCCCGTTTCCAGCCAGAGCGGCGTATTCTCGCCGTCCTCTCGCTCCAGCAACAGTTCTCCCGACAGCAGTTGCAGCACCAGTTCGTCATTCTGATGGCGAACATTCAGCGCCGAATCGGTATTCAGCCACACCTGAACCCCTTGCGCCAACGTCAACTGGCGGCGTTCTCCCACCCCGGTACGATAGTCGGCGGCGTAGCTGCGCCACGGCAGGCTATAGCCTACTGTTCCGGTCAACCCAGCCAGCACCAGCAGTTTGAGCGCGCTACGTCGCTCACGCCCCTGACGGCTCAGTACCGAGGAGATCAGCCGGTTGTCCGGGGTCTGAAAACGCGTCTGAATCTGTTCCACCTGACGCCAGGCCAGCTGATGACGGTCATCGCTCTCCAGCCAGCTGCGCCAGGCGCGCCGTTCCCGCTCGCTGCACGCCTCATCGTGCAGCGTGGCATACCACTCCGCCGCGGCGGACAACACAGCGGCGGACAACACATGGGGAGGCAAAGGCGAAGAAGACGGCGGCGTCATGACATCAGGCTTGCGCGCTCAGGCAGGCCAGCATGGCCTGCGCCATGTACTTTTTCACCATGCGCTCCGATACCATCAGGCGTTCCGCCACCTGACGATAGGTCAGCCCTTCCAGTTGCACCCACAGGAACGCCTGTCGGGCTTTGGACGACAGCGAAGACAGCAACGCGTCGATCTCCACCAGCGCATCGACGATCATCGCCTGCGCCTCCGGCGATGGGCTGACCACAAACTCCTGGCTGGCCAGCATCTGCAAATAGGCCTGTTCCAGATCTTTGCGTCGCCAGTGATTGACCATCAGCCCATGCGCCACGGTGCTAAGCCAGGCGCGCGGTTCACGAATCGGTTCGGCGGGAAAGTGAGTCAGCAACCGCAGAAAGGTATCCTGCGCCAGATCCGCCGCCTGCTGGGAACAGCCGAGGCGACGCCGCAGCCATCCCTGCAACCAGGAATGGTGCTCGGAATAGATCTGCTGCACACGCCGGTGGTCATCATGGCGATCATCAGCCTGTTCGGGGCAAAGGGCGGCGGAGTGATTCACGTTGCGGGCTCGTCAGAAAACAATCAAATGATTTTCATTCTCAACATCATCAATGTCAACTTTTTCTCCGGCCGTTTCCAAAATGGAAACGGGAAGACAACCGCCGCCGTCTTCCCGTGTTATGCACATCCGTCTATCCGCGCCCGGTTTACATCCGTTCCGATCGTACCGCCAAATCCCGGCTGTATTGCCGGCTGGCATCCACCAGCATCGTGGTATAGGCGCTTTTGGGCGTATCGCGGGCTAAATCGCCGGTGGCGAGCGTTTCCAGAATACGGCCATATTGCATCACCGCGACGTTATGGCACAGGTGCGCGATCACCCCCAAATCGTGCGTCACCATCAGGTAGGTCAGTTTCTCCTGCTGCTGCAATTCCGCCAGCAGATTGAGGATCTCCGCCTGCACGGACACATCCAGCGCCGAGGTGGGCTCATCCAGCAACAGCACCCGCGGTTCCAGAATCAACGCTCTGGCGATCGCCACACGCTGACGCTGCCCGCCGGAAAGCTGGTGAGGATAGCGGCGACGAAACTGCGGCCCCAACCCCACCTTTCCCAATAGCGTATCGATGCGGTCGTCCCGATCGGCGAAGCGGTGAATTAACAGCGGCTCTTCCAGAATCGTCTCCACGGTATGACGCGGATGCAGCGAGCCGTAGGGATCCTGAAATACCATCTGCACCCGGCGGCAGCGCGCCTGCTCAATGCGGTGCGCCAGCGGCCGATCATCGATCCATAACTGCCCCTGCCAGTGATTGAACAGCCCGGCCAGACATTTCAGCACCGTGGTTTTTCCGGAGCCGGACTCGCCGACCAGACCAAAAATCTCGCCGTCATTAACGGTGAGATTTACATCGTACAGCACCTGATTTTGCGCGCTTCCTTCACCAAACGTCAGGTTCAGATTGCGCACCTCAATCATCGCCCGCGTTTTGTGGTTTTCCTCAGTCGTCATAGGCGCTCCTTACGGGTTAAGCCAGGCTGGGTCGCGATTCATTACCGGCAGGCGCGGCCGCGGATGATCGATATCCGGCAATGAATTGAGCAACCCACGGGTGTAGGGGTGTTGCGCATGGTCCAGATCGGCGGCGGCAATCGATTCCACCACCCGGCCGGCGTACATCACCAGCACCCGATCGCAGAAGCTGCGCACCAGATTGATGTCGTGACTGATAAAGATCAGCCCCAGACCGCGCTCGCTGACCAGGTCATCCAGCATCGCCAGCACCTGCAAGCGCACCGAGACATCCAGCGCCGAGGTCGGTTCATCGGCAATCACCACTTCCGGCTCGGTAATCAGCATCATCGCGATCATAATGCGCTGCCCCTGACCGCCGGAAACCTCGTGCGGGTACAGGCCGTATACCCGTTCCGGCTGGCGAATGCGCACCACGTCCAGCATCGCGATCACCTTTTCTTTCGCCGCCTGCCGCGAGACGCGGTGGTGCGCCAGATAAGCTTCGGCGATCTGATCGCCGACGCACACCACCGGGTTCAGCGAATACTTGGGGTCTTGCATAATCATCGAGATGCGTTTACCGCGGATCTGGCGCATACGCGCTTCATCCGCCGCCAGCAGGTCGATGCCGTTAAAATCCAGCCGGTCGGCGGTGATGCGGGCGCTGCGCGGATGCAGCCGCAGCAGCGCCCGCCCGACGGTGGATTTGCCGGAGCCGGATTCGCCGACAATCGCCAGCTTTTCGCACCCCAGCGAGAAAGACACGCCGCGCACGGCGTCGGTCACCGCGCGGCCATTGACGAAACTCACCCGCAGATTATCCACCTCCAGCAGCGAACCGGCTTGCGGCGTACGGTGAGTCGTATTCACATTATTCAGTTCTGGGATCGAGGATGTCACGTAAGCCGTCTCCAAGGAAATTGAACGCCAGACTGTTGATCAGAATCGCCAGCCCCGGAATCGTCACCAGCCACCAGCACTCCATCATGTAGCGGCGGCCGGCCGAAATCATCGCCCCCCATTCCGGGTCGGGCGGCTGCGCCCCCAGCCCGAGAAAGCCCAGACCGGCCGCGGTCAGAATGATCCCGGCCATGTTCATGGTGATACGGATAATCACCGACGGCAGGCACAGCGGCACAATGTGGTGCAGCAGAATGCGCAGCGAAGACGCGCCCTGCAGTTTTACCGCCGAGACAAAATCAGCCTGACGCAGCGACAGGGTTTCCGCCCTTGCCAGACGGGCGATCGGCGGCCAGGCGGTGAGCGTAATGGCGATCACCACGTGCTCCAACCCTGGGCCGAGCGCCGCCACAAACGCCAGCGCCAGCACCAGACTGGGGAAGGAGATGAAGATGTCGGTGATACGCATCAGAATGGTGTCGACCACCCCGCCGTAATACCCCGCGACCACGCCCAGCAACAGCCCGATCGGCCCGACGGTGATCGACACCAGTGCCACGATATACAACGTGATACGGGAGCCGTACACCAGACGACTAAACACATCGCGACCGAACTCGTCGGTGCCGAACCAGTGGCTGGCGCTCGGCGCCTGCAACGTATTGGCAAGATCCTGCGCCAGCGGGTCATGGGTGGCGATCCACGGCGAAAAAATAGCCATCAGCATCAATACTAATACAATCACCGACCCTATCGCCGTCAACGGGTTGCGCATCAACAGCAGCAGAAAACCCAGTATGCGCGCGCCGCGCAGCTGCAGACGGCCGGCGCGCTTGTGTGGCCGGGCGTGCAACACCGGCTCGGAGGAAATCGTCATACTCTCGTCCTCGGATCAAAGACCTGATACAGCATGTCCGACAGCAGATTCAGGCTGACGAAAATCAACCCGACCAGCAGGACACACCCCATCACCGCGTTCATGTCGCCCAGCAGCAGGCTGCCGGTAAGATAAGAGCCAAATCCCGGCCACGAGAACACGGTTTCAATTAATACCGCGCCTTCCAGCAGCGACCCGTAAGCCAGCGCCACCACCGTCAGCAGCTGTACCAGAATGTTGCGGAACGCGTGCGCCCACACCACGCGGAATTCAGACAGCCCCTTCACCCGTGCGGTGATGATGTATTCCTGCGACAGCTGCGCCAGCATGAAACTGCGCGTCATACGGCTGATGTACGCCAGCGAGTGAAACCCCAACAGGGTGGCGGGCAGCACCAGATGATTGAGCGCGCTGCGAAATACCTCCCAGTTGCCGTCCAGCATGGCATCGACCAGCAACAGGCCGGTGCGGTTTTCCACCAGCCCGTCATAGGCCATGTCCACCCGCCCGGCGCCGCCGACCCAGTTCAGCCAGGCATAGAACACCAGCAGCCCCATCATCCCCACCCAAAAGATCGGGGTGGAATAACCGGCCAGACTAATAAAACGCACCACATAGTCCGCCCATTTGCCGCGCCTTGCCGCCGCCAGCACGCCGAGCGGCACCCCCAACCCGGCGCCGACGATAATCGCCATCGTCGCCAGTTCAATGGTGGCGGGGAAAACGCGGATAATGTCATCGATGACCGGACGGCCGGTCAGCAGCGCATTGCCGAGATCGCCGTGCAGCAGCGCATTGAAATAAATCCAAAACTGGACGTACAGCGGCTTATCCAGCCCCAGTTGCTGGTAGACCTGTTGGTAGGTGCTTTGGTCGGCATCCTGCCCCACGATCGCCAGCACCGGATCGATAGGCATGACGCGGCCGATAACAAACGTCAGAATCAATAGACCGAACAGCGTGACCACGACCTGGAGTAAGCGTTTCGCCAGCCGGCGCAGCGTGCCGCCCGGTTTAAGCCACTCGCCCGGTTTGATCCGATCAGAGAAGACCATGTTCTTTCTCCCGATACCCCGGCCGGCGACGGATATCAAACCGCCGCCGGCACGGTGATTTCACGTTGGCGTTCTGCAGTCGCCAACTAGCGTTGCTTGTACACGTCCCGCAGGTGGGTCGTGGAGGACGGATGCGGCACATACTTCATGACATCCTTGCGCAGCACGACCGAATCGATCATCTGGGAAACCGGAATAATGGCCGGGTACAGCGCCTCATAGCGGTTCTGGACGTCGATATACATCTGCTTCTGCTTTTGCGGATCCTTTTCCAGCAACGCCTGATCGATCATCTCGTTCAGTTGCTTATCGTAGAACGAGGTGCGCCAGCCCTGGAAATTGGTCAGTTTGGCTTCGTCGCTGTTATCCGGGTTGTAGACCACGGAACGCAGGCTGGAATGCGGATGAGGATCTACGCCGCCGCCGCCGCGCCCGACCAGCATGTCGAACTTGCGATCGCGCATCGCGCCATAGACCTGATTGCCGGTGCCGGAGAGGATCTGCACTTTGATGCCGGCTTGCGCCAGCGTGGACTGCACGGCGGTGGCGAGATTGAGGAACGGCTGATCCGACAGCACGCGCAGCGTGGTGTCAAACCCGTTCGGATAGCCCGCTTCCGTCAGCAGGGTTTTGGCCCGCGCCACGTCCAGCTTGTAGCCCGGATCGGGCAGCGTGGCGTCCATCCCTTTCTGGATCGGGCGCTGATGATAGAAACCATAGCCGGTCATCACGGTGTTGTTGATGCCGTCGTAGTCGATCAGATAACGCACCGCTTCACGCACTTTCGGATTGGCGAAGTATTGATTCTTCAGGCTCATCGCCACGTAATACAGCGTGCCTTTGGTCACCTCCTTCACCACGGCATCTTTATCCTGCTTAAGCGCATTGATATCCGGCACCGACATGCCGGTCGCCACGTCGATGTCGCCTTTCTCGATCATCAACCGCAGCGCCTGCGATTCGGTCATGTGCCGGAAAATCACACGTTTCATTTTGGCGTCGCCCTGCCAGTAACCGCTAACGCGGCTGATGCGCAGCACATCTTTCGCCTGCCACACATCCAGCTTGAAGGGGCCGGAACCGGCTTCATTGGTGGTTAGCCAGCCGTTGCCCCAGTCACCGTTTTTCTCGTGTTGCAGCACCGTTTTGCGATCCAGTACCGAGCCGCTGCCCAGCGTCGCCAGCGAGTAGATGATAAGCTTGGGATCGTTGGGCTTGGGCAGTTCGATCTCCACCGTGTGGGCATCTTTGGCGCGGATCATCTTCGCGACGTTATCCGCCGTAAAGCCGTACGATTTCCAGGTGGTCGCCTGCGCCATGTTCAGATGCAGCAACCGGCTCATCGACCAGATGAAATCCTCCGCGGTCACCGGGTTGCCGGAATGGAACTTCGCGTTATCGACCAGATTGAAGGTGATGACTTTGCCGTCGTCGCTTACGCTCCAGCTTTTCGCCAGCGCGGGTAAAACGTGGCTCAGGTTGTCGGGATCCAGCTCCACCAGCGAATCGTAGAGATTCACCACCACGCCCACCACTTCATTGCCGGTCATGGCGGCCGGATCCAGCGACAGCATGTTGTTCATGTTCATGCCGACAATCAGCTGATCGTCAGGGGTTTTGGCAGACAGGATGGCCGGTGTGGCGGCCATACACAGCGTGCTCAACAGCAGGGTACGAAGTATTGCTCGTGCTTTCATTATTCTTCTCCAGGTGTGGAAGTATGGAAGACGACAACGTATTTTTTGACAACGTATTGTTTTGACAACGTATTGTTTTTTTAGTGGTTACTACCGCGCGAACCGCAAGCGCTACGCCTGACTCAGGGTGTGCGCCTCAATCCAGTCAAAGTTAATGTCTTCGCCCAAACCGGGACGCTGCGACAAATGGACATACCCTTCTTCATCCATCGGGTCGACCAGCGTATTCAGATAGGCCGCCGGTTCGTCATAGTTCAGGAACGGATGCAGCAGACCGCGTTCGTACCAGCGGCAGTTTTTAATCGCCCCCACCACCGCCAGATTCGGCGCGCCGTTGCCGTGAATTTCGCAATCCATGCCGAAAGCTTCCGCCAGATGCGCCACCTTGAGGCACGGCGAAACTCCCGCCCATCGCCCTGCCACCCCGGCGCGCAGAATGTCGCAGGCGCCTTCTTTCACCCAGTCGGCGCGGCTGAAGTATTTCCCGCCCAGGCTTTCCGGCCCGATGACGTCGATGTCCAGATTCTTGTTCAGCCAGCTGTAAGACGCCATGCTCTGCTCTTCCATCGGCTCTTCGAACCAGGTGAAGTTCAGTTTTTGCAATTCACGACCGATGTACAGCGCTTCGCTGCGGCTGTACCAGTGGTAGCCGTCCAGCATCAGGCAGATATCCGGCCCCACCGCTTCGCGCACCGCCGCACAGGCTTTGACGTCCATTTGCGGGCTGGGCGCGAACGACACCGGCGGCATCCAGGTATGCAGCTTGATGGCTTTGTAGCCGCGCTTCACCAGCATCTCGGCGAACTGACCGTACTCGTCCGGCGTGGACAGGCCGCCTTGCAGCTCGTCGCCGCACATGGTGCTGCCGTAAGCCGGCACTTTATCGCGGTAGCCGCCCAGCAGTTTATACACCGGCAGGTTCAGCGCGTGCCCGGCCAGATCCCACAGCGCCTGTTCGGCGATCGCCAGCGCCCGGTCGGTCAGTTGGTTGGCGCTGCCGCGCTGCCAGTGCACCAGATCCTGCCACAGCCGCTCACGATCAAACGGATCCTGCCCAATCAACACTTTGCGGAAAAAGCCGTTCACCACATACGGGCGGATCACTTCCGGCGGCGCAAACGCATAGCCTTTGTGACCTTCGTCAGTGCTGATCGTCAGTAACGCCATGCTAGCCTGATGCTCGGCGCCAGGGTGTGAATGCCCGGCGCTGTCGGAGACGCGGCGAGTGGGGTAAGTGAAGACGGTGACATCAATCGATTCTATTTTCACGTTGTTACCTGCCTGGATAGTTAACTCATTTACAAAATTTGCAGTGATAAACTGTGTGTATCGGAAAATGCACGGTTATATGGCGTAAATCTGTATCAAGCGAAAAGCAGATATATTTTCCCGCCGCCCTATGACGAAGAGATCAACATCACAAAAAAGAAATCATGTATTAATTAAAAGAAAACCACGTTTTATTTTAATTATTGTGGCTGTATTTCGTTTAGTCATTAGGCAATGTCTCCCATATGATGAAATTATGACACGGAAAATTAGGCAAACGCCCATAACCTTGTGAGCATTATCACTAGGGAAAATAAAAACCTTATAATTTTAGTGGGTAAAACCGAGCTAAAACACATCGTAGAAAGGTGGGCAAGAACAGCCGATAGCGTAGGTGCAGAACCGATATTAATATAGATAATTCATATGATTAGAGCGGACTGCGGTTTATTGCGACGGGAATATCTCGGATGAATAAACGCCTTGAGAATAACCAACGTGCCGCGTTGATTCACGCACACGCCGTTGTTTAGTCAGTTTATTTTTATTGGCGACCAACCTGCGGGAATAAATAACCTTACGCCCGTTAGATCAAATAGCGGAAACAATATGCCGGCGCGGTATCCCGCCATTAACAATGACGGGATACCGTCCGCTACGAGCTTATACCCAAAATAATTCGAATTGCAGGACAAAACGCGTGGCGTTTTGAACAACGCAACGCATTGGCCCTTCAGGGCAATACTCATAATGAGTCTTGTAACGCGACGACCGAGTGACAAATTCGTCGGGAACGAATTTGACCAGCCAGCGGCTGGCCTGCGGTGAGAGACAGGATGTCTCTCATTTCATCCCCAGTCACTTACATTAGTAAGTGACTGGGGTGAGCAAGGCAGCCAATGCATCTGCGACTTGAAGTATGACGGGTATATTACCAGCGATACGTCACATTAGCGGTAATATCACGCCCTTCTCCGTAGTAACACCAGAAATTACAGGCGCTGACATAGTGATGATTCGCCAGATTGGTCGCGTTAACCTGCACGCGCCAGTTTTTGGTCACGTCGTAAGCGATCATCGCATCCCACAGCGTATACGCCGGCACTTTCAGACTGGCGCTTTCCAGACGGTCGCCATACGAGCTGCCGATATAGCGCACGCCGCTGCCGACGGTCAGCCCTTCCAGCGGGCCGCTGAACGCGTAGCTTACCCAGGTGGAGAACATATGCTCCGGCAACCCCGGCAGCCGCTTGCCGTTTTCCCCCGCCACGCCGGATTGGGTAGTTTCCACATTGTTATAGGTGTAGTTGCTGGTTAACGTCACGCCTTTATACACTTCACCGCTCAGTTCCAGCTCGATCCCGCGGGAACGCGCTTCGCCCGACTGCACCTGACGACTCGGGTTATTGGCGTCGGTGGTCAGGATATTTTCCTGACTCAGGTTATACAGCGCCGCCGAGGCATAACCGTTGAAGCCCTGCGGAGTATACTTCACCCCCACTTCCGTCTGCTTGCCCATAGTGGGTTTGTACTGGTTGCCATAGGCATCATAATCCGCCAGCGGCTGGAACGACTCGGCATAGCTGACATACGGTGAAATGCCGTTATCAAACAGGTACATCGCTCCCGCCGTTTTGGTGAACTTGGTGTCGCTGGTGCGGGAATCGATCCCCATGATCGTGTTGCGCGTGTAGGATTTGGCGTCGTCGTAGCGGCCGCCCAGCAGCAGGATCAGGCGATCGTCATACTTGATCTGGTTCTGCACATAGTAACCGCTCTGATGACGGCCGGAGCGGTGATTGGACAACTGGTTATCGCTCAGGGTGTAACGGCCATAGACCGGGCTGAAAATGTCCAGCGGCACGCTGTTGAACTGATAGAGCGAGGCGTTGTACGGCGACAGATCCGCATCACGGCTTTGGGTATTGGCGCGACGGTAATCAACGCCCAGCAACAGGGTATTGTCGATATCCCCCCAGCGCCATTCACCCACCATGCGGTTATCCACCGACCAGTTTTGCGCAAAGCCGTCGCGGTAGGTCAACCCGCGATTAACGGTACGATCATCCACCATTCCCATGGCATAAACCCCGCGCATATCCATGTTCAGGTAGGTGTAATTGGTGTTCTGGTGGAAGGTCCAGATATCGTTCAGGTGGTGCGTGAACTCATACCCGAGGCTCAGTTGGCGGCTATCGAACCGGTTCAGGCCCGGTTCCCCCAGCGAGGTTTTGTAGCCAACTTTGCCGTAGGGCGTGTCATGCAGAGTGCCATATGGCGTCTTGAAGCCATTGGTCATGCCGGAACGGGTATCCATGTAACTGCTCAGCAGCGTCAGTTCGGTATCGTCGCCCAGCAGGAAAGTCAGGCTGGGCGCGAGGTAGAAGCGTTTACTGTCGGCAAAATCCACTTCGCCGGAGGTATCGCGCGCGGTGCCGACCACCCGGTACAGCACCGTACCGTCGTCGTTCAGCGGGCCGGAACTGTCCACCGCCACCTGGCGGTAATCATTGGAGCCGTACTCCACCGACACCTGCCCCTGCGGCAGGCGCGTCGGGCGCTTGGTGATTACGTTGACCAGCCCGCCCGGCGGGTTCTGGCCGTACAGCACCGATGCCGGGCCTTTCAGTACCTCAATGCGTTCCACGCCGAACGGTTCCAACTGCTGGGTATAAAAACCGTCTTCGTTCAACGTAGCCAGCCCATTCTGGAAGCGGGAGAGATCGCTGAAGCCGCGGATCACCAGCCATTCGGTTTTATTGTCCGGCCCGTAAGGCGTCGCCAGCACGCCTGCGCTGTAACGCAATGCCTGGTCGACCTTCCTGGCGCCGCGCTCTTCAATCTGCTGTGCGTTCACCACCGCGACGGCGCGGGGCGTTTCCGACAAGGGCGTATCCAGCTTTAGCGCGGTGTTTGGCGGCGCGGTCACCACCATCTGCTCGCTTTTGGCGGAATGGGACACCGGTGCGGCAGCCGGCGTTTCCAGCGCCTGCTTCGCCAGCGTAACCGTTCCATCCGCGCCAATTTGCGCCTGCAGACCGCTGTTGGTCAGGATGGACTGAAAACCTTGCTCAACACTGAAGGAACCACGCAGGCCCTGACTGGTTTTCCCCTGAGTCAACGCCGGATCGTAAGAAAGCAGCACCCCGGATTGCTGTGCAAACTGGTTCAGCGCCTGATGCAACGGCCCGGCGGAAACGGCGTAAGTCCGGGTGACGGAGTTGGCCGACGCCGCCTGGCTCACCCCAACGGGTAACGCCGCATACACAGCCAGCCCCAGCACCCCGGCCCGAAGCAGGCGGGTACGATATGTCAACATAGTGATTCCCCTTCAGTATCGAATTTTTGGCATCAATCATGTGGTCTTTTACGCCGTCGGCGGTGTCTGTTTCACCGCACTCATGCATCGCTCAGGGACACGACCGCATCACGTCCCAGGCACCACCTGATTGCTATGCCAAACCCGCCACGCCAAAAGGGAACCGCCGAACAAAAAAATTTCTGCGCGGCCGCTGATTCAACAGGCAACCGCGCCACGACAAATGGGAATAACGCGCCCGTAGCACCGCGATATTCGACAAAATAATCAGGGCCTGCCGCGAATAATTAGCCTCGCAGCGTCATATCGCCATTATTAAAAGTGCGTAAAAAAGGAATCTTTTGCTGTTGCCCAATTTATTATGAAATATAGAAAAAAGACACTTAATGCTAAGAAGTGTATTTAAATATGGATTTGTTATTAGCTTGATCGTGAAATGAGGTATCGAAACGTATCGATATAAAAACAACACAAAAAGAAAGAGAATAGCGCTATCGTCAACTATGATTGATAAAAGTCAGCCTGAAAGCACAAAAAATCACATCAATAAATGAATTGATAAAGTATGCGTTTAATTTCCGGGCATCCGGTTTTATGACGCCATGGTGGTGGTGATGTCACCCTCATCCTGGTTGAGGATTAACAGCGACAATACCCGATCTTCCACATTCAACTTGGAAAACGAGAGCGTACTGAGCGGCTTTTTGGCAAACCCGTCAGACAGCAGATCCCAGGCGACGTGCGTGCTGAGCAGATCGCTGTTGGTCATGAAATCCTGATACGCGAACCGGACATTAACCGGGAGCACTTCGTCAATGGAAGCAGGCGCTGTCGCGCCGGTACGCAAACCAAAATGTGCATTAAATGCGGAATTCGCGCAGAGTATCTTGCATTTGTCATCGATGACTGCAATCGCGCGTCTGTCATTGTGAACAGGGGCGCTTAACATGCTCATGATTTCATTCTGCCCAAATATCAGACTCATATGTCCTCTGCTTCTTGCTATGTGAAATCTATCCCCCCTGAAGCTGCCTAATGTGGACGGCTCGGGGAGTCCGGGGATAGTTTTAAAGTCAACCAGATAAATTACCTGGTAAATGCAATAATTAAACCGTTGATATAATTAGAATTCAACCAACCAGGACAAAGGGCGTTATGAGCAAGAATGTAATTTCCTGCGTTATTATGCAGTCCAAACAATATAGATATTATACTTTGGTAAATTATTCCCATGTCTTCCGGCGGACTGAAAGTCGATATTATCTATCACAATAATCAGTCCATTTATAATCAGTCCATTTATTGCCCGCAATTTGTTTACAATTAAAACAATTTCGTAACGAAACGGAGGCATTAAATGTCACCCTTTTAGGGATCATTAGCACTATATCCGCTTTCGCCGGAAGTCGATCGTTCAAATAAGGGCGATCTTTTGCTTGTTTGATCATATCGTCCGATCAAATTCTTATTAATGATAGTTAATGTCGATGAAATAGTCATTTTCATTAACTATTCCCTTTACGAATTCGAAGAACGGCATAAAGGTAACAAAAATGTGAGCAAAATCTCATAAATTTGTGTGCTTTGGCCGCCTCCACCCATGCTGTCGCCAATCTAAGACTATCCTTAAAAGCAAACGTCTCAGCTCTTTCCTGCAATGCGTGATCCATCGCGCAAAAAAGAAACAAATGTTAATGGCTCACTGTTATTAACTATTGATTGACATAATATTAACAATGTTTAAGGAGAAGCGCTATGAGCCAATATAATAAACACCCTATACCCGCCACCATTGCGGAAAACGCCTTAATCACCGCCGAACAATATAAAAAGATGTATCAGGAATCTGTGCAGGATCCTGATGCCTTCTGGCGGGAACAAGGCAAGATCGTTGATTGGATCAAACCCTATAACCAGGTCAAAAACACCTCTTTTGACCCGGGCCATGTCCGTATCCGCTGGTTCGAGGACGGTACATTAAATGTAGCGGCCAACTGCCTCGATCGCCATCTCGACACACTGGGCGATCAAACCGCGATCATCTGGGAAGGCGACGACGCCGGGGAAAGCAAAAAAGTCACCTACCGCGAGCTGCATCAGGCGGTTTGCCGTTTCGCCAACGTGCTGAAATCTAAAGGCATCCGTAAAGGCGATGTGGTCGCTATTTATATGCCGATGGTGCCGGAAGCCGCCGTGGCGATGCTGGCCTGCGCCCGCGTCGGCGCCGTGCATTCGGTGATCTTCGGCGGATTCTCCCCGGAATCCATCGCCGGGCGCATCGTCGACTCCAGCGCCAAACTGGTGGTCACCGCCGATGAAGGCATTCGCGCCGGACGGGCCATTCCGCTGAAAAAGAACATTGACGAAGCCCTGCGCAACCCGGCGGTCACCAGCGTCAACCATGTGATCGTTTTCCAGCGTACCGGCAAGCCCGGCAACTGGCAGGACGGCCGGGATCTGTGGTGGCACGAGTTGATCGCCCAGGTGGACGATCATTGCCCGCCGGAAGAAATGAACGCTGAAGATCCGCTATTTATTCTGTATACCTCCGGCTCCACCGGTAAACCGAAAGGCGTGTTGCACACCACCGGCGGTTATCTGGTTTACGCCGCCGCTACCTTTAAATACGTGTTCGACTACCACCCCGGCGACGTTTACTGGTGTACCGCCGACGTCGGCTGGGTAACCGGTCATAGTTACCTGTTGTACGGCCCGCTGGCCTGCGGCGCCATCACGCTGATGTTTGAAGGCGTGCCCAACTGGCCTACCGCCAGCCGTATGGGGCAAGTGGTGGACAAGCATCAGGTCAATATCCTGTATACCGCGCCCACCGCCATTCGCGCGCTGATGGCGGACGGCGACAAGGCGATTGAAGGCACCTCGCGCCAGTCGCTCAAAATCATGGGCTCGGTGGGGGAACCCATCAACCCGGAAGCCTGGGAATGGTACTTCAAAAAAATCGGCAATAGCCGCTGCCCGATCGTCGACACCTGGTGGCAGACGGAAACCGGGGGATTCATGATCACGCCGTTGCCCGGCGCCATCGAAGCCAAACCGGGTTCGGCGACGCTGCCGTTTTTCGGGGTGCAACCGGCACTGGTGGACAACCTCGGCAACCCGCAGGACGGCGCCTGCGAAGGCAACCTGGTGATTACCGACTCCTGGCCCGGTCAGGCGCGTACGCTGTTTGGCGACCATGAGCGCTTTGAGCAGACCTATTTCTCCACCTTCAAAGGCATGTATTTCAGCGGCGACGGCGCGCGGCGCGACGAAGACGGCTATTACTGGATCACCGGCCGCGTGGACGATGTGCTGAACGTCTCCGGTCATCGCCTCGGCACCGCGGAAATCGAATCGGCGCTGGTTTCACACCCGAAAATCGCCGAAGCGGCGGTGGTCGGCATTCCGCACAGCCTCAAGGGGCAGGCGATCTATGCCTACATCACGCTGAATCACGGCGAAGAGCCTACCAGCGAGCTGTATACCGAGGTGCGCAACTGGGTGCGCAAAGAGATTGGCCCCATCGCCACCCCGGATATCCTGCACTGGACCGATGCGCTACCGAAAACCCGATCCGGCAAAATCATGCGGCGTATTCTGCGCAAGATTGCAGCCGGGGATACCAGCAATCTTGGGGATATCTCCACCCTCGCCGATCCTGGCGTGGTAGAGAAACTGCTGGAAGAAAAACAAGCCATGAGCCACACATCGTCTTAAACGTCATCCGATAAAAACAGCGCCACCCGCACCAGATCGTATTACGCCGTCTGGTGTGTGGTGGCACCTGAAAAACAGCCGCCCGCGAGGGCGACGCGACTTATCTGACTGGAGATTTATGATGAATGATCTCATTTATCAACGGATTGAGGATAACCCGCTATTTAAAGAACTGGTCCAGAAACGGCAGCGTTTTGCCGCCTTTCTTTCGCTGATCATGCTGGTGTTGTACGTCGGTTTCATTCTGTTGATCGCCTTTGCGCCGGGCTGGCTGGGTACGCCGATAGCACCCGGCGCGGGGACGACCCGCGGCATCCCGTTGGGTATTGGGCTCATCGTTATCTCCTTTGTGCTTACCGGTATTTATGTCTACCGCGCCAATGGCGAATTTGACCGCCTGACCAAGGCATTGCTGGACGAGGTGCAAAAATGAAAAGCCGCATTTTTCTGTTGACCGCGTTGTTGGGGCTACCGATATGGGCGCAGGCGGCGGATGCTGTTTCCGGCAATGTCCAGAAGCAACCGCTGAATATTCAGGCCATCGCACTGTTTGTGCTGTTCGTGGCGGCGACGCTCTACATCACCTACTGGGCGTCCAAACGTACCCGTTCGCGCAGCGATTACTACACCGCGGGCGGCAATATCACCGGCTTTCAGAACGGGCTGGCGATTGCCGGCGACTACATGTCCGCGGCCTCGTTCCTCGGCATTTCGGCGCTGGTGTACACCTCCGGCTTCGACGGCCTGATCTACTCGCTCGGCTTTCTGGTCGGCTGGCCGATCATCCTGTTCCTGATTGCGGAACGGCTGCGCAATCTGGGTCGCTACACCTTTGCTGACGTGGCGTCTTACCGGTTACAGCAAAAACCGATCCGCACCCTGTCCGCCTGCGGTTCGCTGGTGGTGGTGGCGCTGTACCTGATTGCCCAGATGGTGGGCGCCGGTAAGCTGATTCAGTTGCTGTTCGGGCTGAACTACCATATCGCGGTGGTGCTGGTCGGTATTCTGATGGTGATGTACGTACTGTTCGGCGGCATGCTGGCTACCACCTGGGTACAAATCATCAAAGCGGTATTGTTACTGTGCGGCGCCACCTTCATGGCGATCATGGTGCTGAAAACGGTTAACTTCAGCTTCGATAGCCTGTTCACCGAAGCGACCAAGGTTCACGCGAAAGGTATCGCGATCATGAAACCCGGCGGACTGGTGTCCGACCCGATTTCCGCGCTGTCTCTCGGGCTGGGGCTGATGTTCGGCACCGCCGGCCTGCCGCATATACTGATGCGTTTCTTCACCGTCAGTGACGCCCGTGAAGCGCGCAAAAGCGTGTTCTTCGCCACCGGGTTCATGGGGTATTTCTACTTCCTGACCTTCATCATCGGTTTCGGCGCGATCTTGCTGGTGGGCGCCAACCCGGCGTTCAAAGACGCCGCCGGCGCGTTGATCGGCGGCAACAACATGGCGGCGGTGCATCTGGCTAACGCCGTGGGCGGCAACTTCTTCCTCGGCTTTATCTCCGCCGTGGCCTTCGCCACCATTTTGGCGGTGGTGGCCGGGCTGACGCTGGCCGGTGCCTCAGCCGTGTCTCATGACCTGTATTCGAACGTCATCAAGAAGGGTCAGGCTACCGAGCGCGACGAGCTGAAAGTGTCGAAACTCACGGTACTGGCGCTGGGGGTGATCGCTATCCTGCTGGGGATCCTGTTCGAAAACCAGAACATCGCCTTTATGGTCGGGCTGGCGTTCTCGATTGCCGCCAGCTGTAACTTCCCGATAATCCTGCTGTCGATGTACTGGTCGAAGCTGACCAGCCGCGGCGCCATGATCGGCGGCTGGGCCGGGCTGCTGACGGCAATAATTCTGATGATTCTGGGGCCGACCATCTGGGTGAAAATCCTCGGTCATGCCAGCCCGATTTACCCGTATGAATACCCGGCGCTGTTCTCGATGCTGGTGGCCTTTATCGGTATCTGGTTTTTCTCGATTACCGACAATTCAGCCAACGCCGTCGAAGAACGCGGTAAATTCAAAGCGCAGTTTATCCGTTCGCAAACCGGCCTTGGCATATCCAAAGGGTCATCTCACTAAGAAAGGCGATACTCACGACAACCGGGGAGCTTGCTCCCCGGTTTTTTTTACACCTTCTCGCTTAACACCGCTTCCAGCAAATCCAGTTCCCGCAGCATTTTCTGCAGCGTTTCGTTGCTGATACGCTGCGTGGCGCGCAGGTGATACAGTTCGGCGCGCTCTGCACTAACGGCAGCCAGACGAAAGCGCCGTTCCAGATTTTCCACCGCCATGTTGTTTTCCAGCTCGTCGGTGCCCGCCACGCGGCGATGCAACATACCGATGACGCGGGCGCTCACCTCCGCCAGCACCTGATCGTCCAGATTTTCTTCCCGGTCCGCCGCCAGCCGTTCCTGCATTTTTTTCAGACTATCGATCGCAACCTGCGCCATCGTCACCCGTGCGATGCGTTCCTCTTTTTTCTGCACGCTGTGGTCGGTCAGCGTAATGCCCCTCAACAGCAGCGGTAACGCTATCACCCCGCACAACAGTGAAAACAGGATCACGCCGGTAGCGATAAACACCAGTTGATAGCGGGACGGGAACGGTGCGCCGCTGCTCAGAAACAGCGGGATGGACAACACACCCGCCAGCGTGATGGCGCCCCGTACGCCGGCAAAGGTGCTGATCCAGATCTCGCGCGAGGTGTAGTCGGCAAACAACATCGGACGCTTATTTTGTACATAACGGCTGTAGAGTTTCATCAGCCACAGCCAGGCAAACCGCAACAGCAGCAAAGCGCAATAGATCAGAGCGATGTCGGCGAATAGCATCCAGGTTTCGATGGTCGGATCCAGCTCCGCCTGCACAATCGACTCTTCAATCACGCCGGGCAGTTGCAGCCCCAGCATCAGGAACACCATGCCGTTGAACACAAACTCCAGCATGTTCCACACGCCGTTGGCGCGCAGTCGCATGTTGAGCGGCGCCTGCCGCAGCAGTTGGGTTCGGCTGATAGTCATCCCAGACGCCACCGCCGCCAGAATGCCCGATACGCCGAAATGTTCGGCGATCAGGTAGGCAGCGAACGGCAACAGCAGCAGTAACACGATTTGGGTGGCGGCATCGTCATCGTTCTGATGACCAAGCAACGACAGAGATTTACTGTAAACCCAGGTGACGCCGATCCCGGCCAGCAGGCCGCCCAGCGCGACCTGCAAAAACGCCAGCGTCGCGCCGTAAACCGTAAACACCATGGTTCCCATGGCGATCGCCACCGCAAACTTGAGCGACACCAGCGCCGAGGCGTCGTTCATTAACGCCTCGCCCTGTAGGATCCCCATCAGTTTTTTCGGGATCCGGTCTTCGCCGACAATGCCGGACAAGGCCACCGCATCGGTGGGAGACAGGACGGCAGCCAGCGCAAAGGCGGCCACCAGCGGCATTTCCGGGACCATCCAGTGCAATAGGTAACCGATACCCACCACGGTAATCACCACCAGTACCAGCGCCAGCCCCAGAATTTCACGCATATGGTGCAGAAACTCGCGGGTCGAGGTTTTCCAGCCGTCGGCGAACAGCAGCGGCGGAATAAACAGCACCATAAACAATTCGGGATTGAAGTCGACATGCAGGCCGAATTGCGGCCAGGCCAGCATGGCGCCCAGCACGATCTGCATCAGCGGCAGCGGTATCTGGAAAGGCAGGATGCGCGTCACTACGCCTGAAAGAGAGACGATCAGCGTCATAATCAGAATGGTGAAAAATATTTCCATGTGTTCCCTGGTTGCTTGCCGTTACATGAAAGGACGCCGGGTAGCCGCCATCGGGCGCCGACTGCACCATCCGGTGGATGATCTGTTGAAATAATAACAAGATACAAAGCAATGAACAGGAATCGAAGACAAAAAAAACCGCGTTTTCGGCACAGAGAAATAACAGAGGAATAAAAAAGGGGAACCGCGGTTCCCCTTAGAGCATGATGCGGTGCGGACGGCTTAGAGCGCCCAGCCGCCAGCGTAAAACACTACCAGCGCCACGGCGATAATCACGGTGCCGACATTCAGCTTGCGCCACTCGCCAGAGAACAGGCGGCCCAACACCAGCGCGCCAAAGCCCAGCATGATGCCGGTAACGATGTTACAGGTCAGCACGATGAATACCGCGCACACCAGACCGGACATGGCGTCCACAAAGTCGTTGAAATCCAGTTTGGACACGTTGCTCAGCATCAGCAGCCCGACATACATCAGCGCCGGCGCCGTCGCATAGGCCGGCACCAGATAGGACAGCGGCGACAGGAACAGGATCAACAGGAACAGCACACCCACCACGGTCGCGGTCAGGCCGGTTCTGCCGCCTGCGGCCGTACCCGCGGCGGATTCAATGTAGACCGCCGCCGGCGATGTTCCCACCAGACTGGAGAAAATGCTGCTGACGGAGTCGGCGGTCAGCGCACGGCCGCCATTGATAATCTGGCCGTCTTTGTCCAGCAGGTTGGCCTGCCCGGCTACCGCGCGAATGGTGCCGGTGGCATCAAACACCGCCGTCATCACCAGCGCCAGCACGCTCGGCAGCACCACCGGCTGCAACGCGCCCTTGATATCGAGACTAAAAATCAGCGACTGACCGTTAGCGTCGGTCAGGCTCGGCAGGGCGAACAGCCCCTGATATTTCACGTTAGGGTCAAAAATCAGGCCGATGACCGAAATGGCGACGATCACCAGCAGGATCCCGCCCGGTACGCGGCGTTTTTCAAGACCGATGGTGGCGGCCAGACCGATCAGCGACATCACCACCGGAAACGCGGTGAAATGCCCCAGCGCTACCGGCAAGCCGTCGATCGGGTTTTTAATCACCAGACCAATGCCGTTGGCGGCAATAATCAGCAGGAACAACCCGATACCAATACCGGCGCCGTGCGCCACGCCCATCGGCAAATTGCGCAGGATCCAGGAGCGAATACCGGTAGCGGAAATCGCGGTAAACAGTACGCCCATCATGAAAATGGCGCCCAGCGCGACCGGCACGCTGATATGCTGACCCAGCACCAGACTGAAAGCGGTAAACGCGGTCAGCGAAATCGCACAACCGATCGCCATCGGCAGGTTGGCCCACAGCCCCATCAGCAGTGAACCGACCCCGGCCACCAGACAGGTCGCCACAAACACCGCCGCCGGCGGAAAACCGGCTTTACCCAGCATGCCCGGCACGACGATGACCGAGTAAACCATCGCCAGAAAAGTGGTCAGGCCCGCCAGTACTTCCTGACGAACGCTGCTGCCGCGCTGCGTAATCTTGAAAAAGGCATCAAGCGCGCCTGCGGGACGGGCCGCATCGCCAGCCTGACGAGTGGTATTGGACATGGTGTATCCCCTGAAATGTCGTTGTTATTAAACGTTATAGCTATCAAACGTTATGGTTATCAAACATCCTGGCTATCAAGCGCCGTAACCGGCACCTGACCAGTATTCAGTAAAAA
The DNA here is from genome assembly GCF_000406145.1 of Dickeya dadantii NCPPB 898. Taxonomy (NCBI): domain Bacteria; kingdom Pseudomonadati; phylum Pseudomonadota; class Gammaproteobacteria; order Enterobacterales; family Pectobacteriaceae; genus Dickeya; species Dickeya dadantii. The sequence continues at coordinate 736,028 of NZ_CM001976.1, read as the reverse complement.
CGGTATAATTCGACGCCCTTGCCAGACGCCGGACTGCCTGCCGTTTTCCCACTCCAGCCTGACACGCAAACGATTAACCGTTGCGTTACAAAGCGGCTGAATCCTGCCAGTTGTTGTTGAGGCGGCAGATTATCCTGCCTTCGGGACATCCATTTCAACTGCTATTCCCTGCTTTCACGCCGTAGTCGCGCTGAAAATAACGCCAACCAAACGCCGCATGCCGTTGCCGCAATCGTCAGCCAACGAGCACTCGCCACCGTTCGAACAGCAACATCTTGAGTATGAAAGAAAATAAAACCGTGGTTCAGGAAGAGCAGACTACATGTTCATATTTTTGTGATGTGCATCACAAAAAAGTTGACCACTCCCTGAGCAGGGTGTATCTTTAAAACCGTGAACAACATCACAGAAATAATGAATCACATAGAGGAATACGACAATGAAACTGCTGCACAAAATTATCGCCATGTTTGAAAACTTCACCATCAACTTCGGTACTTTCAACCACTAATTCTTTTATGCGTATGGGGGGAACATCATGAGTATTGTCCGTCAAATCACTCAAATCCTAAAAGCGCTGGGCAAAACCTACCGCGGTGTTAATCCCTACGCGCTGTTTCGTTAATCATCAGTCATTCTCTCCTTTTATGTGGCTGCCTTCGGGCAGCCACTTTTTTTTGCGCCCGGCCTTAGCGATACAGTGACGCCTCGCCGTACGGGCGAGTTTTGAAGCGACGGTGCAGCCACAAATACTGTTCCGGCGCACGCAGGATCTCGCGCTCAATCACCCGGTTCATGTAGTGCGCCGCCTGCTGCTGATCCTGACTCGGGTAGTCCTCCAGTTCCGGCTCAATCACCAGTTGATACCCTTGCCGATTCGGCTTGCGAATCAGCACCGTGGTGATCATCGCCGGTTTGGCCAGACGATGAATGGTGAACGTGCCGCAGGTCGTCGCCGCCTGCTCGACCGCAAAGAAAGGCGCGAACACGCTGCCTTTCGGGCCGTAATCCTGATCGGGCGCAAACCATACCGCTTCACCGCTCTTTAGCGCCTGCACCATGCCGCGCAGATCCTTGCGGTCAATCATCGCCTTGTTGGAGCGAGAGCGTCCCCAGGTCTGCACCAGTTCCATCAACTTATTGTTATGCCGCCGGTACATCGCCATCATCGGCTGGCACAGCCCCATGGCGCGGCCGCCCAGTTCCAGCGACATAAAATGAATGCCAATCACCATCACGCCGCGCTGTTCGCGCGCAGCCTGCTGAAGGTTCTCGAAGCCGGATACCTCGAACCACGCTCTGACCCGCCTGTCCGACCAGAACCAGGCCATGCCGGTTTCCATCAGCGCCATCCCCAGCGAGGCGAAATTCGCCTTCAGCATCGCTTCGCGCTGTGATGCCGGCATATCGGGAAAGCAGAGCTCCAGATTACGGCGGGCAATGCTCACCCGACGTTTGAGAAAATGACGGGAGCTGCGCCCCAGCCAACTGCCCAACCGCATCAGCAGCGGATAAGGCAATTGCACCAGCAGAAACAGCACGGCAAGGCCGAACCACAGCAGCCAGTAGCGGGGGTGGAACAATTCCCTGGTAAAGGTTTGTTGAGTCATTATGAATATCTTCTTGAGTGCCATGACAGCCAGTTTTAACAAACTAACCATGCACGACATTGTCGTTATCCAGGCAACCCGGAGGAAAACACAGTCAATGTGAAAAAAGAGGAGAAACGTGCGGCAAAGTACAGCTCGGTTATCACCGCGCCTCTCTGCCGCTAAAAAGCGACTCAGATTACCCGAAATCCACCAAAGAAAGGAGGGATTCGAGTGTAAAGATTGTGTGCGGCGACGATGTCGCTGCCGCGCGCCATCTAGGCGCGGGTCGCCAGAATGACGCTGGAAGCCTTAATCAGGGCAATCACCGCCGATCCGGCCTGCAATCCCATCTCTTCCACGCTTTCGTTGGTGACGCTGGCGGTCAGTTTCAGCCCTTTGGCGGTGGTGATATGCACCGTGGCGTGCACCGCGCCTTTGACCACGTCGTCAATCGCGCCGCTGAACTGATTACGGGCGGAGAAGTTCAGGCCGCAATCGGCCGAGGCCAGAATCACCCACGGTGCCTTGATCAGCGCCAGCGCCGCTTTACCGGGCGCCAGCCCGAGCGTCGTCACGCTGCTACGGGTAATCACGGTGGTCAGCTGTTCGCCGCTTTCCAGAGTTAGCACCACTTCGCTGTTGACCGCGCCTTCCGCCACGCGGGCTACGGTTCCACTCAGCTGATTTCTTGCAGAAACGGACATAAAACCTCCTGGATAAATCGGTAAATAACCATAAAAGCCGTTAATGGTTCATTAACCGCTTTTTCCCGCCGCAGTACAAGCCGTCAGCAACAGTTTTATTTTATGGAAACCATCGTCACCAAATCGTCACCGACCTGCCATGCCTTTGCAGTATTCCCTGCGCAGCATATGCCTTCCGTTTTACGAAACTCGTTGACTGGCATTAATCATCACCATGCAAAAAAACTGGCTCCCTTGGGTGATTTTATCGCCTTCTTTGCTGTTCCTGCTGTTGTTCACCTATTTTCCACTATTGCGATCCGTCTATGACAGCCTGTTCGATACCCGTATGGCGGGCGCGGGCGCATCGTTTGTCGGTTTGGGAAACGTTGCTCGCCTGCTGAATGACGCCGTATTCTGGCGCGCGCTGCTCAATAATCTGGTTTATATCCTGTTGACGGTGATCCCCGGCGTGGTGCTGGCGTTGCTGCTGGCGGTGGCGCTGTGGGAAAACCACGCGGTCAACCGCTGGCTGCGTACCGCCTTTTTTTTCCCGATGATCATCCCGATGGTCAGCGCCGCCGCGCTGTGGCTGTTTATCTTTATGCCCGGCATCGGCCTGCTGGATTATTATCTGACCAAACTGTTCGGCCCGATGAACAACAACTATCTGGGCCGCAGCAACAGCGCCCTGCTCGCCCTGGCGCTGATTGGCGTATGGAAATTCGCCGGTTACTACATGCTGTTCTTTCTGGCCGGCCTGCAAAGCATCCCGCCGTCCACCCGCGAAGCCGCGATTATGGAAGGCGCCTCGTCGACGCAGGTGTTTTTCCGGGTCACGCTACCGCTGCTGCGCCCGACGCTGAGCTTTGTCATTACTACCGCGCTGATTTACTCCATCACCCAAATCGACCACGTGGCGGTGATGACCCACGGCGGGCCGGACAACGCTACCACGGTGTTGCTGTATTACATCCAGAACCTGGCCTGGGACACCCACGACCTCGGCAAAGCCTCGGCCGCCACCTTCCTGACGCTGGCAGGGCTATTCGTTTTCTCGCTGGTTAACCTGAAAGTGCTTGAGAAAGGGGCGCATTATGAGCGTTGAAATCTCCCCCGCCGTGGCCTGTTCCACCCGCGCGCCTTTGCCGGCATGGCTGCGCTGGCGCCAGTCGCGCCGCGCGACCCTGAGCCTGCTGATGATCTGCGCCGCGCTGCTGTGGGTAAGCCCGTTTATCTGGATGCTCTCGTCGGCGTTCAGCGCCACCACCTTTGGCGCGGGCATGGCGTCGCTGTTGCCGCGCTGGCCGCTGACGCTGGATAACTTCCGCGACGCCTGGCAAAGCGCCGACTGGATAAGCCTGTACGCCAACACCATTTTCTTTACCTTCGGCACCTTTTTCGTCCAGTTGCTGACCATCACCACTGCCGGTTATGTCTTCGCCTGCCACGAATTCCGCGGCAAGCAGACGCTCTTCCTGCTGTTTCTGGTGCAGTTGATGATCATGCCGGTGGCGATGATGGTGCCCAACATGATGACGCTGAAGGCATTCGGTCTGCTCAATACCCTGACCGGCGTGATGATGCCCTATTTCACCTCGGCGTTTGGCGTATTTCTGATGCGTCAGGCGTTCCTGGCTATTCCCAAAGAGATTGAAGAAGCCGCGCTGATGGAGGGTTGCCGCTGGTGGCAGGTGCTATTTCGCGTGCTGCTGCCGATGTCCTGGCCCTCCATTCTGGCGTTCGCCACCGTCAGCATTACCTATCACTGGAACGAGTATCTGTGGCCGCTGATGATGCTCAACGACCCGGACAAACAGGTGTTGACCGTCGGGCTGGTGTCGTTCGCCATGGGCGCCGAATCCGGCGGCCAGTGGGGGATGATCAGCGCCGGGACGCTGATGGTGTGTCTGCCGCTGATGCTGGCGTTTATCGTTTTCCAAAAACAGTTCCTGAGAAGCTTTGGTTTCTCAGGGATAAAATAAGGAGTTTTTCATGCTGTTAGCGCAAATTTCCGACACCCATTTTCGCAGCTCAGGGCAAAAACTGTACGGTTTCATCGACATTAACGCCGGCAACGCCGACGTGGTGTCGCAACTTAACGCCCTGACCGAACGCCCGGATGCGGTGGTGATAAGCGGCGATATCGTCAACTGCGGTCGCCCGGCGGAATATCAGGTGGCCCGCCAGATTCTCGGTAATCTGACCTACCCGCTGTTCATCATCCCCGGCAACCACGACGACAAGACCCACTTGCTGGAATACCTGCAACCACTGTGTCCGCAACTGGGCAACGATCCGCAGAATATGCGCTACGCGATTGACGATTTCGCCACCCGGTTGCTGTTCATCGACTCCAGCCGCGCCGGCACCTCCAAAGGCTGGCTGACGGAAGAGACGCTGACCTGGCTGGAAGCGCAACTGATGCGTGACGACAAACCTACCGCCGTGTTCATGCACCATCCGCCGCTCGCGCTCGGCTCCGCCCAGATGGACCGCATCGCCTGCGAGAACGGCCACCGCCTGCTGGAGCTGGTGGAACGTTTCCCGTCGCTGGTGCGTATTTTCTGCGGGCACAACCACTGCCTGATCATGACGCAGTACCGTCAGGCAGTCATCGCCACCGTGCCGGGTACCGTCCATCAGGTACCCTACTACCACGAAGACACCCGCCCTTACTACGACATGTCGCCGCCCGCCTGCCTGATGCACCGTCAGGTGGACCAGCAGTGGGTCAGTTACCTGCATCCGCTGTCGCACTACGCCGGCCCGTGGTTGTACGACGAAAATATCAGTTGCCCGGTGGATGAGCGTTAATGGCTATGTTACGACTGCACAACGTCAGCAAGCAATTTGACGACAAACCGGCGCTGCGCTCGCTGTCGCTGGAGATCGCCGACGGCGAATTTCTGGTACTGGTCGGGCCGTCCGGCTGCGGCAAAAGTACCCTGCTGCGCCTGCTGGCCGGGCTGGAAACGGTAAGCGACGGCGAGATTTGGCTGGATGGCGACGACATCACCGCCCGGTCGCCGCGCGAGCGCAACTTCGCGATGATCTTTCAGAACTATGCGCTGTTTCCGCACCTGACGGTGAAAGACAACATCACCTTCGGCATGCAGATTCGCCATGAGCCGAAAGCAAGCTGGCAACCCCGGCTGGAGAAAGTGGCGCAATTGCTGCAACTGGACGAACTGCTGGACCGCAAACCGGGCAAGCTGTCCGGCGGCCAGCGCCAGCGAGTGGCGATGGCGCGCGCCATCGTCCGCAACCCCAAACTGTTTCTGATGGATGAACCGCTGTCCAATCTGGACGCCCGGCTGCGCACCGAAGTGCGCGACGGCATCATGACGCTGCACCGGCAGCTAAAAACCAGCACCGTTTACGTCACCCACGACCAGACCGAAGCCATGTCGATGGCGGATCGCATCGTGGTGATGAACCACGGCGAAGTCCAGCAGGTCGGCACGCCGGAGCAGTTGTATGCCTTCCCGACCAACCGGTTCGTGGCGAGTTTCATCGGCTCGCCGGCCATGAACATCATTACGCTGCCTTGCGCTGGCGGCGCGGTGCAGGTGGGTGAGCAAGCGCTTCCTCTGCCGCCGCACGCCAGCCAGCTCCGGCAGGTGTTTTTCGGCATCCGTCCGGAACACCTGACCGATGCCCCGGAAACCGAACCGCACATGCTGCGCCTGCCCGGCACCGTGACGCAACGAGAATTGATGGGCGCGGACTATCTGCTGCACATCAGCACGCCGATCGGCGAACTACGCTACAGCCGCAAAAACCGCGGCGACGCCCCGATGGTTGGCGATACCGTCAGCCTCGGCTTTTCACCTTTTGATGTTCATCTTTTTCATGCTGATACACAGCAGAACGTATACCAGGAGACCCCCCATGCATAAGCCCCTGAAACAGCGGTTACAGGCGCTCACCCTCGGCATCACGCTGGCCTTCGCCGGTTCGGCGCTGGCCAAACAGAACATCGACTTCATGTTTCCGGCCCCGGTGGACGGCAAACTGACGATGGAAATGACCCGCATCATCAAAGAATTCAACGGCTCTCAGCAGGATGTGGAAGTGCGGGGGATTTTCACCGGTAACTACGACACCACCAAAATGAAAGCGGAAGCGGCGCAGAAAGCCGGCCAGCCGCCTGCGCTGGTGATCATGTCCGCCAACTTCACCACCGATCTGGCGCTGAAAAACGAAATCCTGCCGATGGACGAACTGTTCAAATTCGGCAACGAAAAAGCCGGGGCGTTTTTGACCAACGAATTCTGGCCGGCCATGCACAAGAACGCGCAGGTGATGGGCGTGACCTACGCCATTCCGTTCCACAACTCGACGCCGATTCTCTATTACAACAAGACTATGTTCGAGAAAGCCGGCATCACGCAGGCGCCGCAAACCTGGCAGGCGCTGCTGGAAGACGCCAAAAAGCTGACCGACCAGAGCAAAGGCCAGTGGGGCATCATGCTGCCGTCCACCAACGACGACTACGGCGGCTGGATTTTCTCCTCGCTGGTGCGCGCCAACGGCGGTAATTACTTCAACGAGGACTATCCGGGCGAAGTCTATTACAACAGTCCGACGACTATCGGCGCGCTGCGCTTCTGGCAAAACCTGGTCTACAAAGACAAAGTGATGCCGTCCGGCGTACTGGACTCTAAGCAGATCAGCGCCGCGTTCTTCTCCGGCAAACTCGGCATGGCGATGCTGAGCACCGGCGCGCTGGGCTTTATGCGTGAAAACACCAAAGACTTTGAACTGGGTGTGGCGATGCTGCCGGCCAAAGAGCAGCGCGCGGTACCGATCGGCGGCGCCAGCCTGGTGAGCTTCAAAGGCATTTCCGACGAGCAGAAAAAAGCCGCTTACCAGTTCCTGAGCTATCTGGTCAGCCCGCAGGTCAACGGCGCCTGGAGCCGCTTCACCGGCTATTTCTCGCCGCGTAAAGCCTCATACGATACGCCGGAAATGAAAGCCTATCTGGAAAAAGACCCGCGCGCCGCCACCGCGCTGGAACAGTTGAAGTACGCCCATCCGTGGTACTCCACCTATGAAACCGTCGCGGTGCGTAAAGCGATGGAAAACCAGTTGGCTGCGGTGGTGAATGACGAGAAGGTCACGCCGGAAGCGGCGGCCAAAGCCGCCCAGCAGGAAGCGGACACCATCATGAAACCCTACGTGGATCAGACGGCGCTGGCCCCGGTGAAGTAATCTCTTAATCCCTTAACACCATGAAACGCCATGACGATGCCGGCCTGACCGGCATCGTTTTTTATCAACGTACCCGATCGCCGGAACCCTTGCCGACCACCGTTTGCACCAGATAAGTGAAGTAATGTTTTACCGACAGGGTCTGAATCATGCGCTGATCCCACTCCGCCAGTTTCTGCGGCGTAGACATGTCGATAGCATTAACCTGCGCCAGCCCGGTAATGCCCGGCAACACGTCAAATACGCCGCGCGCCTGACGTTCGGCCCTCAACTCCTGTTGATTAAACAGACAAGGACGCGGCCCCACCAGGCTCATCTCCCCTTTGAGGACATTAATCAACTGCGGCAACTCATCCAGCTTGGTTTTACGCAAAAACGCGCCTAACCGCGTCACGGCACTGCGGCTGGCGAGGTGAGTCGCTACCGACTCGGTCGTCACCGCCATCGTGCGGAACTTGATCAGGTTAAACGGGCGTTGATGCCGGCCTACCCGTTGCTGAATGAAAACCGGCGAACCGGTATCAAACAACCCCAACACATAAACAATCAGCATTACCGGCCACAGACACAGCAAGCCAATCAGCGCCAGTAATATATCCAGAACACGCAGCATAATAATCGGTCAACCTTGTTTGGATTCGGACTCGGGAACGCCGGACGTTTCCGCCAGAAACGCCTGCGCCGTGATGGCAATCGCCTGATGATAAGGGACGGCGGGCTGCCAGCCAAGCCGTTGCCGGGTTTCGCGGATATCCACCTGCAGCGAACCCAGCAGGCGCTCCGCCACCGCGGATTTCCCCAGCAGGGCCGCCGCGCTTTTCAGTACCCACGACGGCAGCGGCCAACAGCGGTTTTTCACCCCCAGCGCCGCCGCCATATCCGCCAGCAGACCGGCGGTGGAAACATCGTGGTCGTCCGACGCCAGCCACACCCGCCCCGGCGCCTGCGGATGGCGCAGACTCAGCAGAATCAGGTCGGCCAGATTGTCCACAAACACCATGCTGCGCTGGTTATGAACCGCCGCCAGCGGCAGCGGCACTCCTTTGCCGACCCAGTTCATCATCGCCCGGAAATTGGCTTTGACGCCCGGCCCATACACCAGCGGCGGGCGAATAATCACCACCTCAAGACCGGTTTCCTGCGCCAGACGCTGCAGCGCCTGCTCCGCCTCGTATTTGCTCAAACCGTAAGGATCGGCGGGCGGCACCGCCACGTCGGGCTGGAAAGGCCGGCCTGGCTGAGTCGCTTCGCCATTCACCTTGATGGAGCTCAGAAAGACAAACCGTTTAACGCCGGCTTGCGCGGCCTGCTGCGCCAGTCGCAGCGTTCCCGCCACATTGGTTTCCCGGTACAGTTGCAGCGCTTCGCCGCCGTCCTGCATCTGATGCACTCTGGCGGCGCAGTGCACCACCGCATCCACGCCTTGCAGCGCCGGCATCCAGTCTGTCGCGGCGGTCAGGTCGGCGCGAACCATCTGGCTATCGGACGCCTCTCCGCGCGCGCTGCAATGCCGAACACAGGCGATGCCTTGCTCGCTCGCCAGCGCGACCAGCCGTCTCCCGATAAACCCACGGCTTCCCGTTACTAAGATTTTCAATGTGGTTACCTTCAGCAGGAAAATACCTGATAATACCTTGGTACCCGCGATCCTCGAAATTGAGATTCGCACTGCTGGTCAAGACGTTGTCGGACCACTAAAATGTCCGCCTAATTACTCTAATTGCCGTCTCACACAGACATTCAGGCCCCAGATGTTTAAACCCATTCCAATTTTGCTAAGTGCTGAGCGTAGAAACAAACGCATCATGACGGTGATCTATGACGCGATCGCCATTGTGGTTTCACTTTATCTGGCCGTCGCCGTTCGTCTGGGCACCCTGGATTTTCCCGTAGGTTACGCTGAAATCGCCAGCGTACTGGTCACGTTGTCCATCACCCTGCTGGTATTTGTTCGCTGCGGCATGTACCGGGCGGTGCTGCGTTACATGATGCTGCCGGCGATGGGGTATGTTTTTCTGTCGGTGATTCTGTCGGCTATCAGCCTGGCGCTGAGTAGCTTCTTTTTTCAGTCGTTTGTGCCGCGCAGCGTCCCTTTTATCTATGCCGGGCTGGCGACGCTGGCGCTGGGCAGCCCTCGCGTACTCATCCGCACGTTTTATTACCACTATTACAAACGGCAAAAGCCCAATGTCTTTATCTATGGTGCGGGCGCAACCGGGCGCGACCTGCTCTATTCCCTGATCCAGGGAGACGAGTTTCATCCGGTAGTGGTGCTTGATGATGACGAAAAAAAGATTGGTCAAATCATCTGCGGTATCAAGGTGCACCACAGTCGTGAATTCGAAAAACTGAAACCGTTATATCAACCGGTAAAATTGCTGCTGGCGATTAATAACATCAAAAAAGGCCAGCGGTTGAGATTGCTGGAAAAACTGTCGCACTGGCCGATTGAAGTGCAATCCGTGCCCTCGGTCGAAGACATTGCCGCCGGGAAGGCGACTGCGACAGAAATACGGGATTTGGACGTGGCGGACTTGCTGGGGCGTGAAGCGGTAGGTCCCGACAAACAGCTGATGTCTAAAAACATTACCGGCAAATCGGTGATGGTCACCGGGGCGGGCGGCTCTATTGGTTCAGAACTCTGTCGGCAGATTCTGACGCAACATCCCCGCACGCTGGTGCTGTTTGAACTGAATGAATACAACCTCTATACCATCGACCAGGAGCTTCAGGGCATCAAGAAGCGTTTACTGCTTGATACCAAAATCGTTGCCGCGCTGGGGTCGGTGCAAAAGCAAAACCGGATACAGAAACTGATTCGGGCCTATCAGGTAGAAACCATTTATCACGCCGCGGCTTACAAGCATGTGCCGCTGGTGGAAGACAATGTCATCGAAGGTATCCGCAATAACGTCTTCGGCACGCTGGCCTGCGCCGAAGCCGCGATAGAGGAAGGAGTACGCAACTTCACCCTGATTTCGACGGACAAAGCGGTACGACCCACCAATATCATGGGGACCAGCAAGCGGATGGCCGAACTGATTCTGCAAGCGCTGGCGGAACGGCAAAACCAGACGACCTTCACCATGGTCCGTTTCGGCAACGTATTAGGCTCATCGGGCTCTGTCGTTCCTCTGTTTAAAAAACAGATTCGCCTGGGAGGACCGGTTACGGTAACCCATCCGGACATTACCCGTTACTTCATGCTGATACCCGAAGCGGCGCAACTCGTGATACAGGCAGGCGCCATGGGGATTAACGGACAGGTTTTTGTTCTGGATATGGGGGAACCGGTCAAAATCCTAGATTTAGCGCGCAGAATGATCAACCTGATGGGGATGAAAGGCTACATCGAAGGCTATGGTGAAGAGGGCGATATCGTTATTAAATTCACGGGCTTACGTCCGGGAGAAAAGCTCTACGAAGAGTTACTGATTGGCGAAAATGTGGAAGGCACCAGCCACCCCAGAATCATGACCGCGCAGGAAGAACGGCTAAGCTGGCAGGAGATGGAGCGGTTATTACAAAAGCTCGACAAGAGTTGCCATGATTATGATGTCGGCGACATCAAGAAGATATTGCTGGACGCGCCAACGGGATACACCCCCATCACGAATAATAAAGAGCATAAGCATCAACGGGTATGATTAATGGACGGAGCCGACCACATACCGTGGCTTTTTACCCGCTCCCGCCCATAGGTTTCTGTGATGGCCTGTTTCCGATAGCGCGTCGCTAAAACAGAGCGGCTACACTTACGCCGCCGTGGACGCCGAATTAAGCTCATCGTAGCGCTGCTGAGCGAGCATGACCTCATCGATATTGCTCTCTGCCCAGTGGGTCAGTTCATGTACGGTTTTGACCAGCGTCTTACCCAGCATGGTAATCGAATACTCCACCGTCACCGGCACCGTAGCGAACACCTGACGACGGATCATGCCATCGCGCTCCAGATGCTTCAGCGTCTGCGACAGCACCTTCTGCGATACGCCGTCAATGTCACGCCTCAATTGATTAAATCGTACCGGCTCGCACGCCAGACGATCCAGAATCAACAGCGACCACTTATTCGACAAGCGATCCAGCACCATACGCGCCGGACAGCCTCTGCTGTAGACATTGAATTCAGGCATCTCGTCACCTCTGTTCCATCTGCTATCGTTGATGAGTTTCTATTTCACACCTGAATAACCATACTGCATTTTGTTTCCTTTTGGGAGTTAGTTTATTTTTGAAACCATTAATAATGGGTAGCAGCGTTCGGGCGGCTCAACGTATTCGAGTGCACGCCGTTACGCCGCGGCGGCGATCGTTCTGAACCGGTTCTATCTGATGGATAGCCCGCTTCAGTACGCCGACCGACACCTGCCCCAGCAAAATGGGCGCAATGATCAACAACGCGCATCTCCAGACGAGCGTCTTCGCGGGTTTTAGCCGCCATAGCAACGCGCCCAGTAAAAACAGCGCCGTGATAATACCGAACGGATTACTCACCGTTTGCGTCAGAAAATAAAAAAAGGTCAGCAATCGGGATGGCGCATCCGGGTTCCACTGCCAGCCCGTCATCCATGCGATACCGGGCACCACCAATAATACAGCCAGGCAAATCCCCAATCCGGGGAATATTTTCGGTTGTTTTTTCATTACGCGAACATCTCTTTTTTTAGCGTACTATCAGCCGCTTTTTTAATACGATAAAACGCCTGACCGGTCAGTATCACTTCACCGGAATAAGGATTTCTTTGCTGTTATTGATTAGCAATAAAAAAGGGGATTATGGTTATTTTCCACTTTATTTATCGGTGGAAAACGGATGAAGTAAATCATTATTTTTCGTCGACTTTTCATTCATATCTAACGGGTGATTCTCGTGTATCTCATCCGCATGGGGATACCAGGCCGCCGGCGAAAGTATCCAGGTATTCCCCACTTTATTAACGCTCGCGTCGGCGGAACTTTGCTCAATCATAAAAAACGATACCACCGCCAGCATGATGTATAAGATATTTATCTTCATCCCGCACTCTCTATATATAAATAAAGGAAATAGCCAATCAATGCCTTATGCATCCGGCAGCGTACAGACATAAACCAGCGCGGGCGGAACGTTTTTCACCACGATAATCCGTTGCCAGTTAAAATAATGCGACAATAATTTCTCCGACAGCGGACTATATTGAAACTGAACAAACGTACTGTGCGGCGCCATGCGTTTATGAATCTGATTCAGAATGCGCATGCTAATTCTGGTCGGCATCGACAACAGCGGCAGGCAGGAAAAAACGATATCATAATGATTAATGAGCGTTTCTGCCGATGCCGCGACGACATTAAGCCGTTTATCCTCAATCTTTTGTAACTGATTAACGAATCTCGGATTAATTTCATACGCATCCAGCACGGCGTCGGCGCGCATCCGCTCAAGAATACCGTTGGTCAATACGCCGTTCGCCGCGCCAAGTTCGGCGATAGAAAGATTAGTGCACCAGTCCACCTGATTCATCATCGCGCGGCACAGCGTGGCGGATGACGGAATAACCGAACCTACCGAGCGCGGCGCGGCAATAAACTGCCGGACATATGAAAAATAATTTTTCAGTTGAGCACGAGACAACGCGCTATTTTGCCTATTCTGAATCATAGTCTGAACCAGCCTCCTGTATGCCGACAGGGTCTATTATCAGTTTGTCATGATGACCCAGGCTCAACGCATAAATTACAATTTTGTCAGGTTGACGATATCGTCTTTGCGCGCCGGCAGCACCAGCGTAAAACAACTGCCCTTCCCTTCCTCGCTCGCCACCTGGATTTTACCGCCATGCATCTCGGCGATGGTTTTCACCAGCGCCAGCCCTAAACCGGTGTTTTCCGCGTTGCTGCGGGCGTCGTCCACCCGATAGAAACGGTCGAAAATATGCGGCAAATGATCCGCGCTGATGCCTTCGCCGTTATCAATCACGCTCAGCCAGACCTTGCCGTTGTGGCTGGCCGCGCTCAGCAGGATTTTCCCGCCCGCCGGCGTATGGCGCAGCGCGTTGGACAGCAGATTCGCGAGCGCGCGTTGCACATGAATGGGGTCGGCATAGAACACGGCGTCGCCTTCGCTCGACAGCTCGATATCTTTTTCTTCCGCGAGAATATCGTAGAAATTGATCAGCCGGGCGAATTCGGTTGCGCTGTCCAGTTGTTCCACATTGAGCGGTTCGCGGCTGTTATCCGCCCGGGCCAGAAACAGCATGGATGAAATCATGCGCGACAGCCGTTCCCCTTCCTCTACAATCGCCGCCAGCGTTTCACGGTACTCCTCCTGGCTGCGCGCCTTGCTTTGCGTCACGCTGGCCGCCGAAATCAAATTGTTGATTGGGCCGCGCAGCTCATGGGCGATATCCGATGAAAATCGGCTCAGCTGTTTAAACGACGCTTCCAGACGGGTCATCATGCCGTCGAACGAGGCGGCCAGCGTATTGAGTTCCGACGGCCAGCGCTGCGTGGACAGGCGGGTGTGCAAGTCTTCCGCGTGAATATGCTCGATTTCCCGGCTCATGGTCCGCAGCGGCAGCAGCCCTTTGCGGGCCAACCAGTAGCCGATGGCGGAAAAAATGATGATGGACAACGCCGCGGCAATTTGCATGCGCTTCCAGTAATCTTCAATGATTTCATTGTTCTTTGAGACGTTTAGCGCCGCCTGCACCAGCCACGGCTGATTATCCTTGAGGACGAAATCGGTCGAGGCGATCAGGTATTTTTCGCTGGCTTCGTGCGCGCGGTAACGCCATGAGCTGTAGCGAAATTCACTGGATGGCGCAGGGAAATCCCGCTGCGGGACGCGCATATTTTTCGACTGCGCCCAGACCTTGCCGTCTGGGCTGATTATCCTGAGCGAAAGGCGCTCCTGACGGGCGACGAATTCGAACAGCTCCTGCTGCCAAAGGTCTTTCGGCCCCTGACGTTCGCTGATGGTAGCGGCGATTTCCTGCTGAAAGCGTAGCGTACTGCGCAGCTCATCTTCATCTTTCTGGCTAAGCTGGTTGCGCATCGTGGAGTACAGCAGCCCCGAAACGCTGTAAAGCACCAGGCTCATGGCAAGGGAAAAATAAAGCGTCAGCCTCAGGGTGATCGGGAAATTACGCGGTATCAGCATCATTTCTCACTTCCAGGACATATCCGGCGCCGCGGATGGTGTGCAGCAGTTTGACCTCATAATCATCATCGATTTTGCTGCGCAGCCGGCGAATCGCCACGTCAATGACGTTCGTTTCAGGGTCAAAATTCATGTCCCAGACCTGCTCCGCCAGTACGGTACGCGACAGCACTTCGCCGCTGCGGCGCATCAACAGGCTCAACAGCAAAAATTCCTTTTGCGTCAGCTCGATGCGTTTTCCGCCGCGCGACACGCGATGTTTCAAGAAATCCAACTGCAAGTTGCTGATTTGCAGCACGGACTCTTCCACCGCCGGCATATGTACCGCCTGCCGCCGCATAATCACGCGCACCCGCGCCAGCAGTTCGCTAAAGGAAAAGGGTTTGATCAGATAATCTTCCGCGCCCAGCTCCAGACCACGCACCCGGTCCTCTACCTCGTCGCGCGCCGTCAGGAACATGACCGGGGTCGGTTTCCCGGCCTGACGCGCCAGCTCCAGAATTTTCCAGCCGCTCATACCGGGCAGCATGACGTCGAGGATCGCCAGATCATAATCGTTGGTCAGCAGATAATGCAGGCCATCCACGCCATCGTGGGCGACATCGACCACGAAATCATTCTCCTTGAGCCCTTTGGAGATGTAATCCGCCGCCATGGTTTGGTCTTCTACCAGCAATAGTCTCATTGTTCCTCCACCCGATGCACCATGGTCGTCATGCCAACCTCAGGCCGATCAAACAGCAGATACAGCACGGGGGTAATAAACAGCGTAATCAGCTGCGAGAACAGCAGCCCGCCCACCACCGCCACGCCCATCGGCTGACGCAGCTCAGCCCCGGCACCCCAGCCAAAGGCGATAGGCAGCGCCCCCATCATGGCGCACAGCGTCGTCATCATAATCGGCCGGAAGCGCTGCATGCACGCCTGCACAATGGCGTCATGGGGCGACATCCCCTGCGTACGCTGTGCGGCCAGTGCGAAATCGATCATCATGATGGCGTTCTTTTCACGATGCCAATCAGCAACAGAATGCCAATCATGGCGATAAACGTCAGATCCAGATTCAGCAGCCGCAGCGCCAGCAGCGCCCCCACCGCGGCGGACGGCAGCCCCAGCAGGATAGTCAGCGGATGGATCCAACTTTCATACAGTACGCCCAGAATGACGTAAATCACCGCCAGCGCCATCACGATCAGCCAGATCTGGCTGGTCTGGGACTGCTGATAGAGCGCTGCCTGCCCCGCGTAGCTGCCGATCACCGAATTAGGCATCTGGATAGCCTGCTGCACCTGCGCGATCGCATTGGTGGCGTCGGACAGCGATTTCCCGGGCGCCAGATCGAACGACACGGTAATCGCCGGAAGCTGCCCCTGATGATTAACCGCCGTCACCCCCTGGGCGCGCGTGATATGGGTAAAGGTCGTCACCGGCAGCAACGTGTTCGCCGACGAGCGGACATAGATTTTCGACAGGTCGCTTTCATTCTGCCGGAAGGCGCTGTCCACCTCCATGATGACCTGATAGCTGTCTTCCGGCGCGTAGATAGTCGATGCCTGCTGCGTACCGAAGGCGGCGTACAGGTTGCTGCGGATCTGATCGATATCCACACCCATCAGCGACGCTTTGTTGCGGTCAATCTGCAACTGCGCCTGCAAGCCGTTCAGTTGCGCGTCGCTGTTCACGCCCACGAAAACGCCGGTTTTTTTCATTCCGTCCATCAGCTTATTCGCCCAGTCATTTAACGATAGCCCATCGCCGCTGTTCACCGACTGTAGCGTGTACTGGTAGTTGCTTTTTGACGAGCGCCCGCCGACCTTCAGGTTTTGCACCGGGCTGTAAAACACGGTAATCCCCGGCAGATAGCGCGTTTCGGCGCGCATTATCTGCAACACCTGCGCCATCGGCGGCCGTTGCGCGCTGTCTTTTAGCGTCAGCATCAGCTGCGTGGTGTCATGGTCCACTTTGGTGACCATGTCGCTGACGGCGGGATCCTGCAACAGCGTATTGCCCAACTGCTGCGCCACCTTCAGCCGCCCCTCATAGGACATGTCCTGCGGCGTATCGATATTCGCCGTCACCTGGCCGAGATCTTCCTGCGGGAAAAAGCCTTTGGGCGCACTCCAGTACAGTAAAACGCTGAGTAATACCGTCGCCAGCGCGGTGGACACCATCACCCAGCGATGCCCGATGGCCCAGTCGAGCGCGTGGCCATACCCGCGGCGCAGGGACTCAAACCCGCGCTCAAATAGCTGGCTCCAGGCCGGTTCCGGCGCCGGATGCGCCTGATGCTTGATCAACATCGGCACCAGCAGCGGAATCACCGTCAGCGACGCCGCCGCCGACACCAGTATCGCCAGCGACACCACCCAGGCGAATTCATGAAACAGCAGCCCCAACGTGCCGGGCATAAAGAAAATGGGGATAAACACCGCCACCAGCGACAGCGAAATCGACACCACGGTGAACGCCACTTCCCTTACCCCCAGCAGCGCCGCCCGCCAGGGCGACTCGCCCTCTTCCATGTAACGCATGATGTTTTCCAGCACCACAATGGCGTCGTCCACCACCAGCCCCACGGCAATCGTCAGCCCCATCAGCGAGATATTGTCGAGGCTCATCCCGAGCAGATACATCAGCGCAAAAGCGCCCAGCAGGGACACCGGCACACTGAGCGCCGGGATCAGCGTAGCGCGAAAATGGCGCAGGAACAGCAGAATCACCAGCACCACCAGCGCGATGGTCAGCATCAGGGTGATATTCACATCATGGATCGCCTGACGAATTGAGAGCGAACGATCGTTCAGCAGCTTCACTTGTACCGACGGCGGCATCTGCGCCTGCAATGTGGGCAACAGCCGGTTGATGGCGTCGAGCGTCGCCACGATATTCGCCCCCGGCTGGCGGTTGATGCTCAGTACAATCGCGGTATGTCCGTTGACCGCGCTGTAGCTTAGGGCGTTTTCGATGCTGTCCTGCACGCTGGCGACATCTGAAAGCCGTACCGGCTGCCCGTTGCGCGTGGCGATAATCACATTGGCGAAGTCCGCCGCCTTCATCAGATTGCCGCTGGTTTGCAGCACCATCATCTGACGCTTGCCGTCCAGCTCGCCGATGGGCGAATTCGCATTGGCGGCCTTCAGCGCCGTCTGCACTTCGGACAGCGTCATATCCGTCGCCGCCAGCCTGTCGGGGTCGATTTCCACCCGCACCGCATAGCGTTTCTGGCCGATCACATTCACCTCCGCCACGCCTTTAATGGTCGATAGCGCGGGGGAAATCAGGTTATCCGTGAAACGGTTGAGATCGGAAAGCGTCATCGATGGCGAGTCGATGCCAATCGCCACGATGGGCGCGTCCGCAGGGTTCACCTTGCGAAACGAGGGCGGCGTCGTCATCTGCGACGGCAGCTTTTTCATCGTCTGGTAGAGCGCCGACTGCACGTCTACGGCGGCCGCGTCGATGTTCACCGACGGGTCGAACTCCAGCACGATAGTGGTCGCCCCCTGCAAGCTGGTCGAGGTCAACATCGATAAACCGGGGATCGTGGACAGGTTCTTCTCCAGCGGCGTAGCGACCGACGACGCCATGGTTTCCGGGCTGGCGCCGGACAGCGACGCACTCACCCTGATGGTGGGCATATCAAACGACGGCAACGCCGCAACGGGCAGTTTCGTCCAGCAGATGACCCCGGTGACAATCACCGACAGCCATAGCAGCATCACGGCAATCGGGCGAGACAGGCAAAGTTCGGCGAGCTTCATCAGTTCAGCCCTGCCGCATCGGTTTTCGCCACGGCGACGTTCATACCGGGGCGCAGATTATTCGCGCCCTCTATCACCACATTGGTCCCCTGCGATATGCCGTCCACAACGGCCATCTGCTGCTGGATACGCAACAGGTTCACCGGCTGCATCACCGCCTGATTATGCTTATCGACGATATAGACGAAATGCCCGTCCGGGCCGTTCTGAATCGCCTGCGGCGGCAGCACGACGACGTTTTCCGTGCCAGCATCAACGTTGACCGCCTGATACGCGCCCGGCCACAGCAGATTACCGGCGTTGCTAAAGCGCGCCTTCAGCGCGATGGTGCCGGACTCGGTGCTGACGGTGTTATTAATAAAATCCAATACCCCCTCCACCGCCTGCCCTTTAGCGTTATTCACCCACACCCGCACCGGCCCCTGCGCCTGTGCGGCCAGCACCGGGTTGAGATCTTTTTCCGGCAGCGTAAACGAGACGCCGATCGGGTCGAACTGGCTGACGGTGACAAGCGGCAGCGAACTGCCGGGTTGCACCAGACTGCCCGGATGGACGTTCAACGCGCCGGTTTTGCCGTTAACCGGCGCGTAAATGCGCGTATAGCCAAGCTGCGCCTGCGCGCTGCGAATATCGTCCCGCGCCGCGTTAAACTGCGCGTCATACTGCTGCCGCGCGCTTTGCAACGCGTCCCAGTCGGACGCCGAGATATAATTCTGCGCTTTCAGCGCGCGCCCGCGGTTGAGATCCCGCTGCGCTTTATCCAGCAGCGAGCGTGATTCCGCCTGCGACGCCACCGCCCGGTGCAGGGTCGTCTGCTGTGTGTTGTCATCCAGCGTGAACAGCAGCTGCCCCTGATGCACCACATCCCCTTCTTTAAACTCCACCGATTTAACGGTTCCGGTAATCTGCGACTGGATATCAACCTGATTTAACGAAACCACGTGCCCCTGCGTGGCGAGCGTCAGCGGCAGCGATTTGACCTGCGCCGGCACCAGGCTCACCAGCGGAACGGGCGCGCTGCGCGGCGTAGCGGAAACGGTGCTTTGGCGGGAATACAGAAAATAGAGCATGACGGCGCCGAACATTAGGCTGACGACGATAAACGGCCTTGAGCGTAATAATTTCATCGCAATGAACACCCGGAAAGAAATTGCTCAAGTCTACCCACCGCTAACAGACAGAAATGCGCTGCCCAGATGACAATTTTGTCATCTCAATAAAGAAATACCTGTGCGCTGCTTACCGCACTGGAACGAGCACGGAGTGGGGTAAGTCACATCAGAAGAATTACGGATGGTCGTGCGATTCTGCGCAGTGATTTTATCAGGCGTTCTTACGCCTATCACATAGTGCTGTTTTACAGCGTAATACAGGAATAGCAGGTGTAAAAATAGGGATTAAGACCTTAAAATAGGGCTTTAAATTGACAATATAGGGATTAAATCCTATATGGTGTATTGAGTGGTAGACAAGCTTTAAACACTCAGGGGAAACAGGATGGCCCAAGTAGTCTGGGCGGGTAAGGCGGTTAAAGACCTTCGTAAACTCCCAGCCAACGATCAGAAAACGATACGGACAAGCGTTAATTCACCAGGACTACCCCGCGACAAAGAGTAAGCCGCTCGATGTTACCAAGTTGACGGATCGCGGCAGCGCGTATCGCTTGAGGGTGGGAAATTATCGCGTACTGTTTGAGTTACAAAAAGGGGAACCCGTCATTATTGAAATTCAGCGTATATTACGCCGCACCAGCACCACGTACTAAACAGGCCCGAAAATCGAGCCAACATGAGTCGAAACGAAGCGTTAAAGATTAGGAAAATCTATCATGTCAAACATTCAATACATTACCGATGATCGTGGGCAGAAGATTTCCGCCGTCATTCCGATGGCATTGTTTGAAAAGCTTATTCATAACTGTGAGCTCGACGAACTGTATGAACTGGTGCAAAACGATATCGGCCCCAGCGATGATGTGCACTATCCCAATGAAGTGATCAATATCCTGTCATCCAAAAATTGCACGATGCAAGCCGCCTGGCGCATCTATCGAGGAATGACGCAAAAGCAGGTCGCAGAAAAGTTAGGCATAAAACAATCCACGGTTTCCGAATTCGAGAAATCAGAACGGCCACGTAAAGAAAATATTGAGCGGCTGGCCGAACTGTATAACTGCAAACCCGAACAGTTGATCCTTGAATAACATGTGTTAGCTCAGATTTGAGCTGACACTTTTGTGGCTCAGGGCCATACCTAATCTGACAGGCAACTTTGTGCCAGGAGCGGACGTTGCTAATATCGTGCTATGTTAATCTATGGGGAGTAGGTCAAGGTGTCCCAAGTTCTTCAAGGAGACGTTGCATCGTGAAAGTAGTTTTTAATGTCAATGGGAAGAAAGTCCCGCTCAAATCTTTGCAATACATAAGTAAAGCAAACCAGCTCGAAGTAATGCGCAATTGGTTTTTTGAGAACTTCGAAGACCCCGCAAATTCCTGCCCTTATGAAACCCGTGAAGGTGGATATGCTTACATATATGGCGGCCCATACGAGGCAAGTGAAGAGCTGCAAGCAATGTTTGAAGGGTACGTAAAGTTTGGTTATATCCAAGAGTTAGTAAACGAGTTGCAAGAGCAGTGTTACGAATGGTCAGGCAATTCCAATAATATTGATGATTGGTATGATGAAGACTTGTACGATGCAGTAACATCTTCCGAAAAACCTTTTTTTAAGTTCGTTGAAAATATTGACGGAATAAAATCACTGGCAAAAGGTGAATATACAAATGAGCAAGAAGATCGTCTGCTTAGTATCTTGTACACCAACGTTATTACAGCCTTGGAAACGCTTTATGTCGAGTTATTCATTAATTCTATAGATAAAGATGAGTCCTATATTGCCGACTTCATAGAAAAGGGTAAGACGGAGTTCAAAGTAAGCAAAGAAATTGTAGCTTTGCCGTTCAAAGGTGAACCCATTGAAAAAATAAGGGAGGAACTAATCAAAGCAATCAAGGAGCATTTGATTAGTGCCAGCTGGCATAACACAAACCAAGTTGTGAAGCGTTACAAGGCTACGTATGACATTAACGTACAAAAAGACTGGCCGATAGACGCGATTGAAATCGCAACGCTAAAGCGCAACCACTTAGTGCATCGTGGCGGTAAGGATAAAGACGGCAATCCAGTGGTGATTACAGAGCAAGATTTAGAACAGTTGTTGGATCAAGCAATGTCGCTTGGCAAAAAATTGTACGATAGCCTCGACAATGCAATGCAGAAAAAAACCGTATGGCCGAGTGAGAATTTTAAGCAAGAGGAGCCGCTTAGCAGCCCACACTGAATCATCATGACTAATCTAGACACTTCCATACCATCTCTACTCACGGCATAACGTCCGCTTTTCGCTGCGAGTTCAACTGATCGATGCAACGCTATCCTTAAACAAGGAGGGCGCTACCATGAAAAAAAGAAAACGCATTCACTACACATCAGAGCAGAAAGCGTGTAGTGGCCACACTGAATTTGGCCACCTGAACAGAGGTGATATGCTCACCTCAGAACAATACAGGTATCCCAATGAAAAGAAGAAATTTCAGTGCAGAGTTCAAACGCGAATCAGCTCAGTTGGTTGTTGATCAAAACTAAACCATCGCCGAAGCGGCCAAAGCTATGGATGTAGGCCTCTCAACAATGCCCCGCTGGGTCAGGCTGTTACGGGAGGTAGCAACAGTACGTCAGGTGTGCCTTGTCGTATACACGAAACGGGGTAGAGGCAGTTTTTTCGGTTCTGGTTAGATTTCCATCAATGACTGATGGCTGGTGGACTTGAGGAGACGTTGATAAAAGGGAACTTGGAGCGGGCGAAGGGAATCGAACCCTCGTATAGAGCTTGGGAAGCTCTCGTTCTACCATTGAACTACGCCCGCGTCGAAAGTGACTGGCATTATAGCGTCATCTGTCTGGCGGGCAAGACAAAACACCGGCTGATTGCGCGCGTTTTAAGCAGTCGATTCAGCCGGGCTGCGTCCACAGCGTTTGGTATCCGTTCACAATCACCTGTGCGGCGAACACGGCGAACAGCACGGCGGATAACGCGCTGCAATAAAACGACAGTCGGCCTTTCAACGCGCCGCGCCCGAACTGGATTAGCAGCGCCATGAATAGTGTCCAGATCACGCCGCCGATAAAGAATCCGCCCAGAAACAGCGCTACCTGTCTGGCGGAGCCGTCGGTCGCCTGGGCAATCAACGTCCCGCCGACCGCCGCAAACCACAGCAACGCGCTGGGCGATGCCAGCGCCATGCCCATTCCGCTGATAAAATCGCGGTGAGCCGGTGACGACGCGCGTGGTGAAAATACGGTAACGGTGTCGATCGGCAAACCGCGATGCTGGCGGTAGTCGCGCCAGGCGCTACGTGCCATGTTGAACGACAGCCACAGCAGCACGCCGCCGCCGCCAATCCACAGCAGCCAGCGTACCGGCGTATAGTTGAAAATCACCGCCATCCCCAGTACCGACAGCGTGGCGTAAATCAGATCGCCGAAGCAGGACCCCAGGCCGATAAAAAACGCCGCCCCGACGCCGTCCCGAATACCGCGATTAATAATGGCGGTATTGACGATCCCCAAATCCAGACACAGCGACAACGACAGCAGCACGCCGCTCAACATCACCAGTAGCATAGCTTCCCTCAGTTATTCTTTTTTCCGGTAACGTGTTTCCGGTAATTAATGTGCGACGAGCTTACGGTGATATTCGCCGTCTGTATTGTCAAAATTTGATATCGCGAAATTGCCCCGGCGTCATGGCGTTATAACGGCCGAACGTCTTGGTGAAGTGCGCCTGATCGGCAAACCCCAACTCCAGCGCCACCTGGCTGATAGGCATCCCCTGACGCAGCCAGATACGCGCTCGGCGCATACGCACCTGCATCAGCCACGCCAGCGGCGAGATACCTTCCGAATGCGTAAAACCGCGCACCAGATGCGCGGCGGAAATGCCTTCCTGTCGCGCCAGTTCAGACAGCGTTGGAATCTCGGCCAGATCGCTCGCCAGTTGCGCTTTGATACGGCGGATACGGGCCGGCTCGCGTATGGGATGGGGAACAGAAGCGCCGCAGGTCTGCGTCATCAGTTCAGACAACCACATCACGATCTGCTCTTCACGCTGCGCGGGGGTCATCACCGCCGTCACCAGTTGGGTCAATTGGCGGGCCAGCCGGGGAGACACGCAGGCCGGGCGTGAAAACCGCAACGATTGCTGGAAATAGTCGTCGAACGCCTGAGGCTGCACGTACAGCGAGGCGCATTGCCAGCGGTCGTGGCTGTGTTCGCTGCCCTGCAACTGGCCGGGATTATAGGTCGTGACCATTGAGGTATCGGCAACAAAGGTGTCGCCGTCCAGCCAGACCTGCTCTAGCCCGCCCAGATTGGCGCTGATGACGAACTCGTCATGACTGTGACGGGGGAAACGCTTGCCGTTGGTTAACAACGCCAGCTCAAACGCATCATTACGGTACGTGATCATCATCATCCCCGGTGAAAAACAACACACTGACGATAACATGGCGGCTATCGCAACAAGAAGCGATGCCCGTTTTTCCACCAACGACATTCTCCGGTAATAATTATTCCGCGTTAATTTCCCCAGGTAAAGTAAGCGGATTAATTATTTACGCCATATCTATTCCTGACAAAAAAATATTTATATTAAAAATAGACACTTCGGCATGTCATTTATTTTTAATTTGACAGTTCAGGCCGCCGGACTAAATTATCGATACATAACGCGAATAAAATTCTTTATTCCCGCCCTTGTATTAATTGGTTCCATCACGTACACCCCACCAGGCCAGGAATCCAAGCAAAAAACATCAATATATTGATATAAAAAGACTTTACATCAAAAGCCGCTGAGAGGTTGCTATGGCTAATTCTGGGTTATCGAATATTGAGCATATTGTCGTATTAATGCTGGAAAACCGCTCTTTTGATCATATGCTGGGATTTCTTTACGCTGACCGGAATAACCTTTCTCCGCTCGGGCATCCCTTTGCCGGTTTAACCGGCAATGAAACCAATCCAGACAGTAACGGCAATCCGGTTCAGGTATTTAAAATTACGCCGGATACGCCCAATGCGTATTTCATGCCGGGTTCCGACCCCGGAGAAGGGTATTACGCGACGAATTCGCAACTGTTTGGCGATATTCATGCGCCAGGCGCCCCACCCGCCAACAGCAATCAGGGATTTGTCACTGACTACGCCTACACATTGGGCTGGCAGTCGCAGGAAAGCGGCTGGAAAATCCTGCCGGGCACCCAGGCCGGCAATATCATGGGGTGCTTTACGCCACAGACGCTTCCGGTGTTATCCGCGCTGGCAACAGGTTACGCCGTCTGTGATCATTGGTACGGCTCCGCCCCCACCGAGACGCTGCCCAACCGGGCGTTCGTTTCGGCTGCCACCTCGCAAGGACACATGAATGACAAGACCAAGAGCTACACTTGTCCGTCCATTTTTGGTCGGCTCAGCCAGTCCGCAGTCACCTGGTCCATCTACGGTTATGACCAGCCGCCGCTGACCCGCCACAATTTTCCCGATACCCAACAGGCTGATGATAGTCACTTCGGTTTGTTCAGCGATTTTCAGCAGGCGGCCCGCAACGGCACGCTGGCGTCGTATGTCTTTCTGGAACCCAGTTGGGGTGAGGACGGCAATAGCCAGCACCCGGTCGCCGACGTCGCATTGGGAGAACAGCTGATTCACGATGTTTACTATGCCCTGCGCACCAGCCCGCTCTGGAACAAGACGTTGCTGATCATTACCTACGATGAGCACGGCGGCTGTTACGATCATCTGCCTCCGCCGTGGAACGCCACGCCGCCGGATGCCAGTACCGGCGAGTACGGTTTCGACTTTACCCGTTTCGGGCCGCGCGTGCCCACCGTGCTGGTTTCACCCTGGATTGAAGCGGGCACCGTATTCCGGGTTGCGGATCAGGCGACACCGCTGGACCACACCTCGATCCTCAAAACCGTGCAACAACGCTGGGCGCTGTCGCCTCTGACAAACCGCGATGCCGCCGCCCCCGGCGTGGGGGACGTACTGACGCTCGCCACGCCGCGCACCGACGATCCGCTGACTGGGGTGACCGTTCCCTCCTCGACCGGAAAAAATCCGGCGCAGGGCATGCCATCCCACCTGCAACAGGTCCATGCCGAGCTGGTCAGCGAGCTGCCGGTATCGGATGCGCAAGGCGGAATGCACCATCAAATGCCCGACATGACCACTGCGGCCGAGTACGCCGACTACATCAGCCAGCGCACACAAGACTGGCTGAATTCCCGTTAACCGTTTCCCGGCCAAGACCGGGATCAGGACGACAGTATCAGTGGGGAGCGACCGCTCGGCCCGCGTCCCCGCTGTGTTTTGGCAAGGTTTTCACCCGCAATGCTTAGAACCTTGCCGTTTTCTTTCTCCTGCGCATTTCTGTGAGGACCTATGTCTGACATCAACACACAGCATTACCTTAGCGCCCAACTGGCGCCGCTGGGTACAACTACGCTGGACGCCATGTGGCAGCTGTTTGTGCACATCGGCAAATTCTGGCGCAATCTGGACGACTCGCCCAGCTATCAGCCGCTGCTGTATTCCTTTATGGCGAACCGCATTAATACCGACCCGCTGTACCAACAATATTACGCCACCGCTCAAACGGTGATCGCGCAGTTGATACAGGAGCATGGCCCGGAAGACGCCTATACCGTTCTGTTTACCGACGCCAGCGCCAACCAGCCCCCGGCCCTGACGCCGATGACCATTACCCGGCAGAAAGTTTCCAATGAATTCATCGCCCTACAGTTATCGCTGGGCGGCTTCAAATCCTTCGGCGGCGCGCTGAACTATCCGGGGTACTTTGGCGGCGCCAACGTTCCCGGCGCTCCAGTACCCTATCGTTCATTCTGAGGGCTTCATCATGCGTGTCGATACGTTAATTATTGGTTCTGGCATCGCCGCCGCCGCCCTGTCGCAGCGTCTGCTGGATTACGATCCCAACGCTTCCATCCTGCTGCTGGAAGCCGGCGGCAGGGTGAAAATGCAGGATTACAACACCTGGACGACCTATCTGGTCAACGGCAAGCTGCCTTATGAACGGTATTACGATCTCCCCTACCCGGACCGGGATCATCCGGGAGAAAACCTGAACGCGGGCGGTACGGAAATCCCACTGGCCGGTGCGCGTGCGCTCACCTACGGCGGTTCGACCATCCACTGGGGCGGCTGGTCCTTCCGTCTTAAACCGGAAGATTTTTACCTGCACAGCAATACCGGCGAGTCGATCGACTGGCCATTCGATTACCACGAACTGGAACCCTATTACTGCGCCGCGGAGCATTACATCGGCGTCTCCGGCGATTCCCACGACCCCACCGTACCGCGCAGCGCGGGCTACCCGTTCCCTGCTTTCCCCTATTCGCTGGAAGACCAACCGATGGCGACGGCGATGGAGTCGCTCGGCATCGGTTATAGTCATGTCCCAATCGCGCGACACGGCATAACGGATACCGTGTCGCGCCACGCGCCGTGCCAGACGACCGGAACCTGCAAGTACTGCCCGTTCGGCGCCCGTTACGCCGCCACCAACTTCCTCAACGATATGCAGGAATGGGAAAACCACGAAAACTTCCATATCCGCACCAACGTCGTCGTGGGGAAAATCCTGATGGACGACAAGCAGTCGGCAACCGGCGTGGAATGCGTGGATAAAGAGAGTGGACAAACGGAAGTTATCCATGCCAAACGCATCATCGTGGCGGCAGGCACTATCGAATCCGCCAAACTGCTGCTGCGTTCAGCGTCGACAAACTGGCCCGGTGGGCTTGGCAACCAGCATGACCTGGTCGGCAGAAATTTTATTACTCACCCTTATTTCATCTTCACCGCCAACCTGCCGGATAACCCGCAGGCGCTGCAACCGGAGATGAATTTTCCCACCCTGTGCTCCCGCCATTTCGACAGCCCGGAACAACAGGCCAAAGGGAAATTCATACTGATTAACCCGCCCGGCAGCCCGCTGCTCAATCTGGCGCAGCAGATGCAAAACGGCCTGACGCGCGAAAAGATGGATGCCTATGTCTCCGGTCCGACGCAAATCCAGTTGCACGGCATGCTCGAAGTGTTTTCACGCTATGACAACCGCATCCTTAACTTTAACAAGATCAATCATCTGGGAATGGAAGAAACCCTTGTCGACTACACCAAAGACACCACTTTCGACCAACGGATGATGGAAATTCAGTCCCATGTCAGCCAACTGTTCGGGCAAATTGGCGCCACGCTGTCAGGCAAACCCAGCGTTTCCTGGCGCGCCGACCACGCCGCCTGCGTGACCCGGATGAGCCACGATGCCAGACAAGGGGTGGTCGATCCGCATCTGTGCATTCACGGTACCGACAATGTCTACATCTGCTCGAATGCGGTGTTCCCTTCCACCGGCGCCATCAACCCAACCCTGACGTTGGCGGCCCTGTCTCTGCGTCTGGCGGATCACCTCCACCATCGTGGCCTGTAAGGAGCCGAACATGAGCCTTGAAACCCAAAAAACCGAATTGCTCGACTGGCTGAAAACCGCCATGACGCTGGAGTTTGGCACCATTCCGCCTTACATGATGGCACTCGTCAGCCTGCATCCGGATAAAAACCGGGTGCCCGCCAACCTCATCAGGGCGGTGATGATTGAAGAGATGCTGCACATGACGCTGGTCGGTAACCTGATCAACAGCCTGGGCGGCCGGGTCGACCTCGGGCCGGACTCGCTGCCGAGCTATCCGCTGGCGATGGAGTTCAGAGGAAAGCGCTTCAAAGACCGGAAGTTTGACGTCAACCTGCAGGCGTTCAGCCCGCAGGCGATCGAAATTTTTATGATGATTGAACTGCCTTCCGACTGGGCGGAACGGGAGCCGTTGATGCTGATGGCCGCCGACGAACTGGATATCGACGGCCTGACGATCGGCGACTTTTACCTCAACATTCTGCATCAACTGGAAGAACTGTGCGGTAAGTATGGCGAAAGCGCCGTTTTTTGCGGCGACCTCGCCTTGCAGATCAGTCAGGATTATTACTGGTCCAGCGGCGGCAAACCTATCGTGATCACCAATCTGTCCAGCGCCCGGGAAGCGATTAATACCATTATCGAACAGGGTGAAGGATCATCCACCAGCATCTACGACGATGACCACCGGACCTTCGGGCAGCCGATGGAACTGGCGCATTTCTATCGGTTCAGGGAGATCTATTTCGCCCGCTATTACCAGCCCGGCGATAAGCCGCACCAACCGCCCAGCGGCGAGGCCTTTCCGGTCGACTATCAGGCCGTGTACCCGATCAAGACCAACCCGGTTGCCGGCGATTACGCGCCGGACACACCGCTGGCGGCGCTCAATGAGCAATTCAACCGGCAATACACGCTGATGCTGTTGCAATTGCAGCAAGCCTTTAGCGGCCAACCGAGAGCCCTGTATACCGCGATCATGAACGGCATGCACGGCATGGTGCCCATCGCCGTCAATATGGCCAGCCAGCCGATACCCGGCGATGCCGAACAGCGTCATGGCACGCCGACATTCAGCTGGTTTACGCCTTAGCGCGCCCGGCGCAAATTGCAGCCGTAAAAAAACCGGTGCCAGCAGGCACCGGTTTTTCATCGTGCAATCGTCACCCGACAGAATTACTTCTGCGGACGCATCGCCGGGAACAGGATCACGTCGCGGATGGTGTGGCTGTTGGTGAACAGCATCACCAGACGATCGATACCGATGCCCAGGCCGGCGGTCGGCGGCAGGCCGTGTTCCAGCGCGGTAACGTAGTCTTCGTCGTAGAACATGGCTTCGTCATCGCCGGCGTCTTTCGCAGCAACCTGATCCTGAAAGCGTTGCGCCTGATCTTCAGCGTCGTTCAGCTCGGAGAAACCGTTGCCGATTTCACGTCCGCCGATGAAGAATTCAAAGCGGTCGGTAATTTCCGGATTCTGGTCGTTACGACGCGCCAGCGGAGAGACTTCCGCCGGGTACTCAGTGATGAAGGTCGGCTGAATCAGATGTGCTTCGGCGGTTTCTTCGAAGATCTCGGTGACGATGCGGCCCAGACCCCAGCTCTTCTCCACCTTGATGCCGATAGATTCCGCGATGGCTTTCGCCGCGTCGAAGCTGTCCAGATCCGCCATGTTGGTTTCCGGGCGATATTTCTTGATCGCCTCACGCATGGTCAGCTTCTCGAACGGCTTGCCGAAGTCGAACACCTGGTCGCCGTACTGCACTTCGGTCGCGCCCAGCACGTCCTGCGCCAGCGTGCGGAACAGCGACTCGGTCAGTTCGATCAGGTCTTTGTAGTCCGCGTACGCCATGTAGAGTTCCATCATGGTGAACTCAGGGTTGTGACGCGGCGACACGCCTTCGTTACGGAAGTTGCGGTTGATTTCGAACACGCGTTCAAAACCGCCCACCACCAGACGCTTCAGGTACAGTTCCGGCGCGATACGCAGGTACATGTCGATATCCAGCGCGTTGTGATGGGTGATGAACGGACGCGCCGCCGCACCGCCGGGGATCACCTGCATCATCGGCGTTTCCACTTCCATGAAGTCGCGGCCGACCATGAACTGGCGGATGCCGGCCATAATCTGCGAGCGTACGCGGAAAGTATGGCGAGACTCTTCGTTAGCGATCAGGTCCAGATAGCGCTGACGGTAACGGGTTTCCTGATCCGCCAGGCCGTGGAACTTGTCCGGCAACGGGCGCAGCGCCTTGGTCAGCAGACGCAGTTCGGTACAGTGGATCGACAACTCGCCGGTTTTGGTTTTGAACAACTTGCCGCGCGCGCCGACGATGTCGCCGAGGTCCCATTTTTTGAACTGTTCGTTGTAGACGCCTTCCGGCAGATCGTCGCGCGACACATACAGCTGAATGCGGCCGCCCACGTCCTGCAGCGTCACGAACGACGCCTTGCCCATGATACGACGGGTCATCATGCGGCCGGCCACGTTCACTTCCAGACCCAGCGCTTCCAGCTCTTCGTTGTCTTTTTCGTCGTAGCTGGCGTGCAGTCGATCAGAAATGCTGTCACGGCGGAAATCATTCGGGAAAGCCACGCCGGTTTCACGCAACGACGCCAGTTTCTCGCGGCGCGTTCTGAGTTCGTTATTAAGATCCAGCGCCTGTTCGGCACCCTGATTTTGTGGTTCAGACATGAGAATTCCTTATAACCCCGCTTTTAAACTTGCTTCGATAAACTTGTCCAGATCACCGTCCAGCACCGACTGGGTATTGCGTGTTTCCACCCCGGTGCGCAGGTCTTTAATACGGGAGTCATCCAGCACATAAGAACGAATCTGGCTGCCCCAGCCGATGTCGGACTTGTTGTCTTCCAGCGCCTGTTTCTCCGCGTTCTTCTTCTGCATTTCAAACTCATACAGCTTGGCTTTCAGCTGCTTCATGGCCTGATCTTTGTTCTTGTGCTGGGATCGATCGTTCTGGCACTGAGTAACGATATTGGTGGGAATGTGGGTGATACGCACCGCGGATTCAGTACGGTTAACGTGCTGGCCGCCGGCGCCGGACGCGCGGTATACGTCGATACGCAGGTCCGCGGGATTAATCTCGATATCAATGTCGTCATCCACTTCCGGGTAGACGAAGGCAGAGCTGAACGAGGTGTGACGGCGACCACCGGAATCGAACGGGCTCTTACGCACCAGACGGTGTACGCCAGTTTCGGTACGCAGCCAGCCAAACGCATATTCGCCCATGATTTTGATGGTGGCGGACTTGATACCGGCCACTTCACCTTCGGACTCTTCAATGATTTCGGTCTTGAAGCCTTTGCTTTCCGCCCAGCGCAGATACATGCGCAGCAGCATGCTGGCCCAGTCCTGCGCCTCGGTGCCGCCGGAACCGGCCTGCAGGTCGAGGTAGCAGTCGGCGCTGTCGTACTCGCCGGAGAACATACGGCGGAATTCCAGCTGACCCAGCTTGCTTTCCAGCTGATCCAGCTCGGCAACGGTGTCGTTGAAGGTGTCTTCGTCGTCTTCTTCCACCGCCAGTTCCAGCAGACCGGAAACATCGTCCAGCCCCTGAACCATCTGATCAATGGTGTCGACAATCATTTCCAGGGAGGAACGCTCTTTCCCCAGCGCCTGCGCGCGTTCAGGTTCGTTCCATACGTCGGGCTGTTCCAGCTCGGCGTTTACCTCTTCCAGACGCTCTTTCTTGGCGTCATAGTCAAAGATACCCCCTCAGAACAGCTGTCCGTTCAGACAGGTCCTGAATGCGGTTTTTTACCGGATTGATTTCAAACATGGTGTTAGGATCTTAATGTTGTTTGTCGATGAGATAATGCATGTAAACGGCAAATTGTAGCGGATCCGCGCCGTGGTTTATAGCTTTTTACCTATTTTAGCGGGATACGCCGCATGGCGAAAAGAAAACGCCGGGGGGAACCCCGGCGTAGGTTTCAGCGCCTGTGCGCTACAGCGGCCACAGGTGCTCGATCAGCAGTTGTACCGAACGTTTGCCGCGGAATTCGTTGACGTCCAGTTTGTAAGCCAGCTCGACTTCGCGCACGCTGCTATCGGGCCACAACAGGGTGTCGACGTTGAACGCGATGCCGTCCAGCAGCGGGCCGCCGCCCAGCGGCTCCACCATCACTTTGAGGTGGCGCTCGCCGACCAGCCGTTGCTGCAACAGGCGAAAGCGCCCGTCGAAAGTCGGCTCCGGAAACGCCTGCCCCCACGGCCCCGCTTCACGCAGCATCTCGGCAGTGCCCAGCGTCAGCTCAGGGATCGCCAGCTCGCCGTCGGACCAGACGACGCCTTCCAGTTGCGAGGCATCCAGCCACTCGCCCACCAGGTCGGCAAAACGCTGGCGAAACTCGTCAAAGCGATCTTCCACCAGCGACAATCCCGCCGCCATGGCGTGGCCGCCGAATTTCAGCATCAGGCCGGGGTGACAGGTATCAAGGCGTTCCAGCGCGTCGCGCAGATGCAACCCGGCGATAGACCGCCCGGAACCTTTCAGAATGCCGTCGCCCGCGGGCGCAAACGCGATAACCGGGCGGTGAAAGCGCTCCTTGATGCGCGACGCCAGAATCCCCACCACTCCCTGATGCCACTCCGGATGGTACATCGCCAGCCCCAGCGGCAGCGTGTCGCGGCTGCGCTCCAGCTGTTCGCACAAGTGCAACGCTTCCACCTGCATCCCGGCTTCGATTTCACGGCGACTCTGGTTCAGCGCATCCAGATCGCTGGCCAGCATCCGCGCCTGCACGATGTCGTTACACAGCAGCAGTTCCACGCCGACGGACATATCGTCCAGCCGGCCGGCGGCATTAAGACGCGGCCCGAGCGCAAACCCCAGATCGCTTGCCACCAGTTGGACGGCGTCGCGGTTGGACACTTCCAGCAACGCGCGAATCCCCGGTCGGCATTTGCCGGCGCGGATCCGGCTTAATCCCTGCGAGATCAGAATACGGTTGTTGGCATCCAGCGGCACCACGTCCGCCACCGTGCCCAGCGCCACCAGATCCAGCAGTTCCGCCAGATTCGGCTCGGCCAGCCCGCGTTCGACAAACCAGCCACACTCCCGCAGGTTAGCCCGCAGCGCCATCATCAGGTAAAACGCGACGCCCACCCCGGCCAGCGCTTTCGACGGAAACGTGCAATCCGACAGGTTGGGGTTGATCATCGCCTCCGCCGCCGGCAGGGTTTCCCCCGGCAGATGGTGGTCGGTCACCACCACCGCGATGCCGCGCCGGTGTGCATCGTCCACCCCGGCGTGGGACGAAATACCGTTATCGACGGTCACGATCAGCTCCGCGCCTTTAGCGGCGGCTTGCGCCACCACTTCCGGACTGAGCCCGTAGCCATCTTCAAACCGGTTGGGCACCAGATACTGAACTTCACGGCCGCCCATGCTACGCAACGCCAGCACCGTCAGCGCGGTGCTGGTGGCGCCGTCGGCGTCGAAATCGCCGACGATCACGATGCGGCGGTTATCCGCCAGCGCCTGACGCAACACCTCGACCGCCTGCGTAATGCCGCCAAGCAGACGGTAATCCAGCAGGCCGCGCAGACTGCGTTCCAGTTCCTGCATCTGTCGTACGCCGCGCTGGGCGTATAAACGACGCAACAATGCGGGGAGGGAGTCGGGTAACTCTGTCTCCGCCGTCGGGCGACGACGGAGTTGGGTAACAACATTCACGCTTGATTAACCACTCGATTCAATTAACCACTCGATTCAATTAACCGCCTGATTTCAGCGAGGCTTTGTGCGCATCCAGCATCGCCATCATCTCTTTGGGCGGCTGATATCCCGGCACCACCGTGCCATCGTCCAGCACGATCGCCGGCGTCCCCTGCACGCCGAACAGCACGCCCAGCTGATAATGGGCGCCGATATCGGTTTTACAGGTGGCAGGCGACACGTCATCGCCTTTCATGGCGGCGTCAAACGCCTTGTTGCGATCCGCCACGCACCAGATCGACTGCATGTCTTTTGCCGCCTGAGAATTCATGCCCTGACGGGGATACGCCAGATAACGCACGGTAATGCCAAGCGCGTTGTAGTCTTTCATCTGCTCGTGCAGCTTGTGGCAGTAACCGCAGGTGATGTCGGTAAACACGGTAATGACATGTTTTTCCTGCGGCGCCTTATAGACGATCATCTGGTCTTTCAGCGCATCCAGACGCTCGTTCAGAATATGGTTGGTAACGTTCACCGGGGTCTTGCCGCTGACGTCATACAGCGGCCCCTGCAGCAGGTGTTTGCCGTCCTCGGTGATATAGAGCACGCCGTTCTCGGTCAGCACGGTTTTCATCCCGCCGATGGGGGAATCCTTCACTTCCGCGCTCTGCAAACCCAGACGGTTTAGCGTCTGCTTGATTGCGGCGTCATCGGCGCGCGCCACGCCGCTCAGGGCCAGAGTCAGCAATGAAAAGAGTACTACACGTTTTTTCATGGAATTATCCTGTTATCAGGGCGCAAGCGCCGTGCTTATCCATCATTGGCGGGGAACCCGCCATGACATCCTGTCAGCCCACCGGACCTCATGCCCGGGGATGGT
Organism: Dickeya dadantii NCPPB 898; assembly: GCF_000406145.1. Taxonomy (NCBI): domain Bacteria; kingdom Pseudomonadati; phylum Pseudomonadota; class Gammaproteobacteria; order Enterobacterales; family Pectobacteriaceae; genus Dickeya; species Dickeya dadantii. The sequence goes on along the minus strand of NZ_CM001976.1, from coordinate 701,519 downwards.
GCTGTTGATGCAGCTGTCTCAGCCGCTCCGTCGCAACGTGGGTATAAATCTGCGTGGTGGAAAGATCGCTGTGGCCCAGTAACATCTGTACCACTCGCAGATCCGCACCGTGATTCAGCAGGTGGGTTGCAAAGGCATGACGCAAAACATGCGGAGAAAGTTTATTGCTGTCAATAGACGCCAGTGTCGCATAGTGCTTGATGCGGTGCCAGAACGTCTGGCGCGTCATTTGCTGGGCGCGGTTGCTTGGGAACAGCACATCCAGCGTCTGGCCGTTCAGTAGCCAGGGGCGGCTGTACTCCAGATACTGTTCCAGCCAGTACACCGCCTCTTCTCCCAGCGGTACCAGCCGTTCTTTGTTGCCCTTCCCTATCACGCGCACCACGCCCTGTCGCAGGCTGACGTCGCTGATGGTCAGCCCCACCAGTTCCGATACGCGCAGGCCGGTGGCGTACAGCAGCTCCAGCATCGCTTTGTCCCGCAGTTCGATCGGTTGATCGGTAACCGGCGCCGCCAGCAGCGCTTCTACCTGCGCCTCCGTCAGATCCTTCGGCAGCCGCTGCGGCAGTTTGGGCGAAGACAGCGGCGCGCTCGGGTCGTCGGGGCGCTGTTTTTCCCGGTACAGGTACTGGAACAAGCGTCGCATCGCGCTCAGCAGACGGGCCGAACTGGTCGCCTTGTAGCCGCCTTCCAGGCGTTCAGCCAGAAAGTCCTGCAAATCCGACGGCTGCGCCTGCAACAGGCTACTGTCATGATGAGCCAGCCAGTCCGCCAGCGAGCGCAGGTCATTGCGATAGGACGACAGCGTATTTTCCGCCAGATTGCGCTCCAGCCACAGAGCATCCAGAAACTGCTCGATTAACGTCTGATCCTGTTTTGGCATCACTCTCTCCCGTCATGCCGCCAACGGCTCCATTCAACCATTATGCCTCACCGAGTATGTTCGGGGTACAATTCGGTAATCATTCTCAACTTCATCACATCCTGTGGCAAAACGAAGCGCGAAAGGGATTATATTTTCTTATTCCAGCGTATCCCGGAATGCCGTTGCCACAAGGGCCGGCATCAGACGCGGCGCTGGTTTGAAAAGAACTTTTTTCTATGCATAGAATGCGGGTCCGTGTGTTACAAAAAAGCAAAAAACTATGCAAGCCTCCATTTCATCCACTATTGATAATCAAACACCAGACGCGCCGGTAAACTCGCGCAACAAAGTGGTGGTCGCCTCGCTGATCGGCACCGCCATCGAATTCTTCGATTTTTACATTTATGCTACCGCCGCCGTGCTGATATTTCCGCACATTTTCTTCCCGCAGGGTGACGCTACCGCCGCCACGCTGCAATCGCTGGCCACCTTCGCCATCGCGTTTGTGGCACGCCCGATCGGCTCCGCGCTATTCGGCCACTTCGGCGACCGCGTCGGCCGCAAAGTGACGCTGGTTGCGTCGCTGCTGACCATGGGGATCTCCACCGTATTGATCGGTCTGCTGCCGAGCTATGAAACCATCGGCGTCCTGGCTCCGCTGCTGCTGGCGCTGGCCCGTTTCGGCCAGGGGCTTGGCCTCGGCGGCGAATGGGGCGGCGCGGCGCTGCTGGCGACGGAAAACGCCCCGGCCCACAAGCGCGCGCTGTACGGCTCCTTCCCGCAGCTGGGCGCGCCGATCGGCTTCTTCTTCGCCAACGGCACCTTCCTGCTGCTGTCCTGGGTGCTGACCAATGAACAGTTCATGGCCTGGGGATGGCGCGTGCCGTTCATCGCCTCTGCCGTGCTGGTGATCATTGGCCTGTACGTGCGCGTATCGCTGCATGAAACCCCGGTATTCGCCAAGGTCGCCAAAGAAGGGAAACAGGTGCGCGTGCCGCTGGGCACCCTGCTGAGCAAACATGTGAAAGCCACCGTTCTGGGCACGTTCATCATGCTGGCGACCTACACCCTGTTTTACATCATGACCGTCTACTCCATGACCTACGGCACCACACCGGCGCCGGCCGGGCTTGGCATTCCGCGCAACAGCTTCCTGTGGATGCTGATGATGGCGGTGATCGGTTTCGGTTTGATGATCCCGGTGGCGGGCTATCTGGCTGACGCGGTCGGCCGCCGCAAAACCATGATCACCGTGACCTGCATCATGCTGGTGTTCGCCATGGCGTTCCCGTCTTTGCTGGGCTCCGGCAATCAGGCGTTGATTATGGCGTTTCTGGTATGCGGCCTGAGCCTGATGGGGCTGACCTTCGGCCCAATGGGCGCGCTGCTGCCGGAACTGTTTCCGACCGAAGTGCGTTATACCGGCGCGTCGTTCTCCTATAACGTCTCCTCTATTCTGGGGGCGTCCGTAGCGCCGTACATCGCCGCCTGGCTGACCAGCCATTACGGGTTGTTCTATGTGGGCGTTTACCTCGCCGCGATGGCATCGCTGACGCTGATCGCCTTGCTGCTGACGAAGGAAACCCGTCACCAGTCTCTCAGTTAAGTCAGTTAGGGATGAAGACGCCGTCTTCATCCCTTCTTCCGCTCCCGCCCTGTACGCCCCTGTGATATTCCGTTAGGCTAAACGCTCTGCGATACCGCCTTTATTGATGCAATCACGATCAGACACTTATGAATATAGGACTTTTTTACGGCACCAGCACCTGTTACACCGAGATGGCGGCGGAGAAAATCCGCGACATTCTGGGCGAGGAGCTGGTAGACCTGCACAACGTGAAAGACGTCGCGCCCCAGGAAATGGAAAACTACGAGATGCTGATCCTTGGTATCCCCACCTGGGACTTCGGTGAAATTCAGGAAGACTGGGAAGCCATCTGGGCGCAGCTGTCGGCGCTGAATCTGAAAGACAAAATTGTCGCGCTCTACGGCATGGGCGACCAGTTAGGGTACGGCGAATGGTTTCTGGACGCGCTTGGCATGCTGCACGACCAGCTCAAGCCGCTGGGGGTGCGTTTTATCGGCTACTGGCCGACAGAGGGCTACGACTTCACCAGCCCGAAACCGGTTACGGAAGACGGTAAGCACTTTGTTGGTCTGGCGCTGGATGACGTGAATCAGTACGACATGAGCGACGAGCGGATTCAACAGTGGTGCGAGCAGATTCTGCACGAAATGGCGGAGTTACTTTGACGCACAGCCTGACGCGCGACGTCAGGGCTGGCGTTCAGGCGTTGCGTGTGCAGCATGGATGCAACGCCTGATGCCGGTTTGATGCGGCTCCCGCCATTAATGATGGTGGGAGGATTCCGTTCCCTGCAGCGAATGCTGCTGCAGCAGTTGGCGCAACAGCCGCCACTCTTCGTTTCCCATACTGTCAGACGCCAGCCACAGGCGTTGATGCCCTTTGCCATCCACCGCCCGCAATGACAGCAACACGCCGTTGCGCATCAGCCACGGCCGCCGGACTATCTGCCAGTCACGCTTCTGCCAGTGCAGTTGGTTTTCCCCATGCAGGGAAATCTCCCCCTGACGCGTCTTGATGATGCGCTGGCTGAACACAAAACCGAACACCACCAGCGTCACCAGCCCCAGCCACAGCGGCGCATAGCCGTCCGGCCAGGGGGCCAGCAGGATCATCAGCACCAGAAACCCGTGCGTCAGCAGCGAAAACAGCTGCATGCGCCAGGATACGCGTAAATCACATTGCCACTGGGCCACGGTCTTTATTTCGCGTCTGAATAAGGGAAACCATGCGTTTCAGCGCCGGATCCACCGGCTCGCCATGGTTCATCAACCAGTTGAACAAGTCGGGATCGTCGCACTGCAACAGACGGATGAACTGCTGCTTGTCGTCGTCGCTCAGCGTGTCGTACTCATGCTCGAAAAACGGCATGATGGAGATATCCAGTTCACGCATTCCGCGTCTGCACGCCCAGTGAATACGTGATTTGTTATTGATGTCCATGTTCATTTCGCCCACTTCTCTGTATGGTTATCCGCGCAGGTTGATGATGAATGTCGGTGTAACCCTATTCTACCTGATGGCCTTCGACTAATAGTAACACTTTGACATATTTTCGCGTACTATCGCGTGTACTATTTCACGGATGCGCAGCATATCGCACAATTAGACCAATTCACTTCGCCTTCTCGCCTCCGCCTTCTGTTCCGTCGTTCACCGCCTTATGACAGAACACAGCCTAAACTGCTTGCAAAGCGTTGTCGCTCTTTTACCATTGGGTCATTCACTGACATTACGCATCGCAGGACTGTCATATGGCTCATCCGTTTACCGCACAACCGCTGTTTTCTTCCGCTCAACTGCCCGCTACCCTGATATCGCTGGATGATTGGGCGCTGGTCACCCTGGCCGGGCCGGACACGGTCAAATACCTTCAGGGCCAGCTTACGGCCGACGTTGATACCCTACAGGCCGGTCAGCACGTGTTGTGCGCCCACTGCGACGCCAAAGGTAAAATGTGGAGCAACCTGCGCCTGTTCCATTATGGCGACGGGCTGGCTTATCTGGAGCGCCGCAGCATTAGAGATACCCAACTGGCGGAGCTGAAAAAATACGCTGTCTTCTCCAAAACCACCATCGCGGCCGATGACAACGTCGTGCTTCTGGGGGCTGTGGGTCTCGACATCCGCGCGCATCTGGCGCCCCTGTTCTATGCCCTGCCCGACGCCGATAACGCCGTGGTACAGCAACCGGGAGCGACGCTGCTGCATCTGGCTCACCCCGCCGAACGTTTCCTGCTGGTGCTGGATGCACAACGCGCCGCCGCGCTCATCGAAACGCTGTCATCCAGCGTCAAACTCAACGACAGCCGCCAATGGCAGGCGCTGGATATCGCCGCCGGGCAGCCCATTATTGACAGCGTCAACAGCGCACAGTTCATTCCACAAGCCACCAACTTACAGGCGCTGCAAGGCATTAGCTTCACTAAAGGATGCTACGCCGGTCAGGAAATGGTCGCGCGCGCCAAATACCGCGGCGCCAACAAACGTGCGCTGTACTGGCTGGCGGGCACTGGCGCGCAGGCGCCCGCAGCGGGCGATGAGCTGGACCTGAAACTCGGCGATAACTGGCGCCGTACCGGCACCGTGCTGGCGGCCAGCCAGTTGCATGACGGTACATTGTGGGTTCAGGCGGTGCTGAACAACGATCTGGAAGCTGACAGCGTGCTGCGGGTACGCGACGACAGCGGCAGCCAGCTCGCTATTCAGCCGCTGCCTTACTCGCTGGAAGAGTAACCGGGCCTTCAAAAGCATCAGGGAGCCGCGGTTCTCTGATGCTCATCCGACCAACAGCAATATCCGCACGGGTTATTCCACGTACAGGTAAATCGCCAGAAAGTGGCACACGCTGCCCCCCAGCACAAATCCATGCCAGATGGCGTGATTGAACGGAATACGCTTGCAGACGTAAAACACCACGCCCAGCGTATACACCGCGCCGCCTATCGCCAGCAGCGTCACGCCGCCGATGGACAGTTTCATCGCCAGCTGATAGACCACAATCAGCGACAGCCAGCCCATCAGCAGATAGGTAATCAGCGACAGCACCTTAAACCGGTGTGCAAACGCCAGCTTGAATATGACGCCCAGCAGCGCCAGGCTCCAGATAGCGATCATCAGTCCGCGCGCCAGCGGCGAATTAAGCCCCACCAGCAGAAAAGGCGTATAGGTCCCGGCAATCAGCAGATAGATGGCGCAGTGATCAAATTTCTTCAGCCAGCGTTTTGCGCGCTGATGAGGAATGGCGTGATACAACGTCGATGCGAGAAACAGTAAAATCAGGCTACCGCCATATAAACTATAACTGGTGATAGCGAGAGAAGTGGCGCCGTTGTCCACCGCCTGCACCAGTAATAACACCAGCCCGACAATCCCAAAGACAAAACCGATTCCATGGCTGATACTGTTGGCGATTTCTTCCGCCAGCGTATACCCCGACTCCCCCGTTTTTTTCTTCATGCCAACCTCTTGTCACACTTACCCATACGCCTGCGCCTGCGGCCTTCCCTGCCACGCTGAGCAAGCTTTGAGCAGATTAACTGAGAACAATTCCAGTGTACACCTGTACGCTAAAATAAAAATCATCGGCTTTCAGACGGTAATCGTGCATGTTCATCCTATGGTGCATCCCCTACAATGGAGCCTCTTTATTGCAGGAGATTAACGGATGTCGCTCGCTTTACCCGTACTGGATTTCGGCCCCATGACCGATGTCGTCCGGTTTCTGATGGAAATCGACAAACTCAAGAGTGTTCAGCGCCGCTCCAAGGTGATTGGCACCGATCGTCAGGAAGACTCCGCAGAGCACAGCTGGCATTTTGCGGTTGCGGTGATGAGTCTGGCGCCTTATGCCGATGACGGCATCGACATCACCCACGTGCTGAAAATGGCGCTGATTCACGACATCGTGGAGATCGATGCCGGCGACGTGCTGGTGTATGACCTGAAAGCCCGCGCAGCCATTCAGGAGCAGGAGCAAGCCGCCGCTGCACGTATTTTCGGCCTGCTGCCGCCACCACAACGCGACCAGTTTCTGGCGCTGTGGCACGAGTACGAAGCCGGCGACACCGCTGAAGCGCGCTTTGCGCTAATGATAGACCGCGTGATGCCGGTGCTGATGAACCTGCACAACGGCGGCCAGAGCTGGGTGGAGCACGGTATTCGGCTGGAGCAGGTGCTGAGTCGCAACGATTTTATCCACGATATTAATCCGGCGCTGTGGGGCTATCTGAAGCAGCATCTGGAAGACGCGCAGGCAAAAGGCTGGTTGAAATAACCGGCGCTCACCACCGCATGAGCGGCGCCAGCGGCCGCTCATCTCGGTGAACGAACATGTCTGTACCGATCAGTTTTTTGCCGTCATCACCAGCTTCACGCCCAGTGAAATAAACAGCACACCAATGGTCTTATTCAGCCAGAAACGCACCGCCTTGCTGACTTTCAGCTTGCTGCTGGCCAATGCGGTAGACGCGGCCAAAAAGTGACACCACAGCATGCCGTTGAAATTGAAGATCAATCCTAAAACGATAAACGCCAGCGCTTTCTGCGGTGCCTGCGGGTCAATGAACTGAGGCACGAACGCCAGAAAGAACAGCGCCACTTTCGGATTTAGCACGTTGGTGAGAAACCCCTGCCAGTAGATTTTCCGCATGGAAAGCACAGGCCGGTTGGCCGGCAGCGCGCCGCTGTCGGCCTTGGCGCGGTGGGCGGATTTATCCAGTAACGCCTGCACGCCGATATAAACCAGATAGACCGCCCCCAGCACTTTCACCACCGTAAACGCGGTGGCCGAGGTAGCCAGAATGGCGGACAACCCCAACGCCGCGGCCAGAACATGCACCAGCGTGCCGGAACCGATGCCCAGCGCCGCAGCAGAACCCGCGCGCCATCCCTGTGACGAACTCTTCGTCATAATCAGCAACGAATCCGGCCCCGGCATGATGTTGAGCAAAATGCCGGACAGGATAAACAGTGAAATATCGTGAATGCCTAACATGATTTTCCCGCCATCTGTTAATTCTGCCTCACCTCCCTCTTTATTTTTTCGGGGGGGAGAAGCGACCACTCTACCATGTCAGCCCCCAAAACATGCCGGACAAAAAAACGGGTGCGGCTTACGCCGCACCCGCTTGTCCCAGGAAGCACTCGAACCGCCTCCCGATTATTCTCACTGTAAAAACCGCGTTTACTGGTACTCGCTCATCGGCACGCAGGAACAGAACAAATTACGATCGCCGTACACGTCATCCAGGCGTTTCACCGCCGGCCAGTATTTGTGGGTCTGTCCGGCCGGGAATACCGCCAGCTCGCGGCTGTACGGGTGCGACCAGTCGGCCGCCAACTCGGTCTGAGTGTGCGGCGCGTTTACCAGCGGATTGTCTTCGTGCGGCCATTCGCCCGCCGCCACGCGGTCGATCTCGGTACGGATCGCCAGCATCGCGTCGATAAAGCGGTCCAGCTCCACTTTGCTTTCCGACTCTGTCGGCTCGATCATCAACGTACCCGCCACCGGGAACGACATGGTCGGCGCATGGAAACCGTAGTCGATCAGGCGCTTGGCGATATCCATTTCGCTGATGCCGGTGCTCTCTTTCAGCGGACGAATGTCCAGAATGCACTCGTGTGCCACGCGATCGTCACGGCCGGTATACAGCACCGGATAAGCGTCTTTCAGGCGCGTCGCCACGTAGTTGGCGTTCAGGATCGCCAGCTGGCTGGCCTGTTTCAGCCCCTGCGCGCCCATCATGCGGATGTACATCCAGCTGATCGGCAGGATAGAAGCGCTGCCGAACGGCGCGGCGGAAACCGCGCCCTGACGCGTCAGCACGCCATCCATTGCCACGACCTGATGACCCGGCACGAACGGCGCCAGATGCGCTTTCACGCCGATCGGCCCCATGCCCGGGCCGCCGCCGCCGTGCGGAATGCAGAACGTTTTGTGCAGGTTGAGGTGCGACACGTCCGCGCCGATGTAACCCGGCGAGGTAATGCCCACCTGCGCGTTCATGTTGGCGCCGTCCAGATACACCTGACCGCCGTACTGATGGACGATCTGGCACACTTCGCGGATGGTTTCTTCGTACACACCGTGGGTGGACGGGTAAGTCACCATGATGCAGGAAAGTTTATCGCCCGCCTGCTGCGCTTTCTCCCGCAGGTCGTGCAGGTCGATGTTGCCCTGCTTGTCGCAGGCCACCACCACCACCTGCATCCCCGCCATCTGGGCGGAGGCCGGGTTGGTGCCGTGGGCGGAGCTCGGGATCAGACAGAGGTTGCGCTCGCCTTCATTGCGGCTCTCGTGATAACGGCGGATCGCCAGCAGACCGGCGTATTCACCCTGCGCGCCGGAGTTCGGCTGCATACACACCGCGTCATAGCCGGTCAGTTGCACCAGCCAGTCGGACAGTTGCGTGATCAGTTGACGGTAACCCAGCGCCTGCTCGGTCGGGCAGAACGGGTGTAGCTCGGCGAATTCCGGCCAGGTGATCGGCAGCATTTCCGCCACCGCATTGAGTTTCATGGTGCAGGAACCGAGCGGGATCATCGCCTGATTCAGCGCCAGATCCTTGCTTTCCAGACGGTGCAGATAGCGCATCATCTCGGTTTCGCTGTGGTACTGGTTGAATACCGGGTGCGTCAGAACGTCGTCACTGCGCAGCAACGCCGCCGGGATCGACGCCGACTGGCTGCTGACCGCCGTATCCAACGTGTCGATATCCAGCCCGTGCTCGTCGCCCAGCAATACGGCGAACAGCGCCAGCACGTCGTAGCGGCTGGTGGTTTCATCCAGCGCGATGCCGACCGCGCCATCCAGATCGGCGCGCAGATTGATACCGGCGCTCAGCGCGCGACCCAGCACCGCCGCCTTATCGGCGACCTCAACGGTCAGGGTATCGAACCAGTACTGATGACGCAGCGTCAGACCGCGTTGGGTCAGCCCGGCGGCCAGAATGTCGGCCAGACGGTGGATACGCCCGGCAATGCGCTTCAGCCCCTGCGGCCCGTGGTACACCGCGTACATGCCGGCAATGTTGGCCAGCAGCACCTGCGAGGTACAAATGTTGGAATTGGCTTTTTCGCGGCGGATATGCTGCTCGCGGGTCTGCATCGCCATGCGCAACGCGGTGTTGCCGGCGGCATCGCGCGAAACGCCGATAATCCGGCCCGGCATGGCGCGTTTGTATTCGTCGCGGCAGGCGAAAAACGCCGCGTGCGGGCCGCCGTAGCCCATCGGTACGCCGAAACGCTGGGCCGATCCCAGCACAATGTCGGCGCCCTGTTTGCCCGGTGCGTCCAGCAGCACCAGCGCCATGATGTCCGACACCACGCTGACGATCACTTTGCGGTTTTTCAGCTCGGACATCAGCGCGCGATAGTCGTGCAACTCGCCGGTGGTGCCGACCTGTTGCAGCAATACGCCGAAGACGTCGTCATACTTCACGGCGTCGGCGGCGTTGCCGGTGACGATGTCAAAGCCGAAGGTCTGCGCGCGGGTACGCACCACATCCAGCGTCTGCGGATGCACGTCGTCGGCAACGAAGAAACGGTTGGCCTGCTTGAGTTTGCTGACGCGTTTGGCCATCGCCATCGCTTCCGCGGCGGCGGTCGCTTCATCCAGCAACGAGGCGGAAGCCAGCTCCAGACCGGTCAGATCCTGCGTCACCTGCTGGAAATTCAGCAGCGCTTCCAGACGACCCTGCGACACCTCCGGCTGATACGGCGTATACGCGGTATACCAGCCCGGATTCTCCAGCACGTTGCGCAGAATCACCGGCGGCGTCAGCACCGCGTGGTAGCCCATGCCGATGTAGCTTTTGTAACGCAGGTTGCGGCCGGCGATCGCCTTCAGTTCGGCCAGCGCCTGATACTCGGTGGCGGCGTCGCCTACCGCCGGCGGATGGGGCAACTGGATATCGGCGGGGACGATTTGGCAGGTAAGCCCGTCCAGCGAATCCGCGCCGATGGCGGCCAGCATCTGCTGTTGCTGAGCGGCTGACGGGCCAATATGGCGCTCCGTGAAGGCACTGCCGTGTTCGAGTTGACTGAGAGTCTGGGTCATGTGGGGGAATTTCCTGCATTTGGCACAGTGATGTGCAGCACATTCAAACCAATCATAAAAACAAGCGGACCATAAAAACGCCCCGTTGCGGGGAGCGAACGGGGCGTCAGGCTTATTCTTCTTCGTCGCTGTCTTCTTCTTCCAGCAGCGCCTGATAGCCGGCGGCATCAAGCAATTCGTTCAGTTCGTCTTCGTCAGACGCCTTGATGCGGAACAGCCAGCCTTCGGCATACGGCGCGCTGTTCACCAGCTCCGGCGCGCCTTCCAGCTCTTCGTTGACTTCCACTACTTCGCCGCTGATCGGCGCGTAGATGTCGGACGCGGCCTTGACGGATTCCGCCACCGCGCAGTCGTCACCGGCGTTGACCGTGCTGCCCACTTCCGGCAGGTCGATAAACACCATATCGCCCAGCAATTCCTGCGCGTGCTCGGTGATGCCCACGCTGTAAACGCCGTTGCCTTCCGCCATCACCCATTCATGGGACGAGGTATATTTCAATTCTGCCGGAACATTGCTCATTGCCACCTTCTCCTTCCATTAACGCCAAAAATTAAAACTGAACCAACGCCTTGCCGGCGCGGACGAAATTGGGTTTGGTCACATGCACCGGCATCTCGCGATTGCGAATCTGCACGATAGCCTGTTCGCCGATACCGGCGGGAACACGGGCCAGGGCGATACTGACGCCCAGCGTGGGCGAAAACGACCCGCTGGTGATCACCCCTTCCTGCATAACGCCATGATTATCGGTAAAGCGGACCGGCTGACCGTGACGCAGCACGCCTTTTTCGGTCATCACCAGGCCGACCAGTTGTTCAGTGCCTTCCGCCTGCTGGCGCTCCAGCGCTTCGCGGCCGATGAACTGACGGTCTTCCGGCTGCCAGACGATGGTCCAGCCCATGTTGGCCGCCAGCGGAGAGACGGATTCATCCATGTCCTGACCGTACAGATTCATGCCCGCTTCCAGGCGCAGCGTGTCGCGCGCGCCCAGCCCGCAGGGTTTGACGCCGGCCGCCAGCAACTGTTGCCAGAAGCCGACCGCCTGTTCCTGCGGTAGTGCGATTTCATAGCCTGCTTCGCCAGTATAGCCAGTGGTGGCGATAAACAGGTCGCCCGCCTGCACGCCAAAGAAAGGTTTCATGCCGGCCACCTGTTCGCGCTGGGCATCGGTCAGCAGGCGGCGTACTTTTTCCTGCGCCTGCGGCCCCTGCACCGCAATCAGCGACAAATCCTCACGCTCGGTAATCTCCACCATAAACGGTTTGGCATGCTCGACGATCCAGGCCAGATCCTTCTCGCGGGTGGCGGAGTTCACCACCAACCGGAAATAGTCCTCGGTCTGGAAATAGACGATCAGATCGTCGATCACGCCGGCGGACGGCGTCAGCATGGCGGTATAGAGCGCTTTGCCGGGCTGGGTGAGTTTGGCAACGTCATTCGCCAGCAGATAACGTAAAAATTCACGCACGCGAACGCCGCGCAGATCCACGATGGTCATGTGCGACACATCAAACATGCCGGCGCTATTGCGTACGATGTGATGTTCGTCGAGCTGAGAGCCGTAGTGCAGCGGCATCATCCAGCCATGAAAGTCCACCATTTTGGCACCATCGGCCAGATGCTGTTGATACAACGGAGTGTGGTTTGCCATTCTTTTCTCTCTACGTTAGCCGCGCGTTGTGACGCCAGGCCCCACGACGCAAACGTTTATCCTGCCCCAGAACTTACCACCGAAGCACGCGTTCCACCACTCCTTCAACCATAAGTTTATCTATATAAAAAGCCAGAACAGCCTTGAATTACCCAATCACCCAATCAGGATATAAATCTGAAAAAATATACATAATTAAAACTTAGCGCCAAATTAAAAAATAAAACCAACACCACGAATTATTAAAACTTGATTTTTTGGTTTGATGTCAGAAGAGACAATCACAAGTTAAATTAGATTAAGTAATGCGAAAAAACCCTAAAATTAGATTATTTCAGGTAAAGCGACGACTGCCTTCCGCTCCCCTCACCTACTGATTCTGTGATCGCCGTCGTGGACATCTTCCCGCCAGCGACAGTACGACGCGGCGGATGGCAGCCGTGAGAAGGCGGTGAGTCCCGGCTGGTTTCACACTGGATTCATCGGCGAGTGATCCATCTGACAAAGGGTTGACTTTTATCAACCAGAAGCGAGCTTTTTCCTCTCCCTGCACGGCACACGACTAGATTAACGATTAACCCTATCGGCTACTGTAACCACACCGGCTACTGGCGCAAATGGATAACCGATTCGCCTCAATGATTAAAAATCAATGTGTTAAGGAGAAATCATGGCACACAGAATGATATTGAATGAAACGTCCTATTTTGGCAGCGGCGCCATCGCTCACCTGACTGAAGAAGTGCAGCGACGCGGCTTTCGCAAAGCGCTGGTGGTGACGGACAAGGAACTGATGAAGTACGGCGTAGCGGGTAAAGTCACCGCGCTGATGGACAAGGCGGGCCTGCCTTATGACATCTATGACGGCGTGATTCCCAATCCGACCATCGCCGTTGTCCAGCAGGGGGTCGAACGTTTTCAGGCCTCCGGCGCCGACTACCTGATCGCTATTGGCGGTGGTTCACCGCAGGACACCTGCAAAGCCATCGGCATCATCATCACTAACCCGGAATTCGCCGATGTGCGCAGCCTGGAAGGGGTCGCGGCCACCCGCAAACCCAGCGTGCCGATTCTTGCCATTCCCACCACCTCCGGCACCGCGGCGGAAGTCACCATCAACTACGTCATCACCGATGAAGAGAGACGGCGCAAATTCGTCTGCGTCGACCCACACGATATCCCTATCGTGTCGTTTATCGACGCGAACATGATGAGCAGCATGCCCGCCTCACTCAAAGCCGCCACCGGTATCGACGCCCTGACCCACGCCATCGAAGGCTTTACCACTCAGGGTGCCTGGGAATTAACCGACATGCTGCACCTCAAAGCCATCGAAATCATCAGCCGTTCGCTGCGTGATTCGGTAGCGGGTAAACCGCATGGCGTGGAAGCGATGGCGCTGGGGCAATATATCGCCGGCATGGGTTTTTCCAACGTCGGTCTGGGGCTGGTGCACGGTATGGCGCATCCGCTGGGCGCTTTCTATAACACCCCGCACGGCGTCGCCAACGCGATTCTGTTGCCCCATGTGATGGCCTGGAACGCGGAATACACCGGTGAGAAATTCCGCGCCATCGCCGTGGCGATGGGTGTACAAGGCGCGGACGTCATGCCGCTGGCGCAGGCGCGAAACGCGGCGATTCAGGCGGTGCGGCAACTGGCGCAGGATGTGGATATCCCGGCGCAATTGCGTCAGGTCGGCGTGAAAGAACAGGATATTCCGGCACTGGCGCAGGCGGCATTCGACGATGTCTGCACCGGCGGCAATCCGCGCCCGGCCAGCGTGAAGGAGATTGAGGCGTTGTATCAGTCGATCTACTGATAATCGATTTACTGATAATCGATCTACTGATCATCTATCTACTGATAAACAAATCGCCGATTGTGCGATTTGTCGATACGTGGCGGGAAGTGACAAAAAACGCGCGTCCTGCCAATAACGAACCGGAACCTGCCGCGTCAAACGCCGCGACAGGCCGGTCAAGCCCCTTATTACTATCGGGGGCTTCAGGACGCGTGGAGCAACCAGCGCCTGTGACGAAACATTCAACATTCGCCATACGGCGTTTACGATGAAATATTCGTCACAGGCGAATACGGCTCAAAAGGCTGCAAAGCCTTGCAGCAGGTAGGATCGTAGCACCTGAACCGAGCGTATTACGCTCAGATCAGCTGACTGATATTCACGTTCTCCATCAGGTAATGGTTGTCGGAGTAATCCACCGGAATGGCGATCACCGCCGGGCCGTCTACATCCATCGCCTGCCAGAGTTTCGGCACCAGTTCGGCGGCGGATTCCACGGCAAAACCTTTAGCGCCGAAAGCTTCCGCATAGGCTTTAAAGTCAATCGGCCCGAACTTGACGCCGGAAGCGCGGTGATATTTTTTCTCTTCCTGAATTTCCACCATGTTGTAGGCGTTATCCACCCAGATGATGTGCAGAATGTTGGATTTCAGCCGCACCGCGGTTTCCAGCTCCATGCTGGACTGCATGAAACCGCCATCCCCGGACACCGACACCACCTTCTGTTTCGGATTCACCAGCGCGGCGGCGATCGCCCACGGCAACGCCACCCCCATGGTCTGCTGGCCGTTGGTCATCAGCACCTGACGAGCGCGGAAGCTGTAGAGATAACGCGCCAGCCAGATATGGAAACTGCCCATGTCCACGCACAAGGTAACGTCTTTATTGACCAGATCCTGCATCACCCGCACCAGCCGTAACGGATGGATGGCGAAGCCGTCCATGTTGATGGCACGGGTCGCCAGTTCATGACGCAGTTGACTGCGCTCTTCCAAAATCGCCGCCGACTGTGACGACAGCACGATCGGCGAACTGAGTTGCTCATTGAGCGCATCAATGGTGATGCTGATGTCGCCAACCAGTTCCACATCCGGGCGGTAGGCGCTTTCTACTTCGGCGGGCAGCACATCAATATGCACCAGCGTGGCATTGCCGGAATTCCACAGCGCCGGCGCATATTCTACCGGGCTGTAACCGACCGTGACGATAAGGTCTGCCTGCTGTAGCAGCTTGTCGCCGGCCTGGTTGTTGAACAAGCCGACCCGTCCGGCAAAATGGTCAAAATGCTGTTGATCAATCACCCCGGCGGCCTGATAGGTACTGGTTACCGGCAGGCGGCTGTGATGCAGCAGGCGGCGCAGCGCCTCGGCGTTTTTCGGCTGGCTGGCCATCAGCCCCAGCAGCAGGATCGGATTTTTGGCTTGCTTTATCAGCCCGGCCACCCGTTCAACATCCTTACGCGGCGCGCTGTTGAGGGTTGGCAGCGCAGTACGGGCCAGAATCGGGCTGTCCACCGGTTCATTGACGATATCCTCCGGCAGACTGATGAACGCCGCGCCCGGCCGCCCAAGTTCAGCGGCGCGAAAGGCGTTAGCCATCACTTCTGAAATCGCGGACGACACCGTGATTTCAGCACTGTATTTGGTCACCGGCTGAAACAGGCTGACGGTATCCAGGCTCTGATGGGTCAGCTTCAGGCGGTCGGCGCGTTTGACCGCGCCCCCCAGCGCTACCAGCGGGTCACCTTCCGCCGTCGCGGTAGCCAGCCCGGTCACCAGATTCGAACAGCCCGGCCCCGACGTCACCAGCGTCACGCCGGCCTTGCCGGTAAGACGCCCGACGGCGGCCGCCATAAAGGCGCCATTGGCCTCATGCCGTACAGGAATGGTCTGGATCGACGAATCCACCAACGAATCAAACACGCGGTCTACTTTTGCACCAGGAATGCCGAAGACATAGTTGACGCCTTGCTGTTCAAGATGTTTTACGATCAGCTCCGCACCGCTAGACCAATGCTGTTGACCATCCATATTTTCCATAATGTTTATCCTCTGCATAACAGTGTGCTTTTGCTTTCAGTACCTGCTCGACGCTTCAGCTCTCCACAGAGTGAATGACGCTATCGAGATCTTCAGGGGATAAATTGGCTTTCAGGAAATCCCTGTCGCGGGGAAGGTCAATAACCAGTTTGGCGATAGAGCCAAAGGTCAATACGCCTTCTTCCAGTCGATAATCAAGGATATGTCCGCCGCCTTTGCGGTCATCGGTGATGAAATGCTCGTGATAACCAGCAACATTAATCCCCTGAACATAGGCAGGACTACGGAAACCGATAACGCTGCCCTGACACTGTTCGAAACGGAACGTGGGTTGTTGGGCAATCGCTTCCAGCATCGGTTTATAAGGACGTTCCTGGCGAGGTACCGTACGGGTTTCCACGTGGCTAAAGCGGCCATCTATCCGCAGGGCACAAAACAGATTATCTGTTGCAATCAAATCATTAATGCGCTGATGAATCGCTTCGCGGCTGGTGGCCTGTCCGAAATGGATCTGCTCCGTCGGCCGGAAAAAGGTCATTACCGCGAAAGGCGTTTTCTGATTCGACAGCGCCGCACGTGCGCTGCCATCCTCACGGAGCTGGAAGATGCGGCTGTTAAGCGCCACCAGTTCGCCGTCGAGATCATTAAACGTCCCTAATCCAAAATCGCCATGTTTCAGAAGTTCTTCCATGGTGATGTTACCTTCATAAACGCCATTAATAAGCCCGCTCATTAATGACGTTTGATAAATAACGCACTCTGGATGCTGTTTCTGATGATGAAGTGCAAAGCTGGCCAGTTCCCTGACACAGGGGTCGACGCAGTTAACATCTTTCATATCCATTCCCTTCTGACGATGATCAACTTAAATTTATTTAATGTTTCCCTTGAATATTGACCTTCGTCACACCAAAGTTCCAATACAGAGATGTGGCCGTTTGGAGATCGAAAATATATGGAATTACGTTACCTGCGCTATTTTGTCGCAGTGGCCTCAACCCGGCATTTCACCCGCGCGGCGGAAATTCTCGGCATATCACAGCCGCCGTTAAGCCAACAGATTCAAAAACTTGAGCGGGAAATTGGGACGCCGCTGTTCAAGCGGCTGACCCGTGGCGTGGAAATGACGGAGGCTGGCGAAGCGCTGTATCAGGACGCCAGTCATATTCTGGAACTGGCCGATTCGGCCGTGGAGAGAGTACGCAGCATCGCCCGCGGGGAAAGCGGCGCGATCAATGTCGGCTTCTCCTGCGCAGTCACCTTCCACCCGGCGGTACTGGCGCTGCTGCGCCGCTATCGGCAGCAGTATCCCAACGTCCGGCTGCAGCCGCGTGAAGAACATATTTATGAGATTCTGGAGAGCCTGCGTAATCGCACCACCGACATCGCGTTTGTACGCCTGCCATGCGATATCGGCGAGGAGTTTGAAGGCGAATTACTGGCGGACGAGCCGATGCGGCTGGTGCTGCCGGAAAACCATCCGTTCAGCGATCAAACGCAAATCAATCTGGGGCAGTTGCGGCAGGAACCGTTGATCATCTTTCCGCGCGAACTTTGCCCCAGTCTGCACGACCTGATTATCCGCGCCTGCTATCTGTCGGGCTACCAGCCCCAAATCAATCCGCTGGCGCCGCATATCACCGCCACCATCAGCATGGTGGCGTCTGGTTTTGGCGTCACCTTTGTTCCTGAATCGCTGTCCAGCATCCAGACCGGCAACGTGACCTATCACGACACCAACACGCCGCACCTCACCACACAGATTGCCGTAATCTGGCGCAAACATGACCGCTCCGCCACGCTGCTGAACATGCTGCAACTGGTACGCGGCTATCTGCACAACACCTGACCCTCTGCGGGCGTAAAAAAACCTGCCGTCGTCAAACGGCAGGTAATACAAAAATCACGCGGCACCGGTTGTATAGCGGCAAATCTGATATATGATATTAGTTATCATTATCAACAATGGAAGCCACAATGCTGACCGCCATGATCGCCGCCTGCGGGCTATGGGGAATAAGCTGGTATTTTGGCAAACGTCTGTCCAGCGCCTGGGGCGTTCTACTGCCGGCGGCGCTGATGCCGTTGCTGGCCCTGCCGGAGCTGAATCTGACCCATCTGAAGTACATCTGCGCGCTGGCGATGCTGCTCACGTTGAGCATGCTGTTTCACCGACGTATGCGTCACTATCTGCTGCTGCCGTCCTGTATTGCGCTGGCAGGCGGCCTGGCGGCGCTGTCGCTTACGCTAAAGGGATGGTAACGCCTACCCTGAACGGGCATAACACACTAAAACCAGAGGGAAGAAACACGCCGTTGATTTTATAAGCGAGGAAAATTGCGGTGCTGGAAAAAAGAATAAGGATGAGGAGATTGGTGCGAAGAGAGGGACTTGAACCCTCACGTCCGAAGGACACTAACACCTGAAGCTAGCGCGTCTACCAATTCCGCCACCTTCGCACTGTTTACTACAATATTCGGTTTTGCTACTACAAGGCTTTGATTTGTATCCCAGTGGTGCGAAGAGAGGGACTTGAACCCTCACGTCCGAAGGACACTAACACCTGAAGCTAGCGCGTCTACCAATTCCGCCACCTTCGCAGGTACTGTGAAATACAAATCTGTGGTGATTTTGGTGCGAAGAGAGGGACTTGAACCCTCACGTCCGAAGGACACTAACACCTGAAGCTAGCGCGTCTACCAATTCCGCCACCTTCGCAAACCAAGCAACATTACGTCACACAATGTCACCACGGAGGCGAATTCTAGAGATTTTCGCACCGGCGTCAATCATTATTTCCATCTTGTATCAGCGTTTGCTGTAAAAAACAGCATTCAGACAAACGGTGCCTGCTGGAAGCATTGCGCAAGCCACTCGATAACCACCCGGATGCGCGGCGCCAGAAAGCGCCCGGAGGGATACATCACATACAGCGGCATATCGGGCGGCGGCAACTGCGGCAGGATCTCCACCAGTTCGCCGCTCGACAGCAGCGGTACCAGGCCGTAGCGAGGCGCCTGAATAATCCCCATTCCGGCCTGACAGGCGGCGATATAGGCATCGGCGCCGTTGATTTCCACCAGACTGGGCAAAGTGCGGGTGATGATTTGCCCCTGCTGCATGAACTCCAGCGGGTAGCGATGCGATGTGCGCAGCGAAAAATAGCCCACCATACGGTGGGACATCAGCGCCTCCAGCGTGTCGGGCACGCCGAATTCGGCACAATAAGCGACTGAAGCGCAGGTGACCTGCGGCAGCGACGGCAGCGAACGCGCCACCAGCGAGTCATCATCCACCTGCCAGGCGCGCAGCACGCAATCCACACCTTCACGCATCACGTTAATCGCTGAATCGTTGGCGCTCAGCACCAGCGAAATCTGCGGGTAGCGGCGGTAAAACTCGGGCAACGACGGAATCACCACCTGCCGGGCCAGCGAATGCGGCATATCAATCCGCACCCGCCCGCTGGGCTGCTGACGCTGGCGGGAAAACAGCGCGTCCGTTTCCTCAATTTCCGCCAGTAACTGCACGCAGCGCTGGTAGTACAGCATGCCTTCGTCCGTCACCTGCACCTGACGGGTGGTGCGTTGCAACAGACGCACTCCCAGCCGCAGCTCCAGCCGTTTCAGCGTCTGGCTGACGGTGGCGCGTGGCAGCCCCAGTTTTTCCGCCGCCCGGCTGAAGCTTTCAGCTTCCACAATGCGCACAAACACCCGCATAGCCTGAACCTGATCCATCGCCGGCTCCATTGTTTGTATTTTACAAACAGTGTTGCATAAAACCGCGAATTTATCTTTTTGATTCAAACAACCACACTGAAAAGCGCGGTTAACAACACGGAGTAATAAACATGCAACAGCGAAAACTAGGCCCACAGGGGCCAACGGTATCGGCACTGGGCCTCGGCTGCATGGGGATGAGCGATTTCTATTCTCCCGGGCAGGATGAAACCGAAGCCATCGCCACCCTGCATCGAGCGCTGGAACTGGGCGTCACCCTGCTGGACACCGCCGACATGTACGGCCCCCACACCAATGAAATGCTGGTGGGAAAGGCGATCAAAGGCAAGCGGGATCAGGTGTTTCTGGCCACCAAATTCGGCATTCTGCGCGACCCGGCCAACCCGAACCTGCGTGGCGTCTGCGGCCGGCCGGATTATATCCGCCAGGCGGTCGAAGGCAGCCTGAAACGACTGGGCGTCGAGGTCATCGATCTTTATTACCAGCACCGCGTCGATCCGGCGGTGCCGATTGAGGACAGCGTCGGCGCGCTGGGCCTGCTGGTTAAAGCCGGCAAGATTCGTTATATCGGCCTGAGCGAAGCCTCCGCCGCCACGCTGGAGCGCGCGCACCGCGTTCACCCTATCACCGCGCTGCAAAGCGAATACTCATTGTGGACGCGGGATGTGGAAGCGGAGATCCTGCCCGCCTGCCGCCGTCTGGGCATCGGCTTTGTGCCTTACAGCCCGCTGGGACGCGGTTTTCTGACCGGCGCCATCAAACAGCGGGACGCCCTGCCCGCGAACGACTTCCGACGCGCCAACCCGCGCTTCAGCGACGAGAACTTCGCTAAAAACCTGCAACTGGTGGACAAAATTACGCAACTGGCGCAGGAAAAAGCGGTAACGCCATCGCAGTTGGCGCTGGCCTGGGTACTGGCACAGGGCGAGCACATCGTGCCGATTCCCGGCACCAAACGTCGTCGCTATCTGGAGGAAAATGTCGGCACGCTGTCGGTATCCCTGACGCCACGCGAGCTGGATGACATTAACGCCATCTTCCCGCCGGAGGCAGCCGCGGGCGCGCGCTACGGACAGGAAGGCATGGCGACGCTTGATAACGCCTGAGTACAGCATCGCGCCCGGTGAAAACCGGGCGACTCGGTTAACGGTGCTTATTACGGCGCAGTATCGCGCGATAAACGCGGAAACGACCGGTCTGGGCGATAACTTCATGGCTACCGAAGGTTTCATCCAGCAGCGCCGGATACGGCAGAAAGGCGTTGGCGACGATACGCAGTTCGCCTTCGATGTTCAGATGAGAGGCGGCGCCGCGAATCATCACTTCCGCTGCGTGCAGGCTAGTCTGCATGCCATCATGGAACGGCGGGTTGGAGATGATGAGATCAAAACGTCCCTGAATATCCGAGTAGGCGTTGCTGGCGATCACCTGCCCTTCCAGGCCGTTGGCCGCCAGCGTCGACCGGCTCGCTTCCAGCGCGGCGGCGCCGACATCGCTTAGCGTCAGGCGGATTTTCGGCGACAGGCGGGCAAACGATGCCGCCAGCACCCCGGCGCCGCAGGCGAGATCCAGCACCTTACCCTTGCGATGCGGTTCCAGCGTCGAAAGCAGCAACTGGCTGCCGGTGTCCAGACCCTCGCGGCTGAATACGCCCGGCAGCGTGTGTA
The DNA here is from genome assembly GCF_000406145.1 of Dickeya dadantii NCPPB 898. Taxonomy (NCBI): domain Bacteria; kingdom Pseudomonadati; phylum Pseudomonadota; class Gammaproteobacteria; order Enterobacterales; family Pectobacteriaceae; genus Dickeya; species Dickeya dadantii. The sequence goes on along the minus strand of NZ_CM001976.1, from coordinate 680,109 downwards.
CCGGTACGCCATCCACGTCATACTCCAGCCACCAATCCTCCAGCGCAAATGCGGACGGCGCTTCCAGACGACCGTGGTACAGGCCGCAGCGGCGGGCGCTGTCGATCTTGTTGACGGCGGCGATCGGCTCCAGGATACCTTCGGCGCTGCGGACCCCGCTGCGGTTCTCGCCGACGACGAAAATGTCGCACCCAACCGGCAACAGCGACAACAGATTGGACAGCTGGAACTGCGCTTCCTGTTTGCTTTTCGGCCAGTAGTAAATCAGGGTGTCGCACCCGGCTACGGTTTCAGCCTGTGCCAGCAGCGAGAAGTGCACGTTGTCGCCCAGTACGGGCTGCAACTGCTGCCAGTGATGATACTGCGTAGTGTGCACGGTGACGGCGGCTGCATCAAAATTGGCGGGCAGCGTATCTTGCAGATCGCCGGCAAACAGCACCCGACGGGAAACAAATTCATCACTGTGGCGCAGTATCACTTCACTGGCGGGGGTTAATGCTGACATCAGGTCTAGCTCCTCAATAAACTGAGCGAGGATTATAGTGGTTTGTTGGCGCATGTTCAGCGATTTGTTAGCATAGCGCCGCACAATCGTGCACCGCGATCATCATGATCATCGGGCACCACCATCGCACGCAGAGTGAGTAAGGCATGACATCAAGACGGGACTGGCTGTTGCAGCAACTGGGGATCACCCAGTGGACCTTGCGTCGTCCGTCGGTGCTGAAAGGCGAGATCGCCGTCAGCCTGCCGCCTGACGCCCGGCTGCTGATCATCGCCGATCATCCGCTGCCCGCCAGCGACGACCCGCTATTGCAGGACGTCCTGCGCAGCCTGAATCTCTCCCCGCAGCAGATAGTCGGCCTGACGCCGCGTCAGGCGCAGATGCTGCCGGAACACACCCGCTGCCACAGCTGGTGGCTGGGGCAGCCCGTCACCGATGCGCTGGCGTTGGATGGCGTACAATTGACCAGCCCGGCTCTGGCCGAGCTTTCTCACAACGCCGGGGCGAAACGCGCCCTGTGGCAGCAGATTTGTCACCATGAACATGATTTCCACCCTGACCACGGCTGACCTGCCGCGGGCGTTTGAGATTGAATGCCTCAGCCACGCTTTTCCGTGGAGCGAAAAAACCTTCATCAGCAATCAGGGCGAGCGTTACCTCAACCTGAAACTGTGCCACGACCAGCAGTTAGTGGCGTACGCCATTACTCAGGTAGTGCTGGATGAAGCCACGCTGTTCAACATCGCCGTCGACCCGACATATCAGCGCCACGGCTACGGGCGCCAGTTGCTGGAACACCTGATCGCCGAACTGGAGCACCGCGGCATGCTGACGCTGTGGTTGGAAGTGCGCGCGTCCAACACGCGCGCCATCGCGCTGTATCAGAGCATGGGGTTTAACGAGGTGTCGGTACGGCGGGATTATTACCCGACCGCCGGCGGCCGGGAAGACGCGATCATTATGGCGCTGCCGCTGGGGTAACGGCTCTCCTTATCATCTTGCGGCGGTTTCCTTTTCCGGTGGTTTCCTTCTCGTTGCCGATCATGTGAAATGGCGGACTGACCTCGGGTTTGTCTGCCCGGTCGTTGCTTGCAGGCAAAGGCATACGAATCTGTTCGTGGGCGTAAAAGGAACGTGTAACATAGCAGCGATACTAAGCAAGCATTGTTGCCAATCATTCTGAGGCGATAGCTGCCGCATGGCCTGAGCAAATACGCCCGAACAGTCGCGCATGATAAAACAGGGAATACGATGAAATTCACTGAAGATACCCGCGTTAAAATCCCAACCCTCCTTCATTTAATGAAACTGGGTTACCACTACCTGTCGCTTAAAGAGCAAAGCTGGGATAAAGACACCAACATCTTTCCTGATATTTTTACTTCCGCTATCGCCAGAATTAACCCCACCCTTCCCCCTGACGATATTGCTCGCCTGTTTAAAGACATCAGGCTCCTGCTGGATAACGAAGATTTAGGCCGTGCCTTTTTTGAAAAGCTGACTGACCGCGCCAACATAAAATTGATCGACTTCGAAAATTTTAACAACAACAGCTTTCATGTGGTCACCGAGCTCACCTGCGCTAATGGCGATGAAGAATTCCGCCCCGACATCACGTTATTGATCAATGGAATGCCGTTGGTTTTCATTGAAGTGAAGAAGCCCAATAACCGGGAAGGTATTCTGGCGGAACGGGAACGTATCAGTAAACGCTTTCAGAACCCCAAATTCAGACGCTTCGCCAACATCACCCAGTTCATGATCTTCTCCAATAACATGGAATACGATGACAGCGATCCCGAACCGATTCAGGGGGCTTTCTATGCCAGCAGTTCGTACCATGAACCGGTGTTCAATTACTTCCGTGAAGAAGAAACCTTTGATCTGACCGCGCTGCTAAAACCACTAACGGATGACGCGGAACTGAAAGTACTGAAAGACAATAATCTGGAAGTGATTCGTACCAGCCCTGAATTTCAAACCAATAAAGATTATAACCGGCCGACGAATCGCATCTGTACCTCATTGCTGAGCCGGGAACGGCTGGCGTTTATCCTGCGCTATGCGCTGGTGTATGTCACCGAGTCAGACGGCCTGCACAAACACATCATGCGTTATCCGCAGTTGTTCGCCACCAAGGCGATTGCGCGCAAACTGAATGCCGGTATCAACAAAGGCATTATCTGGCATACGCAGGGCAGCGGGAAAACCGCGCTGGCATACTATAACGTGCGCTTCCTGACGGATTACTTTCAGAAAAAGCAGGTGATCCCGAAGTTTTATTTCATTGTCGACAGGCTGGATTTACTCCAGCAGGCACACCGCGAATTCACCGCCCGTGGGTTAATCGTACATCTTATCAACTCACGCAGCGCTTTCGCCCGCGCGATTAAAACCACGCAGGTGATCCACAATCATCAGGGGAAAGCGGAGATTACCGTCGTCAACATCCAGAAATTTAAAGACGACGCGGATGTCATCGCCACCAAAGATTACGATGTGAACATTCAGCGGGTGTACTTCCTTGATGAAGTCCACCGCAGTTACAACCCGGAAGGCAGCTTTCTTGCCAACTTAAGCCAGTCAGACACCCACGCCATCAAAATCGGCCTGACGGGAACGCCGTTACTGGGAACCGACTACAACTCCCGCGACCTGTTTGGCGATTACATCCACAAATACTATTACAACGCCTCCATCGCAGACGGTTATACCTTGCGACTGATCCGCGAAGAGATCGCCACCAATTACCGCATGGTGCTACAACAGGCGTTGAAAGACGTTGAAGTCAGAATGGGGGATGTGGACCGTAAACGGGTGTATGCCCACGTAAGCTTCGTTAAACCTATGCTGGACTACATCATCACCGATTTTGCCAACAGCCGGGGCGCGCACAATGATAACACCATCGGCGCGATGGTGATCTGCGACAGCGCGGAGCAGGCGAAACAGATGTTTGCCCTGTTTAGCGCGAATAACGTGGGCGATGCGCTACCGCCCGCCACACAGCAAGCGCAAAGCGAGACAGCCTCGCCACACGCCGCTGAACCGCACATCGCCTATGTCGTCGCCGCCCGGGAAAAACGCAACATCAAACGGGCGGCGTTGATCCTGCACGATGTGGGAACGAAGCAGCAACGCAAAGACTGGGTGGATGAGTTCAAGGCGGGGAAAATCGATTTACTGTTTGTTTACAACATGTTGCTAACCGGTTTTGACGCAAAGCGCCTGAAAAAGCTCTATCTGGGGCGAGTCATCCGCAGGCACAACCTGCTCCAGGCGCTGACTCGCGTCAACCGCAGATACAAACATTTCCGCTACGGCTACGTGGTGGATTTTGCCGATATTCGTCAGGAATTCGATGCCACCAATAAAGCCTATTTCGAGGAGCTTCAGTCCGAACTGGGCGACGAAATGGCGCACTATTCCCGGCTGTTCAAATCTCAGGAAGAGATCCGCCAGGAAATCGAACAGATCAAAGATGTGTTGTTCCATTTTGATACCGACAATGCGGAAATCTTTACCGACCAAATTAACCAGATTCAGGACCGGCAAACGATGCTGGCGCTGAAAAACGCCTTAGCCAATGCCAAAAGCCTGTATAACCTGATTCGCCTGCAAGGTAATGTCGAATTTCTTCAGGCGCTGGATTTCAGCAAACTTAACCTGTTGTACCGTGAAGCCAGTCATCATCTTGACCTGCTGAATCTACAGGCGGACCTGGAGCAAGGCACCGATACCACAAACCTGCTGAACCGGGCGCTGGAAGAGGTTATCTTCAGGTTCGTTAAAATCGGCGAAGAAGAACTGGTGCTGGCCGACAAGCTGAAAGACACGCTGCGCCGCACCCGCGAAGCGCTGGCCAGCAATTTTGACCAGCAAGACCCGCAGTTCATCACCCTGAGGGAAGAGCTGGAGCGCCTGTTTAAGAAAAAGAAACTCAGCGAAGTCACCCAGGATGAAATGGTTGCGAATATTGGCACACTCAATAAAATCCATGACCGCATCAAAGAGCTGAACCGCCAGAACACCCTGCTGCGCCAGAAGTACCGGGGCGATGCCAAGTATGCACGCACTCACAAACGCTTGCAGGAGCGCGGCGGCTTCGGCGCGACGGAGCGTAAAATCTTTGAAGCCCTGTCTGACGTCAAGCGCGATGCCGATGAAAGAGTGCTGAACAACAGCCAGATCCTGAACAATGAGAGTTACTTTGAACGACAGATGGTGTCATGTGTGCGTAAGTACTTTGAAGAGCGACACCATATCACACTGACAGCGCAGGCAGCGACTGAGATTAACCGCCTGATTGTTAAAGAGTACCTGAATGAATTTAATACCGGAGCACGTACGTGGTAGAGCTGGAATTTAGAGACACAACCAAAACCCTGATCGATAGCCTGAAAAGCGTTTGCGCCAGCTATGGCCTGGGGAACGACGGTAACGAATTCAAGATTATTACTCAGGCCTTTCTGTACAAATTCCTGAACGACAAATTCGCCTATGAAGCGAAAAAGGTGGATAAAACCCTCGCCGGTGCGGAACGTTGGGAAGAAGTGATAAGCCAGATGGATGAAGAACAACTGGCGCAATTACAACAGAATATAAATGCCAATACCGCGTACCTGAAACCACATCACTTTATTACCCGCCTGTTTAACGAGCAGAACAAAGCGGACTTCGCCAACACCTTTGACGACACCCTGATGGATATCGCCGAAACGAACAACGAGGTGTTCGCGGTAAAAACCGACGGCGGCACCAAAGTGGTGCTGTTTGACCGCCTCAGCCAGTTTATTGCCGACAGTTCAAAGCGTGATGATTTCTGCCGCGCCATTATCAACAACCTGGTGAAGTTCAGTTTCGAGCGCATCTTTACCCAGAAATTTGATTTCTACGCCACCATCTTTGAGTACCTGATCAAAGACTACAACAGCAACGCCGGCGGCAAATACGCCGAATACTACACACCGCACGCGGTGGCGCGCATTATGGCCGCCATTCTGGTGCCGGAGGCACAGCGCGGCACCGTGCGTAACGTCACCTGTTACGACCCGTCCGCCGGTTCCGGCACGCTGCTGATGAACGTGGCGCACGCCATTGGTGAAGACCGTTGCAGCATTTTCACGCAGGATATCTCACAAAAATCCTCCAGCCTGCTGCGCCTGAACCTGATCCTGAATAATCTGGTGCATTCCATCCCGTATGTGATTCAGGGCAACACCATTTTGCACCCGTACCACCAGGACGGGCAGGACCTGAAACGCTTTGACTATATCGTCTCCAACCCGCCGTTTAAGATGGATTTCAGCGATTTTCGCAACGCGCTGGATACCAAAGAAAATCAGCCGCGTTTCTTCGCCGGTATTCCGAACATCCCGAAAGCCGCCAAAGACAAAATGGCGATTTATCAGTTGTTCCTGCAACACATTATTTATTCGCTGAAACCGGGCGGAAAAGCGGCGGTGGTGGTGCCGACCGGGTTTATTACCGCGCAGTCCGGCATTGATAAAGCCATTCGTGAGCATCTGGTGAAAAACAAAATGCTGGCGGGGGTGGTATCGATGCCATCCAATATTTTCGCCACCACCGGCACCAACGTCTCGATTCTGTTTATCGACGCCAGCAATAAAGAAAACGTGGTGCTGATTGATGCCTCCGGCCTGGGGGAAAAGGTCAAAGACGGTAAAAACCAGAAAACGGTGCTGACGCCGGAAGAAGAGCAGCGCATCTGTGAAGTATTCAATAACAAATGGAACGAAGAAGACTTCTCGGTGGTGGTGTCTTACGACGAGATTACCGCGAAGAATTACTCGTTCAGCGCCGGGCAGTATTTTGAGGTCAAGATTGAGTATTCGGATATCACACCGGAGCAGTTTGCCGCCAAAATGAAAGGGTTTAGTGACATGCTGGATGAGTTATTCAACCAGTCACACAAGCTGGAAGCGGAAATTAAACAGCAACTGGCGGGGTTGAAGTATGAAGTATAAACAGTGGCCTAGAATTAAAGTATCTGAATTATGCGAGCTTATTGTTGACTGTGTAAACAAAACAGCACCTAGTGTTGATTATGAGACACCATATAAAATGATCCGCACACCAAATATTAAAAGTGGAAGGATAAACTTAACCGGTTGTCGTTACGTTGAAAAAGAAACATTTAAAAAATGGACGCGACGTGCAACTGTTGATAAAGGTGACGTTTTATTAACCCGAGAAGCTCCAATGGGGGAAGTCGGATATGTCAATTTTACGGACACTGTATTTCTTGGGCAGAGAATCATGCAGTATAGATCTAACCCGGAAAAGTTAGATTCAACTTATTTATTATATGTATTTCTTTCACCTGATTTACAGTATCAATTTCGTAAGCATGATAGTACTGGTTCAATTGTCAGTCATATAAGAGTGCCTGATTGCTTAGAGTTTGAAATAAGTACACCAGCGCTGAGTGAACAAAAAAAGATAGCCAGTGTGCTAAGTAATATTGACAAAAAAATCGATCTCAACAACCGCATCAACGCTGAACTGGAAGCAATGGCGAAAACGCTGTACGACTACTGGTTTGTGCAATTTGATTTCCCGGAAGCTAACGGCAAACCGTATAAAACCTCCGGCGGAAAGATGGAATATAACGCGATGCTGAAGCGGGAAATTCCGGTGGGGTGGCTTGCTTCTAATATTTTATTACTAGCTGAGTTGCTGGGCGGTGGAACTCCAACAAAAGCTAACTCTACTTACTGGAATGGCTCTATACCTTTTTTTACACCAACGGATTCAGGGAAAAATATTTATAGCTTATCCACACAAGATAATATTACTGAAGTAGCTTTGAAGAAGAGTAGCACTCGTCTCTTTAAAAAGAATACCGTGTTTATTACCGCAAGAGGTTCAGTTGGTCGTCTGGCTCTGAATGCTGTACCTATGGCTATGAATCAGTCATGCTATGCACTGAGTGCAAAACAGGAAGTGAGTTTTGTATTTTTGTATTTTCTCACTAAAGAATTGATACATCATCTTGAGGTTAAGGCTACTGGTTCAGTGTTTAACTCAATTGTTTCAAACGATATTGAGCATACTTATTTGGCATTGCCGAATAATATTAAATTAATAGAAAAATACGCAGAAAAAACAGAGCCACTCTTTGAAAAAATCGAATTGCTTACAAAAGAAAATCAGCAACTCGCTGCACTCCGTGACTGGCTCCTCCCTCTGCTGATGAACGGACAAGTCACGGTCAAATAAGCGTTTTTGCGCGGCGTATTCCAGATTCGCGTTGCGCCGTGCTACGGGCCACAAAACCCCTTGCGGCCCTTCACCGATAGCGCTATCTTTTACCCGCACCTGCACAATCAGGTGCCGGGATTGGTCTCCTGAAATACTTCATCGGCGACATAGGACGCGCCAGCGTCTTTTTTTATGTCGTAATGCTTAGCTATGCCGAATTATGGTGGGCTGGGCGGGGGCACCGCAAGGTGCGCCGGTATCCGATGAGGCCGGTAAGACCAACTCCGCTCAGTCCACCACCCGCAAGATTGGTCTCTTCGGTGGTGGTGATTTCTTTACTCACTCATCGGAGACTGCCTTATGGCTACCATCACTACCCAGACTCACCCGTTACTTACCGCTTCCTTCAGCGCCGCCACGGATTTCACCGTGCTCGCCGATTACTGCGAACACCTCGCCGAAAACCTGATGGAAAGCGATGACCCGGCGCTGAAGCTGGCATTCAACACCCGGCTTACCGCCGGGCTGGCGCTGCTGAGGCCGACGCTGAACCAGCCGATTCCGGCGCACCTGACCGAACGCCTCACCACTGATGTCCTTCCCGCCGCCGCTCCCTGCTTTGAACCCGATTCTGATTTGCTTTGCGACTACTGCCTCGCACTTGCGAAGTTGCTGGCAGGCCGGGGGTTATCACTGGAAATGGAACACACGCTGACCGGCTTGCTGGCCGAGCTGGTCTGGTACTTCACCGCCGAGCTAAAAGCCCCGCGCTGGATTCGCACCGCCAGCGGCGTGAAATGCCTTGATGAAGTGGCGTCACGCCTGCACGGTGCCCAAACAGCGTACACAGCGATAAGCTGACCCGGCAGCTATCATAAAAAACGCCCCCGGCGTTAATACCGGAGGCGTTCAGATATCACAGACTTACACTCAGGTTAACGGTGATGTTTCACCAAACACCATCAGCCCTTTTTGGCATCACGCCTCAGCGGCGTCGCCCAGCAATACCGATTCCAGCGCGATTTCGATCATCTCGTTGAAAGTGGTCTGGCGCTCGGCGGCGGTGGTCTGCTCGTGGGTGCGGATATGGTCGGACACGGTGCAAATAGCCAGCGCTTTAGCGCCGAATTCCGCCGCCACGCCGTAGATACCGGCCGCTTCCATTTCCACGCCCAGAATGCCGTATTTTTCCATCACGTCGAACATTTGCGGGTCCGGCGTGTAGAACAAGTCAGCGGAGAACAGGTTGCCGACGCGGGCGTTGATACCGCGCGCTTTGGCGGCATCCACTGCATGGCGCAGCAGGTCGAAGTCGGCAATGGCCGAGAAGTCGTGATCTTTAAAGCGCATCCGGTTCACTTTAGAATCGGTGCAGGCGCCCATGCCGATCACCACGTCGCGCAGTTTCACATCGGCACGCACCGCACCGCAGGAACCGACGCGGATGATTTTCTTCACGCCGTATTCTGTTATCAGCTCTTTGGTGTAAATCGAGCAGGACGGGATGCCCATGCCGTGGCCCATCACGGAGATACGACGGCCTTTGTAAGTCCCGGTGAAGCCCAGCATACCGCGCACATTGTTCACTTCCACCGCGTTTTCCAGAAAGGTTTCCGCGATGTATTTGGCGCGCAACGGGTCACCCGGCATCAGCACCACGTCAGCGAAGTCACCCATTTCTGCATTGATATGTGGCGTAGCCATCCTTTTTCTTCCTTCTTGATATGGCGTCAAACCGCCATTGAATTAAATAATCGCGTTCCTTGTCAGGAACATCACAACATTGACGTGCCGTAATCCATCGGCGACAGCCCGAAGTAGCCGGCCACCGTCTGGCCGATATCGGCAAAGGTGGTGCGGTGGCCACGGTCGCCCGGCGTTACGCCCGGCCCGTAAATCAGCACCGGCACGTGTTCGCGGGTGTGATCGGTGCCGGGCCAGCTCGGGTCGCAACCGTGGTCGGCGGTCAGGATCAGGATATCGTCGCCCTTCACGCGAGCGAGCATCTCCGGCAGGCGGCGGTCAAACAGCTCCAGCGCCGCCGCGTAACCGGGCACATCACGGCGGTGGCCGTAGGAAGAGTCGAAATCGACAAAGTTGGTGAACACGATAGTGTCGTCGCCCGCTTGCTCCATCTCTTTCAGCGTGGCGTCAAACAGCGCGTCAATGCCGGTAGCTTTCACCTTTTTGGTGATGCCGACGTTAGCGTAGATATCGGCGATTTTCCCCACCGACACCACGTTGCCGCCCTTCTCGTCCACCAGCTTTTTCAGCATGGTCGGCGCCGGCGGCTCTACCGCCAGATCGTGACGGTTGCCGGTACGCTGGAACTGGCCGACCTTGTCGCCGACGAACGGACGGGCGATCACCCGGCCAATGTTGTAACCGCCTTCGGTCAGCTCTTCGCGGGCGATTTCACACAGTTGGTACAGTTTCTCCAGCCCGAAGGTTTCTTCGTGACAAGCTATCTGGAATACCGAATCCGCCGAGGTGTAGAAAATCGGTTTGCCGGTTTTCATGTGTTCCTCGCCGAGTTGGTCGAGGATCACCGTGCCGGAGGAATGGCAGTTGCCAAGATAGCCCGGCAGCCCTGCGCGTTCGACCAGCCGGTCCAGCAGCGCCTGCGGGAAACTGTTGTGTTCGTCGAGAAAATAGCCCCAGTCGAACAGCACCGGCACCCCGGCGATTTCCCAGTGGCCGGACGGCGTGTCCTTGCCGGAGGAAATTTCGCTGGCGTACGCGTACGCGCCGATGATATCGGCCTGTTCATCCAGTCCCGGCGGGAACTGCCCGGTGGAACCTTCCGCCGCCTTGCCCAGCCCCAGACGGCTCAGGTTCGGCAGCCGCAGCGGCCCTTGTCGGCCGACATCGGCCTTACCTTTTGCGCAGGCTTGTGCGATATGGCCCAGCGTATCTGAACCTGCGTCGCCAAACCGTTTGGCATCGGCGGCGCTGCCAATCCCGAACGAGTCGAGAACCATAATAAATGCACGTTTCATGTAGTTATCTCCTGCGTCGTGCGTAAGGGCACAGCTTTTACGTAAAGTACCGATTACTTAAAGAACCAATTACGTAAAGTACCAATCACGTAAAGGACCAATCACGTAAAGAACTAATCACGTAAAGAACTAATGCGTGTAAGGCCGGGCGGCGACGGTACGGTTAGATGTCCGCGGCGTCCAGTCGACGATAAATCAGCGGACAAGGCGCAGGCGGTTGATCATCAAGGCGAATCGCCTCACGCAGCGCCTGCGCGGCCTGTTGCCAGTCGGACTCGGTTCTGGCGTGGATTACCGCCAGCGGACGCTGCGCATCCACCCGATCGCCCAGACTGACCATATCGCTCAGCCCGACACTGTGATCAATGATATCACTGGCCTGACGTCGACCACCACCCAACGCCACCACTACCATGCCCAACGCGCGCGCATCCATTGCGCCGACAAAGCCGTCGCGCTCGGCGAACACCGGTTTACTGAGCGTCGCGGGCAACAGATAGCGATCGTACTGTTCGACAAAATCCGTCGGGCCATGCTGGGCCGCCACCATGCGGCCAAAGACCTCCGCCGCCCGGCCGTTATCCAGCACCGCCTGCAATTTTGCTCGCGCCTCGGCGGCATCGCGCGCCAGGTGCCCCGCTAGCAGCATGGATTCGCACAACGCCATCGTCACCTCGAACAGCCGCGGATTGCGTTGCTCGCCGGTCAGAAAGCGCACCGCTTCACGTACTTCCAGCGCATTGCCGGCGCTGGAAGCCAGCACCTGGCTCATGTCGGTCAACAGCGCGCTGGTGCGGCAGCCGGCATTATTAGCTACGCCGACAATCGCCTGCGCCAGTTGCTCCGACTGTTCGTAGGTCGGCATAAACGCGCCGGAGCCGACTTTGACGTCCATCACCAGCGCGTCTAACCCTTCCGCCAGCTTTTTCGCCAGAATCGAGGCGGTGATCAGCGGAATGGAGTCGACGGTGGCGGTGATATCGCGGGTGGCGTAGAAACGCTTGTCCGCCGGCGCCAGCGAGTTGGTTTGCCCGATAATCGCCACCCCAACCTGACGGATGATCTGCCGGAAAGCGTCATCCTCCGGGAAGATATCCAGCCCCGGTATCGATTCCAGCTTGTCCAGCGTACCGCCGGTGTGGCCCAGACCGCGACCGGAAATCATCGGCACATACCCGCCGCAGGCCGCCACCATCGGCCCCAGCATCAGCGACGTGACATCGCCGACGCCGCCGGTCGAGTGCTTATCCACCAGCGGGCCGTTGAGATTCAGCCCGGACCAGTCCAGCACGGTGCCGGAATCGCGCATCGCCAGCGTCAGCGCCACCCGCTCATCCATGTTCATATCGTGAAAGAACACGGTCATCGCCAGCGCGGCGATCTGCCCTTCCGACACGGTGTTATCGCGCACACCGTTAATGAAAAAGCGAATTTCTTCCGCACTGAGCGGATGACCGTCCCGCTTTTTGCGGATAATTTCCTGAATCAGAAACAAGGTGCGTTCTCCTGCATAATCCATGAGCACTGATGTGTCGCGCCCGGCAGGCGCGAACCGCATCAATAGCCGCTGCGCGCCTGCCCGGCGGCGTGGCCCAGCGTGGTCAGCAGGCTACCGAGCAAGCCGGACGCGCCAAAGCGGAAATGGCGGGCATCCGCCCAGCCGTCGCCCATGATAGCGTCGGCAAGTTGCAGGTAATCAGCGGCATCTTCCGCGGTACGCACGCCGCCGGCCGGTTTAAAACCGACGCGCTCGCCCACACCTTTATCGCGGATCACATTCAGCATCACGTCGGCAGAATGCAGCGTGGCATTCACCGCCACCTTGCCGGTGGAGGTTTTGATAAAATCCGCCCCGGCGTCGATAGCAATCTCGCTGGCCTCACGAATCAGCGCGTCGGTTTTCAGCTCACCGGTTTCAATGATCACTTTCAACAGCACGCCGGCTGCCTCACAGGCCGCCTTGCAGGCTTTCACCAGTTCAAAACCAACCTGACGGTTACCGGCCATCAGCGCCCGATAGGGGAACACCACGTCCACGTCGTCGGCGCCATAGGCGATAGCCGCCTTGGTTTCCGCCAGCGCGATATCAATGTCGTCGTTACCGTGCGGGAAATTGGTCACGGTAGCGATGCGGACATCCGGCGTACCCTGCTCGCGCAGCACCTTGCGCGCCAGCGGCACAAAGCGCGGGTAGATACAAATAGCGGCGGTTTTTCCCGCCGGGCTGTTAGCCTGGCGACACAGGGCGATCACCTTCTCATCGGTATCGTCATCATTCAGGGTGGTTAAATCCATCAGTCCCAGCGCGCGTTGCGCTGCTGCAGTTAAATCAGTCATACAAGGCTCCCGCTTATCGGCCACACGGTCGTTTCTCCGGCGAATACGGCTATTTCACCCGGAGATGACAACCTATTTTGTGGTTTTATTCACATAAAAAAGAAATTACACGCACATAAATCACGATATATGTGAATATTATCACAATAAAGTCCAAAGCACCGCGACGGATTGTACCGTGCTATCACGCCAACGCTTATCCCTACTGGCGTGGGGAACACATATACCAGGTGCGCGCTGTTTCTTTGAATTGCGGTTTATCCCCACTGGCACGGGGAATACTCTAAAATTATATATTTGTTTTTTAATGATTTTTATAGCCTGAAAAATTCCATCAACTTTTTCACGTTGTTAAAGAACGCTAATCTACTTATAAATAAAGGTCGTAATTTCCTCCCCCACTCCCATCGATGAATGCCGTCAAACAGGCAGCCTTTATCGGCCTGTCGCCGTAAAATAAGCGCTAAACCACGAAAAGGAGATGGCGTGAAAGACAGTGATACCACATGGTTTTTGTATCTGCTGCGCACCGGCAGTGGGTGGCTTTACACCGGCATCACCACCGATGTAGATAGGCGCCTGGCAGAGCATCAGAGTGGCAAAGGCGCGCGAGCACTGCGCGGAAAAGGACCGTTGACGCTGGCGTATCACTGCGTGGCGGGCGATCGCTCCACCGCGTTGAAGTGGGAATATCGCGTCAAACAGCTGAGTAAAATGCAAAAAGAAAGGCTGGTGCAACACCAGCCTCCGACGCTGACCGATTTTTTGCCGTGCTTTAAAAACGATTGAACGGTTCTGCGTACTCCACCAGACCGCTGGCGCCCTGAAAATGGTTGTCTGCCAGCGGGTAGACCTGAAAATCCGACTCGCAGCCCAACCAGCGACAATACAGCTGCTGTTCCGCCGCCGGGACAAAGCCGAAGCGCGCGTAGTAACGCGGGTTGCCCAGCACGACCACGGCGGTATAACCGAACTCGTTAAGTGCATCCAGCCCTTCGTACACCAGCTTCTCGCCAATACCCTGACGTCGATGGCTTTCATCCACCGCCAACGGCGCCAGCGCCACCCATTGCAGGTCTTCACCGCCTAGCGTCACCGGGCTGAACGCGGCATATCCCACCACGCCGCCGTCGTCGTCGGTAGCGACAATACCCAGCGTCAACTGGCCGTCTTCACGCAGTTGGTGCACCAATTCCGCCTCGGCGCTGGTAGGAAACGCGTGCCGCAGCAAGGTATCGATACCCGGCGCATCAACCGGGATTTCAACACGGATCAGCATGATACCGGCGCGTGCGGACTAGCCTGCTCCGCGCCCTCCTGTAACCCGGCGGCCACAAACCCGGCCAGTTGCAGCAGGGCGACGCGCAGCGGCGCCGGCATGTTTTCCAGCTCGATGGCGTCCATCAGGTTCTTGACGTACAGCCCCAGCTCAGTATCCCCTTCAATGCGCAACCGACGCTGGAAAAACAGCGTGTCCGGATCTTCACGGCGGGCGGCGATCAGGATTAGATCGTTGGCGTCGGCGCTGAAGCTCACATCCGCCAGCTCGTTATGACTGATTTCCAGCCGGTTATCCCGCAACGTGACAAACCACTGCAAACCGATATCGCGGACTTCGATTCGCAACCAGCGCCCGTCAAGAAAATCCAGTTCACCTTCTTCCAATGCCTGGCGGAACTGCCAGCCCAGCAGTTGCTCCAGCACCCGGCGTTGCAGGAAGAAAGGCGTTAACGTTAACGGCTTACTCAGTAAACGTGGCCCTTGACGCACAATCTGCGCCCGTAGTTTTTCCAACACTGGCGTACTCCTCATAAAGCGATGCTGCTTAACCGATATGGTCATTATTCTGCCACAGAACGGGAAACCGGCAGCAGGGGTCTACATCAATAAAAAACGTCGGACGCGTTTTTTAACATCGCGTAGCGACACCCGCAGGGCAAGTCGCTGGAATGTGACGAGTTAAATTTAGCCTGTTCTGCGCCAAATCACGACCGGTAACCGCCAGCAATTCCCCGATATGCTGGTTTAAATCAAAGTTGCTGATAGCCGGGTTCACTAAGATTCCTTTTCATTGCAAACCGGCCCGCTGCGTCAGGCCGTGATGAAAGGACGTAAGAATGGAACTGCTTTGCCCAGCCGGTAATCTGCCGGCACTAAAAGCCGCCATCGACCATGGCGCCGACGCGGTGTACATCGGGCTGAAAGACGATACCAACGCCCGCCACTTCGCCGGCCTCAATTTCAACGACAAAAAACTGCAGGACGCCAGCGACTACGTACATCGCCACCGCCGCAAGCTGCATATCGCCATCAACACCTTCGCCCACCCGGACGGCTATCAGCGCTGGCAGCGGGCGGTGGACACCGCGGTACAGACCGCCGGCGCCGATGCGCTGATTCTGGCGGACCTGGCGATGCTGGAATATGCCGCCGAGCGCTATCCGGCGGTGGAGCGGCACGTGTCGGTGCAGGCATCCGCCACCAACGAGGAAGCCATTCGCTTTTATCAGCGCCACTTCGATGTCGCCCGCATCGTGCTGCCGCGTGTGCTTTCCATTCATCAGGTCAAACAGCTTTCGCGCACCAGCCCGGTACCGCTGGAAGTGTTCGCCTTCGGCAGCCTGTGCATTATGGCGGAAGGGCGCTGTTACCTCTCCTCCTACCTGACCGGCGAGTCGCCCAACACCGTCGGCGCCTGCTCGCCGGCACGTTTCGTGCGCTGGCAGCAGACGGAAAACGGCATGGAATCGCGGCTAAACGATGTGTTGATCGATCGCTATCAGGATCATGAAAACGCCGGCTACCCGACCTTGTGCAAAGGCCGCTATCTGGTGGACGGCCAGCGTTACCACGCGCTGGAGGAGCCCACCAGCCTGAATACGCTGGAACTGCTGCCGGAACTGATGGCGGCCAATATCGCCTCGGTGAAAATCGAAGGTCGTCAGCGCAGCCCGGCGTACGTCAGCCAGGTAACCCAGGTGTGGCGGCAGGCGATCGACCGTTGCAAGGCCGATCCGGCGCATTTTACCCCCACCGCCGAGTGGATGGAGGCGCTGGGCGCCGTCGCCGAAGGTACGCAGACCACGCTGGGCGCCTATCATCGCCAGTGGCAGTAGTCAGGAGATATCGACAACATGAAATATTCACTGGGCGCCCTGCTCTACTATTGGCCCAAAGCCGACATTGAAACGTTTTATCAGGCCGCCGCCGCCAGCAGCGCCGAGATCGTTTATCTGGGTGAAACCGTGTGCAGCAAACGCCGGGGCATGAAAGTCAGCGACTGGCTTGAACTGGCGCGCGAGATCGCGGCCAGCGGCAAACAGGTGGTGATCTCCACGCTGTCGCTGTTGCAGGCGCCTTCCGAGCTGACTGAGCTGAAAAGGTATGTGGAAAACGGCGAATTTCTGCTGGAAGCCAACGATCTGGGCGCGGTCAACATGGCGGCGGAGCGCGGCCTGCCGTTTGTCGCCGGCCATGCGCTCAACTGTTATAACGCCTACACCCTGCGGTTACTGCACAAACAGGGCATGATGCGCTGGTGTATGCCGGTGGAACTGTCGCGGGACTGGCTGCAACATCTGCTCGATCAGTGTGATGAGCTTGGTTTTCGCCGTCAGTTTGAGGTGGAAGTGCTGAGTTATGGTCATCTGCCGCTGGCGTACTCCGCCCGCTGCTTTACCGCCCGCTCGGAAAACCGCCCCAAGGACGAATGCGAAACCTGCTGCATCAATTATCCGCAAGGACGCCAGGTGCTGTCGCAGGAAAACCAACAGGTGTTTGTGCTCAACGGCATCCAGACCCAGAGTGGTTACTGCTATAACCTCGGCAACGATCTGGCCTCAATGGACGGACTGGTGGATATCGTTCGCTTGTCGCCGCAAGGGCTGGATACGCTGGCGATGATCGACCGTTTCCGCGCCAACCAGCACGGCGGACAGCCGCTGACGCTGGAAAATCAGCAGGATTGCAACGGCTACTGGCGACGAGTCGCCGGGCTGGAACTGATCGGTTAAATCAGTTGGGGACGATGCGCACGCATCGTCCGTTGCAAATTGTTAAGATAGCGTAACATCTCATCATTGTTTATTCGGGCCGACGCCGTCAGCCCCTCAACATAATGAGCCACGCTTATGACCGCTACCGTTCCTTTCTCGCTGCTCGATCTGGCCCCGATCCCACAAGGCAACACGGCCCGCGATGCGTTCCGCCATTCTTTGGATCTGGCGCAGCACGCGGAAAAATGGGGGTATCAACGCTACTGGCTGGCGGAACATCACAACATGACCGGTATCGCCAGCGCTGCCACGTCGGTGCTGATCGGTTATATTGCCGGCGGTACGCAGCGTATCAAACTCGGTTCCGGCGGCGTCATGCTACCGAACCATGCTCCGCTGGTGATCGCCGAACAGTTCGGCACGCTCGAATCGCTCTATCCCGGCCGTATTGAGCTGGGTCTGGGGCGCGCGCCAGGCACCGACCAACGCACCATGCAGGCGTTGCGCCGCCATCTGAACGCCGATATCGACGATTTTCCCCACGATGTACAGGAACTTCAGCGCTACTTCGCCCCTGCTCAGCCGGGGCAAGCGGTGCAGGCGGTGCCGGGACAGGGTCTGAACGTCCCGATCTGGCTGCTTGGATCCAGCCTGTACAGCGCCCAGTTGGCTGCATCGATGGGGCTGCCGTTTGCCTTCGCCGCCCATTTCGCGCCGGATATGCTGTTGCAGGCGTTGCAGCGCTACCGGGATAACTTCCAGCCATCCGCCCAGCTTGCACAACCGTATGCCATGGTGTGCGTTAATGTGGTTGCCGCCGACAGCGATCGGGACGCCCGTTTTCTGTTCACCTCGTTGCAGCAGCAGTTTATCAATCTGCGGCGCGGCACGCCGGGGCCGCTGCCTGAGCCGGTAGAATCAATGGAGGCACACTGGTCCGCCGCGGAACAGTTCGCGGTAGAACAGACTTTACGGCTGGCGGTGGTGGGCGACGCGGCCAAAGTGCGTCATGGTCTGCAAACCCTGTTGCGGGAAACCCAGGCGGATGAGTTGATGATTAACGGCCAGATATTCGACCATCAGGCGCGGCTGCGTTCATTTGAGCTGGTGGCGCAACTGCAACCGGAAATCGTGCGGGAATCACGCATTCAGTGACATAAAAACCGTGACATAAAAAAACCAGCCCGAGGGCTGGTTTTTCACATCAACGTCAGACGTTATCAGGCATTGCTGAAACGGCGCGGCGCGCGCTGACCGTCACGGCTGCCACGGCGCTCGCCACCTTCACGACGTTCGCCATTGAACGGACGACCACGGCCATTACCAGCGGGGCGTTCGCTAAACCCACGTGCACCACGGTCGCCACGATCAGCGCCTTCACGACGCTCACGGCGTTCATGCGGCTGTGCGTCACCCATCAGTTGCATATTCATCGGCTTGTTCAGAATACGCGTACGGGTGAAGTGAGACAGCAGGTCGCCCGGCATGCCTTTCGGCAGCTCAATGGTGGAGTGCGAGGCAAACAGTTTGATGTTGCCGATGTAACGGCTGCTGATGTCGCCTTCGTTAGCGATCGCGCCCACGATATGACGCACTTCTACGCCATCGTCACGACCCACTTCGATCCGATACAGATCCATTTCACCAACATCACGACGCTCGCGACGGGCCGGCCGATCATCGCCACGCGGAGCACGATCGTTACGGTCGCCACGATCATTACGGTCACCACGACGCTCAAAGCGCTCATCGCGTTCGCGGAATTCACGACGCGGACGACGTTCAACCACCGGATCCGGCGGCAGAATCAGCGGACGTTCGCCCTGCGCCATTTTCAGCAGCGCGGCAGCCAGCGTTTCGATGTCCAGCTCTTCTTGCTGCGGCTGCAGCTTGCTGAGCAGCGCACGGTACATGTCCAGATCGCTGCTTTCCAGTTGCTGCTGTACTTTGCCGGCAAACTGCGCCAGACGGCGCTGCCCCAGCAGTTCGGCGTTCGGCAGATCCACTTCCGGAATCGTCAGCTTCATGGTGCGTTCGATATTACGCAGCAGGCGACGCTCGCGGTTTTCCACGAACAGCAGCGCACGTCCGGCACGACCGGCACGACCGGTACGACCGATACGGTGTACGTAGGACTCGGAATCCATCGGGATATCGTAGTTCACCACCAGGCTGATACGCTCAACATCCAGACCACGCGCGGCAACGTCGGTCGCGATCAGGATATCCAGACGACCGTCTTTCAGACGTTCCAGCGTTTGTTCACGCAGCGCCTGATTCATGTCGCCGTTCAGCGCGGCGCTGTTGTAACCGCTGCGCTCCAGCGCTTCGGCCACTTCCAGCGTGGCGTTCTTGGTGCGCACGAAAATGATCGCCGCATCAAAATCTTCCGCTTCCAGGAAACGGATCAGCGCTTCATTCTTACGCATGCCGTATACCGTCCAGTAGCTCTGGCTGATATCCGGACGAGTCGTCACGCTGGACTGAATGCGGACTTCCTGCGGATCGTTCATGAAACGACGAGTGATACGACGAATCGCTTCCGGCATGGTGGCGGAGAACAGCGCAGTCTGATGTTCAGCCGGGATCTGCGCCATGATGTTTTCCACATCTTCAATGAAGCCCATGCGCAGCATTTCGTCAGCTTCGTCCAGTACCAGACCGCTCAGGTTGGACAGATCCAGCGTACCGCGTTTCAGGTGGTCCAGCAGACGCCCCGGGGTACCGACCACGATTTGCGGTCCCTGACGCAGCGCGCGCAGTTGCACGTCATAACGCTGGCCGCCGTACAGCGCCACCACGTTGACGCCCTGCATGTGTTTGGAAAATTCGTTACAGGCTTCCGCAACCTGCACCGCCAGTTCGCGGGTCGGTGCCAGCACCAGCAACTGCGGCGCTTTCAGGTCAGCCTTGATATTGTTCAGCAGCGGCAGGGAAAATGCCGCGGTCTTGCCGCTCCCGGTCTGCGCCATACCCAGTACGTCGCGCCCGTTGAGCAGATGAGGAATACATTCCGCCTGAATCGGGGACGGCTTTTCGTACCCCATCTCAGACAGTGCATTCAGAATCGGAGCGGACAGCCCCAGACTAGCAAAAGAGGTTTCAAACTCTGCCATGTAAACTTTGCCTCACTTCAAAATGGCGGCCAGTCTACATAACTTGTCGAGAAAATACTCAATCATTTTCATTGAAAAGTGTGAACCGGCTCAAATTGGATTAAAAAGCGAACAAAAAAGCCTCGCCCGTTAAGGCGATGAAGAAATCGTCATGATTTCAGGCTGAAAGGTGTTCGTCAGCTATTGCTGGTCCGATCCTGATAGGTCGTCTTGCTCTTGGCCTAACTGCGCCAATTCCAACAATGCATAGCGGTGCTCAACAAAATTGTGAACATTGTTAGCAACCGTCAGCTTGAACAACGCCTCGGCGGTGTTCTTGTCCCCCAGACTTAGGTAGTGCTTACCTAAATAGAAGTCAGTTTCACTGAGATGCTCGGCGAGCGAAGTGTTATCCTTAGCTTCTTCCTGCACACGCTGCATCAACACTTTTTCGTTGATGTCGCCCAGGTAGAATTCGACAATCGTCCATCCCCACACACCTTTCTTTGCCCCTTCGTAGCGTTCTTTCAACGCTGATTTGGCCTTCTCGGGATTGATTTCTCTCTCCACCAGATAAAGCCACAGGGAACGGAAAGGATCATTAGGATCGTCGCGATAAAACGCTAGCAGATCATCCTGCGCCAACAGGTAGCGACCGCCGTAGTACAAAGCGATGCCCCGATTCAAACGCGCATAATTGTAAGTTGGATCAAGCTCTAATACAGAATCAAACGCTTCATAGGCAGCATCAAAATTGCCTGCCTGCGTCAAGTAAATGCCGAGATAGTTAAACACTTCCGGCATATCGGGACGGATGGAAAGCGCTTGTGAAAAATCATTTCGCGCCAACGCCCGTAACCCGAGGCTATCATACAGCACTCCGCGCTCATATAACAGCTGTGCTCGCTCATCGGGAGTAATTGCCCGGCTCGCCAGGATCTGCTCCATACGCGCCAGGATGACTTCCTGCTGCAGCGTTGGCTGCAACGGAACCGCCAGCAATGCATCTTTGCGCCAATCCGTGTTGCTGCATCCTGCCAGCATAATTGCTGTCGCAACATAACACCAGCGCAAGAAAGGCTTCATTTCCTACTCCCGAAGACAAACATTGGATGAACATCCTGTCCCCGACTGCTCAGCATAAGGATATCCGTTCCTTATAATACACGCAGCTCCTTCACATCGTAAGGAGCTGCCAATCGATTATCCGCTATTATTCTTCCTCGGAAACCTGAACAGTTTCCTGAGATTGAGAAGTTGCTTCTTTTATGCTCAAACGGATACGACCCTGACGGTCCACTTCCAGTACCTTGACCGGTACTTCCTGGCCCATCTGCAGATAGTCGGTCACTTTCTCAACACGCTTGTCGGCGATCTGAGAAATATGTACCAGACCTTCTTTACCGCCGCCGATGGCCACAAAGGCGCCAAAGTCAACGATGCGGGTCACTTTGCCCTGATAGATACGGCCAACTTCGATTTCAGCGGTGATCTCTTCGATACGACGAATAGCATGTTTCGCTTTTTCGCCGTCGGTCGATGCGATTTTCACCGTACCGTCGTCTTCGATCTCGATGGTGGTGCCGGTTTCTTCGGTCAGCGCACGGATCACCGAACCGCCTTTACCGATCACATCTTTGATCTTGTCGGTGCTGATCTTGATGGTGTGAATACGCGGCGCGAACTCAGAGATATCGCCACGCGGCGTGCTAATGGCCTGTTCCATCACGCCCAGAATGTGCAGACGCGCACCCTTAGCCTGATTCAGCGCCACCTGCATGATTTCGCGGGTGATACCTTCGATTTTGATGTCCATCTGCAGCGCGGTCACGCCTTCACGGCTACCGGCCACTTTGAAATCCATGTCGCCCAGATGGTCTTCGTCACCCAGGATGTCTGACAGCACAACGTAGTTGTCGCCTTCTTTTACCAGGCCCATCGCGATACCGGCAACGGCAGCTTTGATCGGCACGCCGGCATCCATCAGCGCCAGCGACGCACCGCACACGGACGCCATGGAAGAAGAACCGTTGGACTCAGTGATTTCAGATACCACACGTACAGTGTACGGGAAAGCTTCCGGTTTCGGCATCACAGCCAACACACCACGTTTAGCCAGACGACCGTGACCGATTTCACGGCGTTTCGGCGACCCGACCATACCGGTTTCACCCACGGAGTACGGCGGGAAGTTGTAGTGCAGCAGGAAGCGATCGGTACGTTCGCCGATCAGTTCGTCAATAATCTGCGCGTCACGCTCGGTACCCAGCGTTGCGGTAACCAGCGCCTGAGTTTCGCCACGGGTGAACAGTGCGGAACCGTGGGTACGCGGCAGCACGCCGGTACGAACGTCCAGACCACGGATCATGTCTTTTTCACGGCCGTCGATACGCGGTTCACCGCTCAGTACACGGCTACGCACCACATTTTTCTCGATGCTGCCGAGAATATCGCGCAGTTCGTTCTCGTCCAGCGTGTCATCTTCCGCCAGCAGAGCCGCAACCACGTCGGATTTGATGGTATCAACCTGAGCGTAGCGCTCCTGTTTTTCGGTGATGCGATAGGCATCGCCCAGACGGGCTTCAGACAGCGCTTTCACACGGTCGTGCAGTTCGACGTTAATTTCCGGCGCCTGCCAGTTCCACTTCGGCTTGCCGGCTTCCGCCGTCAACGACTTGATGTTTTCGATAACAATCTGCTGCTGGTCGTGGCCGAACACTACCGCGCCCAGCATCTGATCTTCGCTCAGCAGATCCGCTTCGGATTCCACCATCAGCACCGCGCCTTCAGTACCGGCAACCACCAGATCCAGACGGCTAGTTTTCAGCTCTTCGGTAGTCGGGTTCAGCACATACTGGTCGTTGATGTAACCAACGCGAGCCGCGCCAATCGGGCCATTGAACGGAATACCGGACAGGCTCAACGCAGCGGAAGCACCGATCATGGCGACGATATCCGGGTTAACCTGCGGATTAACGGAAACCACGGTGGCGATAACCTGCACTTCATTAACGAAACCATCCGGGAACAGCGGACGAATCGGACGGTCGATCAGACGGGAGGTCAGCGTTTCGCCTTCGCTCGGACGGCCTTCACGACGGAAAAAACTGCCGGGGATACGGCCAGCAGCGTAGGTACGCTCCTGATAGTTAACGGTCAGCGGGAAAAAGTCCTGGCCCGGTTTGGCGTGTTTGGCGCCGACCACGGTTACGAATACCGCGGTGTCATCCATGCTGACCATTACGGCAGCGGTAGCCTGACGAGCCATCATACCGGTTTCCAGTGTCACGGTATGCTGACCGTACTGGAATTTACGAACGATCGGATTCAGCAAAATACTTGTCCTTTACCAGAGGCGCGCGCCATATCCCTGATATGACGCACCAGTTAATACTCGACCCGGTCATTACATCCTCGCGACTAATGACAACCTTCATCCGACCCACAGATAAAGCCTCTCATTAGCCGCGCGAATCGCTGTAATAACGGATCATATTTACAACAGCAATACATTACTCTGTTTTGCTGGCACTTCCTAGAAGAAAGGGGCCCAAAGAGGCCCCTTTCTCCTGAAACTTGTCGAATTAGCGACGCAGACCCAGACGTTCAATCAGGGTGGTGTAGCGTGCCAGATCTTTACGCTTCAGGTAGTCCAGCAGCTTACGACGCTGGGAAACCATACGCAGCAGACCGCGGCGGCTGTGGTGGTCTTTCTTGTGCTCGGCAAAGTGACCCTGCAGATGGTTAATCTGAGCAGTCAGCAGAGCAACCTGAACCTCGGTAGAACCGCTGTCATTGGTGCCACGACCGAATTCCGCAACAATTTTCGCTTTCGCTTCAACGCTTAGAGACATGATTTACTCCAAAATATTATAGATAGAACAGGCGCCGATCTCTAATTCAGCCGCCCAGGATTTAAGCCGCGCCATTTTACTCTCAGCGCCATGTAATCGCAAGGCACTCAGGCATCCGCCGGCACAGGGTATTCCACTACCAGACGACGCGGTGCGACCCGACCTTCATCATCAATTTCCCCCATACCGATAAACCGATGCTCATCACCCTCGGTGATGCGTACCATACCCTCAGCCGGCGTAGCGGCAGCACGCACCGCCTGGCCCAGCTTGAGATAACCCGCCACCACCGGCGACAGATTCACTTCCGGAAACGCCTGCACGGCGGTATCCATCGGCAACAGCAGCACATCCAGCAATTCGCCGATCGGCTGCTCCTGCGCTTCCGCCTGCTCACGCAATGCCTGTAGCTGTTCCAGGGTCACCATCCGCTCGATCGGATAAGTCGCCACCTGCAACCGGCGCAGATAAATCACATGGGCACCGCACCCCAGCTTCTCGCCCAGGTCATCAATAATGGTGCGGATGTAAGTTCCCTTGGAGCAATGAATTTCCAGTTCCAGCTCATCCTCTTCCCAACGGATAAACTGCAATTCATACACCGTGATATCACGTGCTTCACGCGGCACGACCAGCCCCTGACGCGCATATTCGTACAGCGGGCGACCCTGATATTTTAGCGCGGAATACATTGACGGCACCTGTTGGGTCTCGCCACGGAAACTGTCCAGCGCCTGCATCAGCAGGTCATGGGGAAAGGCAACCGGGCGTTCCTGAATCACATTACCGTCGGCATCCGAGGTATCAGTGCGCTGCCCCAAGCGAGCAATCACCCGGTAGCGTTTATCGGCATCCAACAGGTACTGGGAAAACTTGGTCGCTTCCCCCAGACACACCGGCAACATGCCGGTCGCCAGCGGATCCAGCGCGCCGGTATGCCCGGCTTTGTTGGCATTAAAGAGGCGTTTTACCTTCTGCAGCACATCGTTGGACGATGCTCCTTGCGGTTTATCCAGCAGCAAAACGCCGTGGATATCCCGGCCGCGGCGACGAGGACGCGACATTACCCCTCCTGCTCATCATCTGCGGCAGGAGTACGGCGTTCCACATCGCGTTTGACCACTTTGGTCACCAGATTGGACATCCGCATCCCTTCTACCAGGGAATTGTCATAGGAGAAGGTCAGTTCCGGCACCACACGCAGACGCATGGCCTTGCCCAACAGCATACGGATAAAACCGGACGCATCCTGCAACGCCTTCACCCCGGCTTTGACCTGCTCCGGTTCGTTGTCATTCAGAAAGGTCACAAACACTTTGGCGTAAGCCAAATCGCGCGACACTTCCACGCCGGATACCGTCGCCATGCCCACACGCGGATCTTTCACTTCACGCTGAATGATAATGGCGATTTCTTTTTGCATTTCCTGAGCCACACGCTGCGTGCGGCTGAATTCTTTTGCCATGATGAATCCTCAGAGAAAAATCGGGGGGCACTCGGCCCCCCAGCATGAAAACATCAGGTACGTTACTGCACGTATCAGTCGATGGTGCGTTTGATCTCAATGGTTTCAAACACTTCGATCACATCGCCGGTGCGAACGTCATTGTAGTTCTTCACGCCGATACCACATTCCATACCATTACGGACTTCGTTGACGTCGTCTTTGAAGCGGCGCAGAGATTCCAGCTCGCCTTCAAAAATAACCACGTTGTCACGCAGCACGCGAATTGGGTTGTGACGTTTCACCACCCCTTCGGTCACCATACAGCCGGCAATCGCGCCAAACTTCGGTGACTTGAACACATCGCGCACTTCCGCCAAGCCGATAATTTCCTGCTTGTATTCCGGCGCCAGCATACCGCTCATCGCTTGCTTCACTTCGTCAATCAGATCATAGATGACGGAGTAGTAACGCAGATCCAAGCCTTCCGCTTCGACGATACGACGGGCAGAGGCATCCGCACGCACGTTAAAGCCAAGAATGATCGCGTTGGATGCCGCGGCCAGCGTGGCATCGGTTTCGGTGATACCACCCACGCCGGAACCCACGATCTTGACTTTGACTTCGTCGGTGGACAGTTTCTGCAACGAGTCGGAAATCGCTTCCACAGAGCCCTGAACATCGGCTTTCATCACAATGTTCAGCTCGGAAACTTCGCCTTCGGTCATGTTGGCGAACATGTTTTCCAGCTTGGACTTCTGCTGACGCGCCAGCTTCACTTCGCGGAACTTACCCTGACGGTAAAGCGCCACTTCACGCGCTTTCTTCTCGTCACGCACCACTGTCGCTTCGTCACCAGCCGCCGGTACGCCGGACAGACCCAGGATTTCCACCGGAATGGACGGACCCGCTTCGGTAATTTCGCGACCCAGTTCGTCACGCATGGCACGCACGCGGCCATATTCGAAACCGCACAGTACGATGTCGCCCTTGTTCAGGGTACCTTCACGTACCAACACGCTCGCAACCGGGCCACGGCCTTTGTCCAGGAAAGACTCGATCACCACGCCGCTGGCCATGCCGCTGCGAATGGCTTTCAGTTCCAGAACTTCGGCCTGCAGCAAAATGGCTTCCAGCAGTTCATCGATGCCTTCGCCACTTTTAGCGGATACATGTACAAACTGGGATTCACCGCCCCACTCTTCCGGCATGATGCCGTACTGGGACAGTTCGTTCTTGACGCGATCCGGATCGGCTTCCGGTTTGTCGATTTTGTTCACGGCAACCACCACCGGTACCTTGGCGGCCTTGGCATGCTGAACAGCTTCGATGGTCTGAGGCATCACGCCGTCATCAGCGGCCACCACCAGCACCACGATATCCGTAGCCTGGGCGCCACGCGCACGCATGGCGGTAAACGCGGCGTGCCCCGGCGTATCCAGGAAGGTAATCATGCCGTTGTCGGTTTCAACGTGATAGGCACCGATATGCTGGGTAATACCACCAGCCTCGCCAGCTGCTACCTTGGTGGAGCGGATGTAGTCCAGCAGCGAAGTCTTACCGTGGTCAACGTGGCCCATAATGGTTACGACCGGCGCGCGCGATTCGGCGGAGGACAAGCCGGTATCACGGTCGCTCATTACCGCTTCTTCCAGCTCGTTTTCACGGCGCAGGATCACTTTATGACCCATTTCTTCCGCTACCAGCTGCGCGGTTTCCTGATCGATAACCTGGTTGATGGTAGCCATCGCGCCCAGTTTCATCATGGTCTTGATGACCTGAGAACCTTTGACGGCCATCTTGTTCGCCAGCTCGGCCACAGTGATGGTTTCACCAACCACTACATCGCGGTTAACCGCCTGCACCGGCTTGTTGAAGCCCTGTTGCAGGGTACTCGGCTTACGTTTGCCCTTACCGCCGCGCGTCACCGCACGGGCTTCTTCGCGATCGGCTTTCGATTCGGACAGACGGTTGCCTTTCTTCTGTTTGGTAACCTTGCTGCTGCGGCCGCGACCACGGCGATCCCCTTCCACCTGACGATCATTCTCATCTTCCGCTTCACGCGCGTGATGAGAGGTGGTTACGTGGTAATCTGTGTCCTCGGTGCTCTTTTCGCCTTCTTTTTCCCAACGTCCGGCATTTTCTTCTGCCATCCGGCGAGCTTCTTCAGCGATACGACGAGCTTCTTCCTCGACCTTACGACGAGCCGCTTCTTCCGACTTACGCTTGAGTTCAGCCGCTTCCGCTTCGCGACGCGCTTTCTCAGCCTGAGCTGGTTTAGTCATACTATCGTTTTGTTGGTTGCTCACTTTCTCTTTTTCCGCTACGTCACGCTTAGCTTTTTCAGCGGCCTCACGTTTGGCTTGCTCTTCAGCAACAGCGCGCTTTGCCTTCTCTTCTTCCTCACGTTTGGCCTTTTCCTCGGCCTCGCGTTTGGCTTGATCTTCGGCTGCGCGTTGCGCCTGTTCTTCCGCTTCACGCCGTGCCTGCTCTTCCTCTGCCGCAGCCTGCTGCTCGTCATGAGGATCGCGTTTTACATAGGTGCGCTTCTTGCGGACTTCGATCTGCACCGATTTACTCTTACCACCGGTGCTGGGGATATTTAAAGTGCTACGTGTTTTACGCTGCAGTGTCAATTTTCCCGGCGCGCCGCCGCGTTCGCGGTTCAGGTGCGCCAGCAGTGTTTCTTTCTCATTCTGAGTCACAGAGTCCGATGCAGACTTGGTGATTCCCGCATCAGCAAACTGCTGTATCAGGCGGTCAACCGGCGTCTGGATCTCTGCGGCCAGTGATTTTAGGGTTACATCTGTCATGCTGTTCCTTTCCTGCTACAGTTCGTTATTCGTTACTGCCACCAAACCAACAGATATTACGTGCGGCCATAATCAGCTCGCCGGCTTGTGCTTCATCAAGCCCTTCGATATCTGCCAGGTCGTCGACGCCCTGCTCAGCAAGATCTTCCAGCGTGCAAACACCACGGGCGGCCAGTTTAAACGCCAGCTCGCGGGACAGACCAGATAAATTGAGCAAATCTTCCGCTGGCTGACCATTGCCGCGATTTTCTTCATTCGCCAGGGCCAGCGTGGTCAGCGCCGCTTTTGCACGCTCACGCAGAGCTTCGATGGTTTCTTCATCCAGACCATCGATTTCCTGCAGTTCATGAATTGGCACATAAGCCAGCTCTTCCAGCGAAGAGAAGCCTTCTTCAACCAGCGCCGTCGCGAATTCTTCGTCAATATCCAGGTGCTTAGTGAAAATATCGATGGCGGCATGGGCCTCTGCCTGGTGTTTAGCCTGCAGATCTTCAATCGTCATCACGTTCAGTTCCCAGCCACTCAGTTGAGAAGCCAGACGAACGTTCTGACCGTTGCGGCCGATGGCCTGCGCCAGATTGCCGGCTTCAACCGCGATGTCCATAGTGTGCTTGTCTTCATCGACCACAATGGACGCCACATCGGCTGGCGCCATGGCGTTAATAACAAACTGCGCCGGATTATCGTCCCACAGAACGATATCAATACGCTCGCCACCCAGCTCGCTGGATACCGCCTGAACGCGCGCGCCGCGCATCCCTACGCATGCGCCGACCGGATCAATACGTTTATCGTTGGTTTTGACCGCGATCTTGGCGCGAGAACCCGGATCACGGGCAGCGGCTTTGATCTCAATAACTTCTTCGCCGATTTCCGGCACTTCGATACGAAACAGTTCAATCAGCATTTCGGGGCGGGAACGGCTCACAAACAGCTGCGCCCCGCGCGCTTCCGGGCGGACGGCATACAATACGCCGCGGATACGGTCGCCCGGGCGGAAGTTCTCACGCGGCAACATGTCTTCACGGCCAATGACAGCTTCAGCATTGCTGCCCAGATCCAGCGAGATGTTATCGCGGTTAACTTTTTTGACCACACCGGTGACAATCTCGCCTTCCTGTTCACGGAATTGGTCAACGACCATGGCGCGCTCGGCTTCGCGCACTTTCTGCACGATAACCTGCTTGGCAGTCTGAGTAGTGATGCGGTCGAAAGTCACGGACTCGATCTGATCTTCGATGTAACCACCCAGATCAATACTCGGCTCTTCAAACTGTGCAGCTTCCAGAGTGATTTCGCGTGTCGGCTGAGTGACTTCGTTCACCACCTGCCAACGGCGGAAGGTATCGAAATCGCCGGTTTTGCGATCGATACAGACACGAACATCAATCTCCTGCTCGTACTTTTTCTTGGTCGCTGTCGCCAGTGCAGTCTCCAGCGCTTCAAAAATCTTTTCACGCGGCACGGCTTTTTCATTAGAAACCGCTTCAACAACAGCCAGAATCTCTTTATTCATCCTAGTTGCCTCATCCAAACTTTAAAAGTGGGGTACCAGGTTCGCCTTCTGGATATTGCTCAGCGCGAACACTTCATCTTTGCCTTCCACTGTTACGGTGATCATCTCGCCTTCAACGGATTTGATGATGCCCTGCCACTTACGGCGATTCTGCACCGCCATGCGCAGCACCAGGCTAACTTCTTCACCCGCGAAACGCTCGTAATGCGCAGCGGTAAAGAGCGGCCGTTCCAGGCCGGGCGACGACACTTCCAGGTTATAGGCAACGGATATGGGATCCTCAACATCCAGTACCGCACTGACCTGGTGGCTAACATCAGCACAATCATCAACAGTGATGCCATCTTCACTATCAATATAGATTCGCAGTGTCGACTGGCGTCCCCGAATGAACTCAATGCCCACCAGCTCATAGCCCAGGGCTTCAACAGGTGCCGAAATCATCTCTGTTAACTTTTGTTCTAATGTGGACAAGCCCACCCCCAAGACATAAAAAAAGGGCTTAATAGCCCAGTAATTCTGCTGTCAGATAACAAAAAACCCCGATATATCGGGGCTTTGTGCAACTGGACCCTATTTACCGCAAACTGCTGCGGCATAACTACCATCAAGTATTCTTTCAGAATTCACCGTAGATAACGCGCTTGATGCAATACAGTTTATTTGAAAAAAAACTTTTCTGGGAAGTTAAGTGGTTGCGGGGGCCGGATTTGAACCGACGACCTTCGGGTTATGAGCCCGACGAGCTACCAAGCTGCTCCACCCCGCGTCCGAAAACGTGGCAAATACTACGCTGACAACTTCAAAAATGCAAGTTATCTATAGGATTGGTACCGAGGACGGGACTTGAACCCGTAAGCCCAATCGGGCACTACCACCTCAAGGTAGCGTGTCTACCAATTCCACCACCTCGGCATCACAATTGCTTTTTATCATCAGCGGCCTTTAACCTAACCGCCGATGAAACGCCCGCGATTATTTAGGAATATCGCTTGACGGTGCAGCCGGTGCTTTTGACTGCTCGGCTTTTTCGGGCGCAGCTGGCTGACTCAGGCTTTCCCACTCGCTACCTTTCTTGCTGTGGTCGGAACTCATGTTCCCCAGAATCAGGCTGAGAACGAAAAACAGCGTTGCAAACAGCGCCGTCATTCGGGTCATGAAATTACCGGATCCGCTCGAACCAAACAAGGTAGCGGAAGCCCCTGCTCCGAACGACGCTCCCATATCTGCACCTTTACCTTGCTGCAGCATGATAAGACCAACCAGGCCAATCGCCACAATCAGGAAAATTACCAGAAGAGCTTCGTACATAGTCGTACCTGTTGTTTATCCCCACCGCCTGGCGAGGCATCGCTAATTCTTGCGGCTTACCCGCGACCACCCGCATCAGGAGATATAACTCCCCTATAAAGCGGGTCTGAATACTAACTAAAGCATCGGGTGTACGCAAGGGTAATTTGGCGCCAACTCACTGATTGAGGAAAAAAACAGCGACCAAAAGAGAAAGACCGAAAGATGCTGACTAACCAGCTGATTACACCGCATTTCACGCTATCACGCCGTGTGACGGACATTCGCTGCCGGTCACACGGTCGAAACATTGTTATGCCGCTTAACCGGCCGCTTTTACCGCATCGGCAATTCGATTGGCCATCTGCGTAACCGTCGCTTCGTCTTCCCCTTCCACCATTACCCGAATCAAGGGTTCAGTACCAGATTTGCGCAGCAATACCCGGCCGCGACCGGCCAATTGCTCTTCCACCGCTTGAGCGGCCTGTTTCACCGATTCGCTTTCCAGCGGGTCGCCTTCCCCTGAAAAATGCACATTGACCAGTATTTGCGGAAAGAGCTTCATGCCGCTGCACAGATCATGCAGGCTCATATGGTTGCGGACCATGGCTGTCAATACCTGCAAGCCAGCGATAACGCCGTCACCGGTAGTGGTTTTATCCAGCAGGATAACGTGGCCTGAGTTTTCCGCTCCCAGACGCCAGCCTTTTGACTGCATCAACTCCAGCACGTAGCGGTCTCCCACTTTGGCGCGGGCAAACGGGACGCCTAACTGTTTTAGCGCCAGCTCCAGCCCCATGTTGCTCATCAATGTACCGACCGCACCACCGCGCAGTTGCCCCTGACGCAACGCTTCGCGCGCGATAATGTACAGGATCTGATCGCCATCGACTTTGTTGCCCTGATGGTCGACCATAATCAGGCGATCGCCATCACCATCGAACGCCAGGCCGATATCTGCTTTTTCAGCCAGCACTCGCGCCTGCAACTGCGTAACGTCAGTAGCACCGCACTGCTCATTGATGTTCATGCCATCAGGTTCACAACCGATTGCAATCACCCGGGCGCCTAATTCACGCAACACGCTGGGAGCAATGTGGTAGGTGGCGCCATTGGCGCAATCCACCACGATTTTAAGGCCGCTAAGGCTCAATTCACTGGGAAACGTGCCTTTACAAAATTCGATATAGCGCCCTGCTGCATCAACGATACGGTTCGCTTTGCCCAATTCGGCGGATTCGACGCAGGTCAATGGTTTTTCCATTTCCGCCTCGATCGCCTCCTCCACTTCGTCCGGCAACTTGGTGCCATCAATGGAAAAGAACTTGATACCGTTGTCGTAGTAGGGGTTATGCGACGCCGAAATCACGATTCCGGCTTCAGCGCGAAAGGTGCGGGTCAGATAAGCTACCGCCGGGGTTGGCATAGGCCCGGTGAACGATGCGGACAAGCCAGCCGCCGCCAGTCCAGCCTCAAGAGCGGACTCCAGCATGTAACCGGAAATACGGGTATCTTTACCAATAATAATTTTTCTGGAACCGTGACGCGCCAGAACTTTGCCGGCAGCCCATCCCAGCTTCAATACAAAATCAGGCGTAATCGGCAGATCGCCCACCTTGCCCCGAATACCGTCAGTGCCAAAATATTTGCGGCTACTCATAATTGTTGTTATTCCTTCGCTGATAGAGTTGCTTCGACTACACGTATTGCATCCACCGTCGCTTTCACATCATGGACACGGATGATATGGGCACCCTTCATCGCGGCAATAACCGCGCATGCGACACTGCCATGAACCCGTTCAAGCGGCGGAACACCCAGCAATTGCCCAATCATGGTTTTTCTGGACATACCAACCAGCAACGGCAAACCGAAGCGATGTAATTCTTCCAGATGACCCAGCAACCGATAATTATGCTGCAGATTCTTGCCGAAGCCGAACCCCGGATCCAGCAATAACTGGTCGCGCGGAATACCGGCTGTGACACAACGGGCAATATGATGCTCAAAAAACGCCGAAACCTCACCTACCACGTCGTCATAATGCGGCGTATGTTGCATGGTTCTTGGTAATCCCTGCATATGCATCAGGCATATGGGAAGACCTGTTGCCGCCGCCGTTTCCAGCGCCCCCGGCTCTCTAAGTGCACGGATATCGTTGATCAGGTGTGCACCGGCCTGCGCACAGGCGGTAATCACCTCCGGCTTGGAGGTATCCACCGAAATCCAGGTTTCAAAGCGTTGCGCCAACGCTTCCACCACCGGCACAACCCGCTCCAGTTCTTCCTCGGTACTGACTTCATCTGCGCCTGGTCGGGTAGATTCGCCCCCCACATCAATGAAAGTGGCGCCGGCAGAAATCATCTGCTCGGCATGGACCAAGGCAGCGTTCAGCGTATTGTGTTTACCGCCGTCAGAGAAGGAATCCGGGGTTACATTCAAAATCCCCATAATCTGGGGGCAGGAGAGATCCAGCGTCAATCCACGCGCATTCAGTTTCATGTTTTGCTTCTCAAATTCGTCCAGCCAGCATGCCTTCGGAGTAAAAAACCCCGGCAAGCCGGGGTTTGGAGGGAGCAGCGGCCCGCCAGGGGGCCGTCATACCATTACTTGTCGTTCAAAGGCCCGGACATAGTATTGCCCGGTGTCGGCGTATGAGGTTCATCCGCCGGCGTCGGCGCCTTGGGAGCCCCACCATTATCAGACGACGAAGGGTTATTACCCGAAGTCGGTTCTTCCCAGCCGGCTGGCGGACGAACGTCTTTACGCGACATCAGATCATCGATTTGAGGCGCATCGATAGTCTCGTACTTCATCAGCGCATCCTTCATCGAATGCAGGATGTCCATATTGGCCATCAGCAATTCGCGGGCGCGTTGATAGTTACGTTCGATCAGTGCTTTAACTTCCTGATCGATGATACGCGCCGTTTCATCCGACATATGTTTAGCTTTGGCTACAGAGCGGCCGAGGAACACTTCGCCTTCTTCTTCCGCATACAGCAACGGCCCCAGTTTTTCCGAAAAGCCCCATTGCGTCACCATGTTGCGGGCGATGGAGGTCGCCACTTTGATGTCGTTGGAAGCACCGGTAGAAACATGCTCAGACCCGTAGATAATTTCTTCAGCAAGGCGGCCGCCGTACAGCGTAGAGATCTGACTTTCCAGTTTCTGACGGCTGGCGCTAATCGCATCGCCCTCAGGCAGGAAAAAAGTCACACCCAGAGCACGGCCGCGTGGGATGATCGTCACCTTGTGCACCGGATCGTGCTCCGGCACCAGACGGCCGATAATCGCATGACCGGCTTCGTGATAAGCGGTGGACTCTTTCTGCGCTTCGGTCATCACCATAGAGCGGCGTTCTGCCCCCATCATGATTTTGTCCTTGGCCTTCTCGAATTCCACCATCGAAACCACTCGGCGGTTGCCACGCGCCGCAAACAGCGCCGCCTCGTTCACCAGGTTAGCCAAATCCGCGCCGGAAAAGCCCGGCGTACCGCGCGCGATAACGGAAGCATCAATATCCGGCGACAGCGGTACACGACGCATATGGACTTTCAGAATCTGTTCACGGCCACGGACATCCGGCAAACCGACCACCACCTGACGGTCGAAACGACCAGGACGCAGCAGCGCCGGATCCAGCACGTCGGGACGGTTAGTCGCGGCGATAACGATGATGCCTTCATTGCCTTCAAAACCATCCATCTCAACCAGCATCTGGTTCAGCGTCTGCTCACGTTCGTCATGACCGCCGCCCAGACCCGCGCCACGCTGGCGGCCCACGGCGTCGATTTCATCGATAAAGATGATGCAAGGCGCGGCTTTCTTAGCCTGCTCGAACATGTCACGCACGCGAGAAGCGCCGACACCCACAAACATTTCGACGAAGTCAGAACCGGAAATGGTGAAAAACGGCACTTTGGCTTCACCGGCGATGGCTTTCGCCAGCAAGGTTTTACCGGTCCCCGGCGGGCCAACCATCAGCACGCCTTTCGGAATTTTACCGCCCAGTTTCTGGAAGCGGCTCGGCTCACGCAGGTATTCCACCAGCTCGGCAACTTCTTCTTTGGCTTCATCACAGCCCGCCACATCGGCGAACGTGGTTTTAATCTGATCTTCCGTCAGCATCCGTGCCTTGCTTTTACCAAAAGACATGGCACCTTTACCGCCGCCGCCCTGCATCTGGCGCATGAAGAAAATCCAGACACCAATCAGCAGCAGCATCGGGAACCAGGAAATAAAGATCGAAGCCAACAGGCTCGGCTCTTCCGGCGGTTCGCCAACCACTTTCACATTTTTGGTCAGAAGGTTATCCAGCAGTTTAGGATCGTTGACAGGGATGTACGTGGTGTAGCGGCTGCTGTCTTTTTTGACAACATTGATCTCGCGCCCGTTGATACGCGCTTCACGGACCTGATCCTGATTCACTTCAGTCAAAAAGGTTGAATAATCCACCCTACGGCCATTCGACTCGCTGGGCCCAAAGCTCTGGAATACGGACATCAGCACTACCGCGATGACCAACCAGAGAATCAGGTTTTTCGCCATGTCACTCAAGGGATTAACCTCATATTACAACTGTGTTAAAAAATAGCGTCAGGGTACTACAGTTTACGGCCTGTCGCTACAATGTACACCTCACGGGAACGGGCTCGCGAGGCATCTGGCTTACGAATCTTCACCGTCGTAAACAGGGAGCGAATCTCACGCAAATACTCATCGAAGCCCACTCCCTGAAACACTTTCACTACGAAACTGCCACCCGGCGCTAATATATCTCGACACATATCCAGCGCAAGTTCAACCAGATACATGGCGCGGGGAATATCCACCTCCGGAGTACCGCTCATGTTCGGGGCCATGTCGGACATCACCACCTGAACCTTCTCGTCTCCAACCCGCTCCAGCAGGGTCTTGAGCACTAATTCATCACGAAAGTCCCCTTGAAGGAAATCGACTCCAACAATAGGATCCATCGGCAAAAGATCGCACGCGATAATGCGCCCTTTTCCACCGATCTGACTGACAACATACTGGGACCATCCGCCAGGCGCCGCGCCAAGATCCACTACGGTCATGCCGGGTTTGAACAGCCGATCAGTCTGCTGTATCTCATCAAGTTTAAACCAAGCGCGCGAGCGAAGCCCTTTTTTCTGCGCCTGCTGTACGTATTTATCGCTAAAGTGTTCCTGCAACCAGCGACTGGAACTTGCAGAACGCTTTTTGTTAGCCATCGATTTTCCAACTATGATTTTTTCTAACTAGTGTTAATTAAGTGCCTGCGGCGGGCAAAACGTCTCAACGACAGCCAATCTTTATAGCCGGATTGGTGATAATCATGAGATGGCGGTAGAATGACCCGTTTTCAATCCCAACCTAAGCAAAAAAGACAATGAATCTGAGTAACAAACAAAAACAGCACCTGAAAGGCCTGGCTCATCCGTTAAAGCCAGTCGTCATGCTGGGCAACAACGGCCTCACTGAAGGTGTGCTGGCTGAAATCGAGCAGGCTTTGGAACATCACGAACTGATCAAGGTGAAAATCGCCGCTGAGGATCGTGAAACCAAGGGCCTGATTGTCGATGCCATTCTGCGCGAAACCGGCGCCAGCAATGTCCAGGTCATCGGCCACACTCTGGTGCTCTATCGTGCGTCAAAAGAACGCAAGATTGTGTTGCCCCGTTAACATTTTTGGTTCAGGTTACCCTGTTTCCCGGCAAGGTTCCATGACCCGCTGGTGAGAAAAAAGGCCGATATCGGCCTTTTTCCTTTCTTTACAATCGAGTCTGGCACCTTGCCAGTCAATAGGAATCAGAGATATTCCACCTTCAGGATTTCATACTCCACGACCCCACCCGGCGTACTGATCGCCACCACGTCATCCTCTTCTTTGCCTATCAGCCCCCGAGCAATCGGCGAGTTGACGGAAATGAGATTCAGTTTGAAGTCAGCTTCGTCGTCACCCACGATACGGTAGGTCTGCTCTTCCTCGGTATCCACGTTCATTACGGTTACGGTAGCGCCAAAGATCACGCGACCATTCGCCGCCATCTTGGTGACATCAATGACCTGGGCGTTAGACAGTTTGGCTTCAATTTCCTGAATCCGACCTTCACAGAACCCCTGCTGCTCACGAGCGGCATGGTACTCTGCGTTTTCTTTCAAATCGCCGTGCTCACGCGCCTCGGCAATCGCCGCAATAATTTCGGGTCGGCGTACCGACTTCAGGAAGTCCAGCTCTTCGCGTAACTTTTCAGCACCACGCAACGTCATCGGAAATTGTTTCATATCGTCACTTACCTCTAAAAAATCCGTACGGCTCACGTTACCGTCATCCTGACGCGATAAATCACCTGCGACGGAATGTTTCCATGCCAGTGCACCCTGACAATTTAAACAAAAATAGCCTTGCCCGGAACATTCCTTCCAGGCCAGACGCGTTTTTGCATTTTGATACGCATTTTACCCCAGAGTTCCACCAGGGTCATCGTTTACTTTATCCCTTGATGCGCCGTAGTATGACCACCACGTTACCCTGTACTTAATTGAGATTATGCGTTTTTTATCGATTCTGACCGGTTTTGCCTACGCAGTTGCCCTGCAGGCCAACGCCGCCCCCATTGACGAATACACCAAGTATTTGCCCGACGGAGCCAATCTGGCGCTGGTGGTGCAAAAAGTCGGAGCATCTACCCCGACGGTCGATTACCACAGCCAGCAGATGGCGCTGCCCGCCAGTACGCAGAAAGTCATTACCGCGCTGGCCGCGTTGTTACAGTTGGGGCCGGATTACCGTTTCGTCACCACGATGGAAAGCAGCGGCACACTCACCAACGGGGTTTTACGCGGCAATCTGGCGGTGCGTTTCAGCGGCGATCCATCGCTAAAACGGCAGCAATTACGCAACATGGTACAGGAACTGAAGAAACGGGGAATTCGTGAAATCAGCGGTGACATCCTGATCGACACATCTGTGTTCGCCAGTCACGACAAGGCGCCCGGCTGGCCCTGGAACGATATGACCCAGTGTTTCAGCGCCCCACCCGCTGCCGCGATTGTCGACAAAAACTGTTTTTCCATCTCGCTCTATAGCGCCCCCAAAGCTGGCGATAACGCATTCATCCGCGTCGCGTCCTATTATCCAGTACAAATGTTCAGCGAAGTTCGCACCCTGCCGAAAGGGTCGCCGGACGCCCAGTATTGCGAGTTGGATGTGGTGCCGGGTGAACTCAACCGCTTCACCGTTACTGGTTGCCTGACACAACGTGCCGAACCGTTGCCGTTGGCGTTCGCCATACAGGACGGCGCCAGTTACGCCGGCGCGATCGTGAAAGATGAACTGCAACAGGCGGATATCCGCATCGCCGGCAGCCTGCGCCGGCAATCGCTGCCGGGCGCTTCCGGTACCGTACTGGTGCAAACTGAATCGGAGCCGTTGCATGAATTACTGACCACCATGCTGAAAAAATCGGACAACATGATTGCCGATACCGTATTTCGCACCATCGGTCATGAGCGCTTCAAAGTTCCCGGAACCTGGCGCGCCGGCGCTGACGCCGTTCGCCAGATCCTGCGCCAGAAAGCCGGAATCGACCTGGGCAACACGATCATCGT
This sequence comes from Dickeya dadantii NCPPB 898, assembly GCF_000406145.1. Lineage (NCBI taxonomy): Bacteria > Pseudomonadati > Pseudomonadota > Gammaproteobacteria > Enterobacterales > Pectobacteriaceae > Dickeya > Dickeya dadantii. The sequence goes on along the minus strand of NZ_CM001976.1, from coordinate 641,421 downwards.
TGACGGTTCGGGCTTGTCCAGACATAACCTGATCGCGCCGGCAACCATGATGCAGGTGCTGCAATATATCGCTCAGCACGATAATGAATTGAATTACATCAAGATGTTGCCACTGGCGGGCTATGACGGGACATTACGCTATCGTGCCGGCCTGCATGAAGCCGGGCTTGATGGCAAAGTCTCAGCCAAAACCGGCGCGCTGCAAGGGGTATACAACCTGGCGGGCTTTATCACCACCGCCAGCGGCCAGCGAATGGCCTTTGTGCAGTATCTTTCCGGCTACGCGGTTCCACCGGAAGATCAGAAAGAACGCCGCATTCCGCTGGTTCGTTTCGAAAGCCGCGTTTACAAAGACATATACCAGAACAATTAGCTGACTGATAAAAAATTCCCTTATCTGCCTGGCAGATAAGGGAAATATACACAACTAACAAGCAAATTTTTCTTTCCGGCCACCGTTCAGATGGCCTTATGGCGATTAATGCTGGTAAATGATTTCAACGCCTTCATCGTCATCTTCATCCCAGTCGTCATCCCACTCCTCTTCAGCTTCCGCCTTGGCGGCTTCCAGCTGTTCGCGGTGGTAATCATCCCACATGAAATCGACTTTCTCAGGCGCCTTGTTCTCTACTTCAGCCAGCGCTTTCGGCTGAGTATTGAGGAAATTCATGACATCCCAGCACAGGGCATTTACCCCTTCCCGGTTGGCCGCGGAAATCAGGTAATATTTACCTTCCCAGCCAAGCGCGACCGCGATCTCTTTAGCGCGTTTTTCCGCTTCGCCTTTCTCCAGCAAATCAACCTTGTTGAACACCAGCCAGCGCGGTTTTTCCGCCAGAGAGGCGCTGTACTGCTGCAATTCATTAACGATCACTTTGGCATTTTCGATCGGATCGGATTCATCGATCGGTGCCAGATCGATCAGGTGCAGCAGCACGCGGCAGCGCTCCAGATGCTTCAGGAAACGGATCCCCAGCCCAGCGCCTTCGGACGCGCCTTCGATAAGCCCAGGGATATCCGCCACCACGAAGCTCTTCTCGCTGTCCATACGCACCACGCCCAGGCTCGGCACCAGCGTGGTAAACGGGTAATCCGCCACCTTTGGCTTGGCGGCCGACACCGCGCGAATAAACGTCGACTTCCCGGCGTTCGGCAGGCCCAGCATGCCGACATCCGCCAGCAGCAACAGTTCCAGCATCAACTCGCGCTCTTCACCCGGCGTACCGTTGGTTTTCTGTCGCGGCGCGCGATTGACGGAGGACTTGAAGCGGGTATTACCCAAGCCGTGCCATCCACCTTTGGCGACCATCAGTTTCTGCTGATTACGGGTCATGTCACCCAGCACTTCGCCCGTGCTTTTATCCAGCACGCGCGTCCCGACGGGGACCTTGATGGTGATGTCTTTGCCGCGTTTGCCGGTGCAGTCACGGCTCTGACCATTCTGACCGCGTTCCGCGCGGAAGCTTTTCTCAAAGCGATAGTCAATCAGGGTATTGAGGTTTTCATCCGCCAACAGATAGACATCACCGCCGTCGCCGCCGTCGCCGCCGTCAGGCCCACCATTGGGAATATATTTTTCACGACGGAAGCTGACACAGCCGTTGCCACCGTCACCCGCCACCACCAGAATGGTGGCTTCATCTACAAACTTCATGAACTGTCTCCGCAAAAAACCAATAGAGAATGACCGACGCGTTTGAATAATTTATTGGTTCTCTTTGGCTCAACGAATAATTGGGTTGATGACAGATAACCGCAGTATGTCACCTGCCACTGAAAAACCGACGCATCAGAACCGTTCCGATAAAAGGGCGCTGATTGTACCTGCTTGGCGAAAGGATTTCACCTGTATTAAAAATAATCAGCCCTGATTCGCTTCGCCACCCTTGCTCAGAGCATTCGTCGACCTAATCAAACCATCGGGCGTTTGTCGCGTTTTAGTGTGAACAGACGATGCCCAATCGCAGAGAACATCGCACCGGTCACCACGACAAAGGCGCCGATATACCCCAGCAGATTGAGTGCCGGCGCCGCAAATACCGCAGGCCAGGCCAATGACAATAAATCCGAAAAAAACAGCGTAAACAACGGCGTCAGAGTAATGATGGTACTCACCTGCGCAGCCTGCCAGCGCGCCATGGCCTCAGCCAGCGCCCCATATCCCACCAGAGTGTTCGCGCCGCAAAACAGCAAGCAGGCCAGTTGCCAGCCTGTCAGTTGGAAAATCACCCCCGGTTTTGCCAGCGGGGTAATAAACAGTACGCAGAGTGTATACAGCAGAAAAAGCAGCTGCTGCGAAGTCAGACGACGCAGTAACACCTTTTGCGCCACGCCATAGGCCACCCATACCGTGGAAGCCGCCACCCCCAGCAATATCCCGAAGGTGTAATCCGTCAGCCGGGTAAAAAGCTCCATCAGACTATTGTTGAAAAACATCAATAATCCGCAAATCAGTACCCCAGCGCCGATAATTTGATTCAGGCGCATCTTTTCCTTGAGGATCACCACGCTGGCAACCATCAATCCCACCGTTGACAATTGTCCGATCACCTGCGATGCCGTAGGACTAAGATATTGCAAAGATGAACTGAACAGCACGAAATTGCCCAGCAACCCGCCAGTGGCGATCAACAACAGAATCCACCAGCGTTGATGATCAAATACCTTCGACGTCGGTAATGCGCCTTTGCTGTATAGGAAAATCCCCAGCCCGACGGATGCGATCAAAAAGCGGTACCAGACGATGGTATAAGGCTCCATCGCTACCAGAACCTGTTTCATCGCGATGGGTAGCGCTCCCCAGCATATGGCGGTGGTCAGCGCCAGACAAAACCCGATGACAGCATTCTGTTTCATCACATCACCTGTTTTTTATCGATTTCTTTGTTGTGCTGCGCAAACGATCGCCACCTCCATAGGAGGTGGTTTAAGGATGAAAATGTAAAAAGCCCTGCAACAAGTTGCAGGGCTTTATTATTCAACCTGATACCGAGAAATTACTCAGCGACGATGCTGATGTATTTACGGTTGTTCGGGCCTTTAACTTCGAATTTGACTTTACCGTCAGACAGAGCAAACAGGGTGTGGTCTTTACCGCAGCCTACGTTGCTGCCCGCGTGGAACTTGGTGCCACGCTGACGAACGATGATGCTGCCAGCCAGAACTGATTCACCGCCGAAGCGTTTTACGCCAAGACGTTTGCTTTCTGAGTCGCGGCCGTTACGAGTAGAACCGCCAGCTTTTTTGTGTGCCATTAATCCGCTCTCCTAAAACTTAAGCGCTGATGCCGGTGATTTTCACGTCAGTGAACCACTGACGGTGGCCAGCCTGCTTACGGTAGTGTTTACGGCGACGAAACTTAACGATTTTAACTTTCTCGCCACGACCGTGAGCAACGACTTCAGCCTTGATTTTGCCGCCGTCGACGAAAGGAACGCCGATTTTGACATCTTCACCATTGGCAACCATCAGAACCTGGTCAAACTCAATAGCTTCACCGGTTGCGATGTCCAGCTTTTCCAAGCGAACGGTCTGGCCTTCGCTTACTCGGTGTTGTTTACCACCACTTTGGAAAACCGCGTACATATAAAACTCCGCTTTCCGCGTGCTTCTTTGAATGATGTGAAGCGCGCTATAAATATTCACAATAGGGCGCGAATTCTACGCAAAAAACCTACTGATGACAAGCGTAGAATCAATCAATGTGAAGAAAAAGGATACAACCCATGAACTGCCGTTTATCTGCGCCGTTTTTCAAGTACAATCAGGCCTAACGTTCCCCTTTTCAGTGCCGACACCATCAGCATTTCACGGCAGAAACAGAAGCAATCAGCTGGCAGAAACAATGAACTTAGAGCAAATCACAGCGTTAAGCGCACAGGATATGGCCGCCGTCAACCAGACCATACTGGATCAGCTCAACTCCGACGTTGTCCTGATCAATCAGTTAGGAAATTATATCATCAGCGGTGGCGGCAAGCGTATCCGGCCTATGATTGCGGTACTCACCGCCAGGGCGCTGAACTACCAGGGTGACAAACACATTACCGTTGCCGCGCTGATTGAATTTATCCACACCGCCACGCTCCTTCACGACGATGTGGTCGACGAATCCGACATGCGTCGTGGAAAAGCTACGGCCAATGCCGCGTTCGGCAATGCCGCCAGCGTGCTGGTAGGCGATTTCATTTATACCCGCGCCTTTCAGATGATGACTAGCCTGGCCTCGCTGCGCGTCATGTCGGTGATGTCCGATGCCGTTAACGTCATCGCGGAAGGCGAAGTGCTCCAGCTCATGAACTGCAACGATCCGGACATTACCGAAGACAGTTACATGCGGGTAATTTACAGCAAAACGGCCCGGCTGTTCGAAGCGGCGGCGCAGGCATCCGCCATTTTGTCGGGCGCCAGCAGCGAGCAGGAACTGGCTTTACAGGACTACGGCCGTTACCTCGGCACCGCTTTCCAGTTGATTGACGATTTGCTCGATTACAGCGCCGACGGCAAAACGCTGGGGAAAAATACCGGCGACGACCTGAATGAAGGTAAGCCCACGTTGCCGTTGCTGCATGCCATGCATCACGGCAACGAAGAGCAGCGCACCATGATCCGTCAGGCGATCGAAGAAGGTAATGGTCGCCATTTGCTGGAACCCGTGCTGGCGGCCATGCAATCCTGCGGCTCTCTGACTTACACCCGACAGAGAGCCGAAGAAGAAGCCGACAAGGCTATTACCGCTATTCAATGCCTGCCTGCCAGTGATTTTCGCACCGCGCTGGAAGGCCTGGCTCATCTCGCAGTACAACGCGATTTTTGAGTCATTCGCCCTTGTTTTTGTACTCCTGCGGCCCGCTTTCCAGGCGGGCCAGCATTCCCATCGCCCCTTCGCGCAGAATATGCCCGATCAGTCGGGTACGCTCTTCCACGGAAAGCTGGTGATAAATCTGTATCCAGGTGGACTCCTGAACCGTTGCCGGTTTCGCGGCGTAGTCGGGCGGTGTTTCCTGCATAAGGCTGGTTTTCACCGCCTCCGGTAAGCTCCAGATGGCATATTCGACGCCTTTACCCTGAACGCCTCTGCGACGCCGTTTCTCCCAGCCATGTTCCTTTGCTCTTTTATTGAGCCCCTGACGAGATTTCGGCAACCCTGCCACGCCTAACAATTCATTGGTGGTAAACCATGCCTTTTCCATCATCATTCTCCCTTTCATTTCTTTCCTGATACGAATACGCAACCAGATGACTAAAACAGCAATTAGGTTTCCATATAATAGACTAATTTTATTCAAACCACTAATGCAATAGTGTTAAAGGTAGCATTACTTACGATCGGGAAAGTTCCACAGAAAGAAATCAGGTGAGGAGAAAGAGAGGGGAAGCCATTCCACAATAGAGAAAATCGGGAATGGCTGAGTCACTTAATCAGAAAAATCTTTTATCAAAGTTGCACTTGCCGTATTGGCAAGACCCAGCTGTTTCAACGTGGAAGACACGCCTTCGCGCATGATATACGCAATCAGTTTTTCCCGTTCCGGAACAGATAGCTGGTGGTAAATCTGGATCCAGACCGACAGCATGTCTGACGGCTTTGCCGAATATTCACCTGACGTTTCCTGCATCAGCAGTGTTTGCTGAACAGACTGAGGCAAGCTATGGATAGAATATTCTACCCCTCGTCCTTGTACACCTTTACGGCGACGCTTTTCCCAACCATCTTCTCGGGCTCGCTTATTCAATCCTTGCCGTGATTTAGGGAGTCCGCCAATACCAACCAATTCGCTGGTCGCAAACCACTCTTTTTTCATGTCCTTTTCATCCCGATAGTGATACTCGTTACCTATTCAGATCCATTTGGAAATTAATTTGGAAATATTAAGGAAATTGGTGCTATATTATTTCCAAATAATGGCTTTTGGTTAGCGAAACCATTCACCATGAGCCGTTAGTTATACCATTAATACGCTGTCGTCTTAATAGCAATAAGGGAAGGATTATGAATTCAAGGAAAAATGACTGGCATCCCGCCGATATTATTGCGGCACTGAGAAAGAAAGGGACAACGCTCGCAGCCGTATCACGAGCCGCCGGGTTGAGTTCTTCCACGCTGGCCAATGCGTTATCTCGCCCATGGCCGAAGGGCGAATGGTTAATAGCTGACGCGCTGGGCATTCATCCATCGGAAATATGGCCCAGCCGTTATTATGATCCTGAAACACAGGAACTACTCGACCGCAAAAAACTGATCCGCCCGCCGTCTGATCCGCAATCCGAATAATGTTTCCGGAAAAAGAAAGGCCGGAGAATATACTCCGGCCTTATTAACGGCATTTGTCACACCAAGGTGATTATTTCTTGTTAACGAACTCTTCGCCCAGCGCGATATCCTGTTTCAGGGTATCCAGCATGCTAACCAGAGACTGCTGTTCAAACGCGCTCAAAGTACCGATGTCTTTACGCTCAGCAACGCCGTTTTTGCCCAGCAACAGCGGTTGGGCAAAGAAACGGGCGTGCTTGCCGTCGCCTTCCACGTAAGCGCACTCGACCACGCCGCTTTCGCCCTGCAGAGCATGAACCAGAGACAGACCAAAGCGTGCTGCGGCCTGGCCCATGGACAGGGTTGCCGACCCGCCGCCGGCTTTCGCTTCCACGACTTCGGTACCTGCATTCTGAATACGTTTGGTCAGATCAGCCGCTTCCTGCTCGGTGAAGCTCACGCCCGGAATCTGTGACAGCAACGGCAGGATGGTAACGCCGGAGTGGCCGCCGATAACCGGTACGTCAATGGCCTGCGGCTGTTTGCCTTTCAGTTCGGCGACAAAAGTACTGGAACGGACAATGTCCAGCGTCGTGACGCCAAACAGTTTGTCTTTGTTATATACGCCGGCCTGCTTCAGCACTTCGGCAGCAATCGCCACCGTGGTATTGACCGGATTGGTGATAATACCGATACAAGCGGTAGGGCAAGTACGGGCAATTTGCGAAACCAGGTTACGCACAATCCCTGCGTTCACGTTAAACAGATCGGAACGATCCATCCCCGGCTTACGGGCCACCCCGGCAGACATCAGTACAATATCCGCGCCTTCCAGAGCAGGGGTAGCATCTTCACCGCTGAAACCTTTGATTTTCACATCGGTGGGAATATGGCTCAGATCGACAGCCACACCCGGCGTAACGGGGGCGATATCATAAAGAGAGAGCTCTGAACCTGAAGGAAGCTGGGTTTTGAGGAGAAGGGCAAGGGCTTGACCAATACCACCAGCGGCTCCGAGAACTGCAACTTTCATCCTAAACTCCTTATTATGTTAAGTAAAATTACCGTGGATGCGTTTAGTTAAAAACGTTTATGCTCGCGAGAGAAGCCAGGCGTCAGACCTGTTTTCAGAGGGCCACTACATAGGTCCGCAGCGAAAAATAGGCACGCAGCGATAACGCACTATGTGATTAATAATAAACTAACAATCTGCCCGATATCTGAAAGGTAATTAAAGTAACAGGCAATTGCGGTGCGCCCCGGCATAAGCCCACGACTGATTAACGGGTGTGTTACATTACACCGACCATCAGCCTCCAAACAACATCATTTTGATAACATTTATTTTACTTTTATGTGATGAAGAGCACGTTTTTTGACACCCTGGTAAAGTATTGCCCCGCCGCACATGAAGTCCGATGTCTCAGGCCAACAATCCGGTTTTATACGCGCTCATATTGCATAAAAATTCATTCAAATGCATAATGGCCGCATGTTCTACTTTTTCCCGGACACGGTGCAGAATGCGTAACTCTACGAAACAAGAAGACTTGGTTAAGGCGTTCAAGGCGCTGTTAAAAGAAGAGAAATTCAGCTCGCAAAGCGAGATTGTGCAAGCGCTGCAGGACGATGGTTTCGAGAACATCAACCAGTCCAAAGTATCCCGCATGTTGACCAAGTTTGGCGCGGTGCGTACCCGCAACGCGAAGATGGAGATGGTTTACTGTCTGCCTGCCGAACTGGGTGTTCCCACCACCACTAGCCCGCTGAAAAACCTGGTGCTGGACGTCGATTACAACGACGCGGTGGTCGTGATTCACACCAGCCCCGGCGCTGCGCAGTTGATCGCCCGCCTGCTGGACTCACTGGGCAAATCGGAAGGAATTCTCGGCACCATCGCCGGCGACGATACCATTTTTACCACGCCAGCCCGGGGCTTCAGTGTCAAACAGTTGTATGAAGCAATACTGGTATTGTTTGAACAGGAACTGTAATGCTTCTCCGCCCCGTCATCCGTTTGAGGTGGAATAGCCAGACCATCACAACGCCGGTAATTCGGCCAGCGGCCAACGCGGCCGAACCGTGATGCCAAGCTCATCCGTCACGCCCTGGGCAAGGCGAACCGCTCCCGCATAAGCAATCATGGCGCCGTTATCGGTACAGAATTCAGGGCGGGCATAGAACACGTCGCCGCCTCGTTTCGCCATGATGTCCGCCAGCCGCTGGCGCAATGTCCGGTTGGCGCTCACGCCGCCAGCCATTACCAGCCGGCTGAACCCGGTCTCGTCAAGCGCTCGCCGGCATTTGATGGCTAGCGTATCCACCACCGCATCTTCGAACGCTCGCGCGATATCCGCCTGCGTTTGCGGATCGCTGCCGTTTTCACGGATAGTATTGGCGGCGAACGTCTTCAGCCCGGAGAAACTAAAATCCAGACCGGGTCGATCAGTCATCGGCCGGGGGAAAACAAAGCGACCGGCATGCCCGCCTTGTGCCATTTTCGACAGCAACGGCCCACCCGGATAATCCAGCCCCAGCAGCTTGGCGGTTTTATCGAACGCCTCGCCGGCCGCATCATCGATAGACTCACCCAGCAAACGGTATTCGCCAATACCGGTAACGCTGATCAACTGGGTATGACCGCCGGACACCAGCAACGCGACAAACGGAAACGCCGGCGGGTTGTCTTCCAGCATCGGCGCCAGCAAGTGCCCTTCCATGTGATGCACCGGTATGGCCGGCACATTCCAGGCGAACGCCAGCGAGCGCCCTACCGTTGCACCGACCAGCAGCGCCCCCACCAGACCCGGGCCGGCCGTATAAGCGACGCCATCGATATCGCCGTGCTGTAGCCCGGCTTCTTCCAGCGCCGCCTGAATCAGTGGCACGGTTTTGCGAACATGATCGCGAGAGGCCAGCTCAGGCACCACGCCGCCATAATCGGCATGCAATTTCACCTGGCTATAAAGCTGATTCGCCAGTAGTCCGGCCTGCGTGTCATAAATCGCGACCCCGGTTTCATCGCAGGATGTTTCAATACCCAATACGCGCATTGCTGTTTTCACTCTCGTTTACATTTACGGCGGCCCGCCACGGCTGCTTGATTCAGGCGGGGCATAGTCTATCATAAGCCAGTCCACAGACGAGCGAACCGGCGCCGCGCGTTTTATGATCGCTGACGCACTTTACAAACGCGCCACAGTTGCAGTAGAATTCCGCACCATTTTGAAAAGGCTGGCACAAGGCCAGCAGCAAACCGAATTTACTAAGGTGAGAGGCACATGCCGGTAATTAAAGTACGTGAAAACGAGCCGTTCGACGTCGCTCTGCGTCGTTTCAAGCGTTCCTGCGAAAAAGCGGGTGTTTTGGCTGAAGTTCGTCGTCGTGAGTTCTATGAAAAACCGACTACCGAACGTAAACGCGCCAAAGCTTCTGCTGTGAAACGTCACGCCAAGAAGCTGGCTCGAGAAAACGCACGCCGCACTCGTCTGTATTAATTTTCTGGAGGTGTATCCTCCACCGCGTGATTAATCCGCAGACTTAGCAGTTGCATACGAAGGCCGTGCTTTCCGAAAGGAATGCGCGGCTTATTGTCGTTTATAAACGTATATAGATAAGGGGCTTATGGCTGGACGTATTCCCCGCGTATTTATTAATGACCTGCTGGCTCGCACCGACATCGTTGACCTGATCGATGCGCGCGTCAAACTGAAAAAGCAGGGCAAGAATTATCACGCGTGTTGCCCGTTCCACCACGAGAAAACCCCTTCGTTCACCGTTAACGGTGACAAGCAGTTCTACCATTGCTTCGGCTGCGGCGCCCACGGCAACGCGATCGATTTCCTGATGAATTATGACCGTCTGGAATTTGTTGAAAGCATTGAAGAACTGGCAGCGATGCACGGCCTGGAAGTCCCTTACGAAGCAGGCACCGGTCCGACCCAGCTCGAACGCCACCAGCGGCAAAGTTTATACGAGCTGATGGAACAATTAAGCGCTTTTTACCAACATACCCTGAACCAACCTGCGGGTACGCCGGCCAGAGAGTATCTGTCCAGACGCGGCCTGAGTGATGAGGTGATCCGGCAATTCGCTATCGGATGTACGCCACCGGGGTGGGACAATGCGTTAAAGCGCTTCGGGCGCAGCAGCGAAAACCGGACCACGTTGACCGACGCCGGCATGCTGGTGACCAACGATAACGGCCGTACTTACGACCGTTTCCGCGATCGGGTGATGTTCCCGATCCGCGACAAGCGTGGGCGGGTTATCGCTTTTGGCGGTCGGGTGATGGGCGACGGTATGCCCAAGTACCTGAACTCGCCGGAAACCGAGATTTTTCACAAAGGCCGACAGCTGTACGGCCTGTACGAAGCGCAACAGAAAAATCCGGAATTGAAGCGACTGTTGGTGGTTGAAGGTTACATGGATGTGGTCGCGTTAGCTCAGTTTGGCATCGATTACGCGGTGGCTTCGCTAGGAACATCAACGACGGCGGACCACATCCAGCTGTTGTTTCGCGCTACCGATCAGGTGGTGTGTTGTTACGATGGCGACCGCGCCGGACGCGACGCCGCCTGGCGCGCGCTGGAAACCGCGCTACCCTATCTGGATGACGGTCGGCAGTTACGCTTTATGTTCCTGCCCGACGGCGAAGACCCGGATACGCTGGTGCGTCAGGAAGGCAAGGCGGCGTTCGAGCAACGCATCGAGCAGGCGATGCCGCTGTCGGCGTTTTTGTTCGACTCGCTACTGCAGCAGGTGGACATGAGCACCCCGGACGGGCGCGCCAAGCTCAGTACGCTGGCTCTACCCCTAATTGGGCAGGTGCCGGGCGAAACGTTGCGATTATACTTACGTCAACAACTTGGCAATAAACTGGGGCTGTTGGACGACAGCCAGCTGGACCGCCTGCTGCCGAAAGCGGCGGAGCAAACATCGTCCTACCAGCCTCCACGGCTAAAAGTCACAACTATGCGTATACTGATAGGACTTTTAGTACAAAATCCGAGGCTGTCCGCCGAGGTGCCGGAACTGGCGCTCAACGGTGTGGAAGAGAACAAGGTTGCAGGGCTGGAACTGTTTCTGGATCTGGTGAAAACCTGCAATGAAAGCCCAGGCATGAACATGGGACTGCTGCTGGAAAAATATCGCGAAAGTAAATATCGCAAGCAGCTTGAAACCCTGGCCTCCTGGGACCATATGATTGAAGAGGAAGAGCTCGAAGAAAAATTCAGGGTCAGCCTGGCCGAGCTCTACGACCAGTTGCTACAGCTGCGGATGGACACGCTAATCGCCCGCGAGAGAACGCATGGGCTGAGTACGAACGAGCGCAAGGAACTGTGGTCGCTGCAACTGGCGCTAACACGAAAAAACTGATTTCCCGCGGCTTAATTGCCGATAAATAGTAGGGTCGAGCCCTACAGCGTGCCGCTACGGGGGCTGCGGCGATAAGAAAAATTCCCCTAATGTTATTGTTAGCGACTTACGCTGACCGACACCAACCCCAATATTCTGAAGTGTGGATACCGTCTTATGGAGCAAAACCCGCAGTCACAGCTCAAGCTACTTGTCACCCGTGGTAAGGAGCAAGGCTACCTGACCTATGCCGAGGTCAATGACCATCTGCCGGAAGATATCATCGACTCCGATCAGATCGAAGACATCATCCAGATGATTAACGACATGGGCATCCAGGTGATGGAAGAAGCGCCGGATGCCGATGATCTGATGCTGGCTGAAAATACCGCCGATGAAGATGCTGCCGAAGCAGCGGCGCAGGTATTGTCCAGCGTTGAATCTGAGATTGGCCGCACGACCGATCCGGTCCGTATGTACATGCGTGAGATGGGTACCGTCGAACTGCTGACCCGTGAAGGGGAAATCGATATCGCCAAGCGAATCGAAGACGGTATCAATCAGGTGCAGTGCTCTGTTGCCGAGTATCCGGAAGCCATCACCTATCTGTTGGATCAATACGATCGCGTCGAAGCGGGAGAAAGCCGCCTGTCCGATCTGATCACCGGCTTTGTTGATCCCAACGCCGAAGAAGATCTGGCGCCGAACACCACGCCCGAAAACGCCGAGCTGGCCGGCGACGGCATGGATGACGACGACGAAAACGAAGAAGACGAAGAAGACGATACCGACGATGACAACAGCATCGACCCGGAGCTGGCGCGTCAGAAATTCACCGAGCTGCGCGATCAGTATGAAGCGACCCGCGTAAGCATCAAGGCGCATGGCCGCAGCCACCCGACCGCTATTGATGAAATCAACAAGCTGTCTGAAGTGTTCAAGCAGTTCCGTCTGGTGCCGAAGCAGTTTGACCTGCTGGTGAACAACATGCGCGCCATGATGGACCGCGTGCGTGCGCAGGAACGCCAGATCATGAAACTGTGCGTTGAACTGTGCAAAATGCCGAAGAAAAACTTCGTGACGCTGTTCACCGGCAATGAAACCAACCGCAAGTGGTTCGATGCCGCGCTTTCCATGGGGAAACCCTGGTGTGAAAAACTGCGCGAAGTGGAAGACGACGTGCATCGCAGCCTGCAGAAATTGCAGCAGATCGAAGAAGAAACCGGCCTGACTATTGAACAAGTCAAAGACATCAACCGTCGTATGTCGATTGGCGAAGCCAAGGCGCGTCGCGCCAAGAAAGAGATGGTGGAAGCGAACCTGCGTCTGGTTATCTCGATCGCCAAGAAATACACCAACCGCGGCCTGCAATTCCTGGATCTGATTCAGGAAGGCAACATCGGCCTGATGAAAGCGGTAGACAAGTTCGAATATCGCCGCGGCTACAAGTTCTCCACCTACGCTACCTGGTGGATTCGTCAGGCGATTACCCGCTCCATCGCGGATCAGGCGCGCACCATCCGTATCCCGGTGCACATGATTGAGACTATCAACAAACTCAATCGTATTTCCCGCCAGATGCTGCAGGAAATGGGCCGCGAGCCGACGCCGGAAGAACTGGCAGAGCGTATGCTGATGCCGGAAGACAAGATCCGCAAGGTACTGAAGATCGCCAAAGAGCCGATCTCTATGGAAACCCCGATCGGTGACGATGAAGATTCGCATCTGGGGGATTTCATCGAAGATACCACGCTGGAGCTGCCGCTGGATTCCGCCACCTCGGAAAGCCTGCGTTCCGCCACCCACGACGTGTTGGCCGGGCTGACCGCACGCGAAGCCAAGGTACTGCGTATGCGTTTCGGTATCGACATGAATACCGACCATACGCTGGAAGAAGTCGGCAAACAGTTCGACGTAACCCGTGAGCGTATTCGTCAGATCGAAGCGAAAGCGCTGCGTAAACTGCGTCACCCGAGCCGCTCTGAAGTATTACGTAGCTTCCTGGACGATTAATAAGATTTTTTATTGAATCAGTGCTGCCAACCCCCGGTCCTGACCGGGGGTTTTTATTTCTCATATCAGTGGAGACTTGCGGCATCACGCCTGACCGACATACTCTGTGTCCCCTGCCCTTACCCACGATTACTGCCCATTCCCACCGCAAATATAATGAATTTTTAATAATAACAATCGGCTAAGTACTGGATACAAAACAACCATATGGCCGCCAGACTATAGACCCCACTAGCCGGATTACCTATAATCAACATCCACTTGGCCCCTTAGCTCAGTGGTTAGAGCAGGCGACTCATAATCGCTTGGTCGTTGGTTCAAACCCAACAGGGGCCACCAAATTTCAGCAGTAAAATCATATGATTAAGCCACCTCTTTAGCGGTGACTTTTTTATTTTTCAGGAGATAGCGTCCCCTTTTTGTCCCCTGAACTGACGATCATGTGGCATATGATTAGGTTTTTGGGTCAAACAGTTTGAGTCAAACAGGATGTGGTCTATGACTTACACATCCCTTCGACGGATAACCGCTATCTCAATTTGACGACCACCTTACCTTTCGCTCGCCCAGTTTCAACATAGGCCAGCGCATCTGCCGTTGCATCAAACGGAAAGACCCGGTCCACCACCGGCCTGATGACGCCTGACGCAATGAGAGCGCTAATGCCATCAAGCTGCTCTCCGCTGGCCCGCATAAAGACAAACGCGTAGCTCACCCCCTTCTGCTTCGCCAGCTTCCTGATACGGCGGCTCAGGAAACGCATCACCTGTTTCAGCCCCCATGACAGCCCCTGTTCTGTCGCAAACTCCGGTGCGGGCGGGCCAGATATAGAGATGAGCTGACCGCCGGGTTTCAACACCCGCAGCGATTTTTCCAGCACATCATTACCCAAACTGTTCAGCACCACATCGTAGCCGTGCAGTACGGTTTCAAAATCCTGCTTCCTGTAGTCAATGACCACATCCGCCCCCAGCGCTTTTACCCATTCAACGTTACTCGTGCCGGTGGTGGTGGCGACGAAAGCGCCGAGATGTTTGGCGAGCTGGATAGCGATGGCGCCCACGCCGCCGGAACCGGCATGAATCAGCACTTTCTGCCCTTTCTTCAACGTTGCGGTTTCAACCAATACTTGCCAGGCCGTCAGGCTGACCAGCGGAAGAGAAGCCGCTTCTTCCATGCTGAGGTTGCCAGGTTTCAGCGCCAGAGAATCCTCTTTGACGGCGATAAATTCGGCAAAGGTGCCGATACGTTCCTGGTCTGGCCGTGCGTACACCTCATCGCCCGGTCTGAATCGCGTTACCTTCGGCCCGACGCGAACGACCACGCCTGCCACATCGTTTCCCAACACCAACGGCAAGCGATATGGCAGAATTAGCCGGAACTCGCCTTTGCTGATTTTTGCATCAAGTAGATTGACGCCGGCAGCATGAACCTGAATCAAGACGTCATCGCCCCGTAGTTCCGGCTCTGGCATCTCGCCAATTCGTCCGCTGCTTCTGCGGCCATAGCGATCGATAATGAACGCCTTCATAATGTGTTGATCTCCAGAATGATTACCTACTAACGGCATGCCCACCCGCGGTTATCGGTATGAATGACGGAAAGAAAAGCCAGTGCGAGTAAGACTTCTAACACGACAGCCGGCAGGATCCCGCGATTGGCGTGCCCTGCAATAAACTCCCCCACCCCAAGCGCTGCAAGTATCATGCAAGTACTCACGACACCCTTCATCAGGGATGAGCGGGCTGGCGATGGCGCTACATTTCTGGCCAGGAAGAACATGACGCCGACTCCGGCATACAGCGCGGCTGAACGCCGACTGACCAGCCCCGCCGAACTGGTGAAATCAACGCCCCAACTGGCCAGCATCAGGTCCGGTACCGACATCCAGGCAACGGCGAGAACGAAGAACAGCAGCGCCGACAAGATAGCCAGAGGACGGAATCTGAATGATAAGACGGTCATACGCTGACTTCCTAAGCATCAAGCTGAAGACTCTTACGAATGCCGGAATCCAGCACACCCGCCGGTGCAAACCGACGCAGCAGGCTCAAGCGGGTCGCCGTTGAACCTGCCGTATAGCGAAGTTTCGGACGTTTCGCGCGGGCGGCTTTTAGCACCACCTCGGCTACCACAACCGGTTCATCTGCGCTCACCATTGCCAACTTCACCACGTTTTCCAGCGCCCGGCGTACCGAGGCGTATTCATCCAGCACCGCATCCGGCGGCACGTTGTTGGACTCGAACTGCGTTTTGGTATAGGCAGGCTCAATGACCGAAACCCGGATACCGCGCGTACGTAGCTCATGATCCAGCGCTTCTGAATAGCCCTCGACCGCATGCTTGCTGGCCGCGTAAAGCGCCACATAAGGCATCGGTACGACGCCAAGAATGGAACCGATGTTGATGATGCGGCCGCCGCCCTGTTGGCGCATGTGGGGCACCACGGCGCGGGTCATGCGGACAACCCCAAGGAAATTAGTGTCGAAGATCGCCTTAGCCTGTTCGATGGAGCTTTCTTCCGCGCCTGCCGGGCTGAGCCCAAAACCGGCGTTATTCACCAGTAGATCGATACGCCCTTCCCGACGCAGCAGTTCGCTGACGGCCGCATCGACCGATTCATCGCTGGTCACATCCAGCGCCAGCAGCTCAAACCGCCGGTGACCAGCCTGAGAGCCTCGTCGGCTGGTGCCGTATACCTTATAGCCGGCCTGAACCAGCCGTTCCGCGGTAGCTTCACCGATGCCCGATGAGGCGCCGGTAACCAGCGCGATGGGTTTATTTGATGTCATAAAATACCTTGTCTATTGGTTCGTCATCAGGCTGTCTGTTGCCTGAGTAAATAAAACCGGCGCGCTGCGGACGCAATTCATTATCGGCGTATGCATCAGTCGATAACGTGCGGCAGAATGCGCCGGTGCGAACCCCGGCAGCATAGCTTGCCGGGTGTGTTGATAGGTCGCCCATTGCCCGAATTCGTGGAGCGACGGGATGGTTACCGGTTCGCGGCGATCAAAACCAACCAGCGCGGTATCCACCAGTTCCTCTACTGCCATCACCTCGGGAAGCGTATTAATATCAGTGCCTGAGCACTCCCCAATCTCCGTGTACGTCACGTCAGGAAGCACAGCCTGAACGTAGACACCTCTGGGAGCCAGCTCAAGACTGAGTCCCTGAGACAGAAACAGCACGAATGCCTTGGTCGCGCCATAAACGGTCAACCCGAACTCCGGTGCCATGCCGATCACTGAGCCAATATTGATGATGGCTCCCCCACCTACCTCCGCCAGCCGTGGGGCAATCGCGCTGGTAAGCCGGACAAGCGCCGTCGTGTTGAGTGTGACCAACCGCTCGACATCGTCCGCCTCCTGTTCAATGAAGTTCCCACCGATATTCATCTCCGCGTTATTCACGAGGATCCCAATACGACTGTCTTCGCGCAGTCGCGCCTCCACCACAGCAAGATCGTCGGATCGGGTCAGATCAGCCGACAGAACATCGACAGTGATGCCATTCTTCTGGCTCAGATCGGTTGCCAGGGCATCCATGCGTACATGATCGCGAGCAACCAGCACCAGATCATGGCCACGGCTGGCGAAACGTTCGGCATAGACAGCGCCAATGCCGGATGAAGCGTCGGTAATGAGAACCGAAGGAGTCGTTGTCATACGTTTGCTCTTTTGTCAGGGCGATATAGATGATGATCATCATGCTTGCAATAGATGATGTATGACATATATTATAAATGTCAATCGACATTTATAATGTGAGGGTTAGCAACATGCACTACACCACGTTTGGCCGTAACACCGGTTTACGCGTATCCGAGCTGGCGCTCGGCACAGGCAACTTTGGTACCCGTTGGGGCTATGGTTCGGAAAAAGAAGAGGCAAAGCAGGTATTTGATCGTTATACCAATGCTGGCGGCAACTTTATCGATACGGCTGATGCCTATCAGTTCGGCCAGTCTGAGCAGATGGTCGGGGAGTTCATCGCCGCCGATCGCGATCACTTTGTCGTCGCGACGAAATACACCCTAAGCGCGATGCCGGACGCGGGCATCTCTCAAACCGGCAACAGCCGTAAGAACATGATTTCGTCGGTGGAAAACAGTCTTAAGCGACTGAAAACCGACCGTATTGATATACTGTGGGCACATTTTGACGACCAGTTAACCCCGCTGGAAGAGATCGTTCGCACCTTTGATGACCTGATCCGCGCAGGGAAAATCCAGTATGCCGGGCTATCCAATTTCCCGGCCTGGCGTATCGCCCGGGCAGACACGATGGCGGAACTGCGTGGCTGGTCGCGTATTGCCGGTATTCAGGTGGAATACAGCCTGGCACAGCGCACCGCTGAGCGGGAACTGCTGCCGATGGCGGAAGCGCTGGGGCTGGCGGCAACGCTTTGGTCTCCGCTGGGCGGCGGTCTGTTGACAGGAAAATACCGCCACAGCAGTGAAGGTCGCCTGCAGGGATTTGGCGGCAGGCTGGTGCACATCGAGCGGGATACCACGCTGCTGGATGAAGTCATCGCAGTGTCACAAGAACAACAGCGGCAACCGTTGCACATTGCCATTGCCTGGCTGCGGCAGAAAGCGGCCCATTCCAGCACCAGTCTGATCCCTATTTTGGGTTCCCGTACCCTGAATCAGTTGGATGATACTCTGGTGGCACTGGAGGTGACGCTAAGTGATGAACAGATGGCGCGCCTTGATAACGCCAGCGCCGTCTCACTCGGAACCCCGCACGATCAAATAGCAGGCAGTCTGCCCCGCGCTCAGGGCGGCGACACCGCGCGCATCGCCGCGCTACGACCGCCACGCGCCTGAGCCGTTTGATCATTATTGATGAAAGGCATCATCTATTGAGTCTGCTATTTTCATACACTAAGATGATGCCTGCCCGGTGATGAGGAGAAAGCAATGGCCCGTGTATCAAAACAGCAGATGGAGCGAAACCGCGAAGAAATCATCCACGTTTCTTCGCAGCTCTTTCGTGAACGCGGCCTGAACGGCGTCAGTGTGAATGACTTGATGGCGGCAGCGGGATTAACCCACGGTGGCTTCTATGGACACTTTGCTTCCAAGGATGAGCTAGTCGCAATTGCCAGCCGTAAGACGTTTGAAGACGTCAACATACAATGGCACGCAATCAGTCAACAGCCGGGGAAAAACAATCTGCACACACTGGTAGAAAGCTACCTGTCTGCCAGCCACCGTGATGACGTCAAGGACGGATGCGCAATCACCGCGTTAGCCAGTGATGTCGCTCGGGAAAGTGAAGAAAAACCAGTACGTGAGGTGTATCTCAATGGCGTGAAAGCCATGCTGGACAGGCTAGAGTCCCTTGCCGATACGCAAGACGACGAGCAGCGCAGGCAACAGGCGCTGACACAGACAGTCCTGTTAGTCGGCGCATTGATGCTGGCGCGCGCAACCGCCGGGGACCCGTTGTCGGATGAATTTCTCGCGGCGGCCAAAAAAGCGCTGCTGGGTGACGCGTAGCACGTCGCTCTGTCACCTCGCAGCTACCTCATACTCCTCATACTCCGCATCCAACAGCGTAAAATCATACTGTCGCTGCGAGGAGAGAATCACCCGCCGGTCTTTGGTGACGAAAATGGCTTCGATATGCGGTAACCGCGACAGGTACGCCAGCCCCTTTTCCACCCCCAGACCGTAAATCAGGGTGGTGTAGATGTCGCCGTCGATGGAGGCATCGGAAATGATGGTCACGCTGAACAATTCGTTATCCAGCGGGTAACCGGTTTTCGGGTCGAGAATATGGTGATACAGGCGGCCGTCGCACTCGAAATAACGCTCGTAAATGCCGGACGTCACCACCGATTTGTTCGCCACGTGAACCATGCCGATAAGCGCGCCGTTGTCGCCAAACGGTTTTTGCACGCCGACCGACCAGGCCGTCTGGCCGCCGTTCTGCGGTCTGCCAAGCGCCAGCACGTTGCCGCCCAGATTGATCAACGCATGATAGACATGATGCTGGTACAGGAATTGCCTGACGACATCGGCGATATACCCTTTGGCGATCGCCCCCAGATCGATTTCCATTCCTGTCTTTTCCAGCCATACCGAACGATGCTGCGCATTGAGCACGACGTGGTGCGGGTCGGTCAGCGCCAGTAACGCCCGCAATTCGTCAGCGGGTGGCACGCTGTGGCCCTGAAAGCCGATTTTCCAGCGTTTCACCACCGGTCCGATGGTGAAATTGAAGCAACTGTCGTCCAGCAGGCTGACCTCTCTGGCGCGCTTAATCAGATTGAACAGCGGCTGACTGACGACGACCGGGTGTTTACCTGCCGCATGGTTGATATCCATGACCTCGGAGTCGGCCCGGTTAACGGTCAACGCATCCTCCAGTTGTTTAATGCGACCAAACACCTGCGAGGCCAGATGTTCATTCGGCTCAAACAATTTGAGAAGAATCGGCGACCCCATGAGTACGGTGGAATAGGCGTAAACCCGATCGTCTGGCGGCATGGCGGATAACCCCGGAAGAGAAGCGAATCATGCCTGCGTCAGAAAGGCTTCTGACGCAGGCTGGCGTTAATTACAGCTGTACGTAGGATGCCGCGTTACGGCCCGCCTGAATACCAAAAACGATGATATCGGCGACGGCGTTGCCGCCGATGCGGTTGCCGCCGTGGATGCCGCCCACCACTTCACCGGCGGCGAAAGCGCCCCGGATTACCCGTTTCTTGTTATCCAGCACCGCGGTATCGGTGTTGATCACCACGCCGCCCATGGTGTGATGCACGCCGGGCGCGATGCGGATAGCGTAGAACGGCCCCTGATTGATGGGATGACGCAACGCGGTTTTACGGCCGAAGTCGTCGTCATGCTGTTTTTCGACAAACTGGTTATAGCGCTCCAGCGTCGCCAGCAAAGCGTGAGAGTCGATAGCCAGCTTGTCCGCCAGCTCGCGCGGAGAAGACCCACTCACCACAAAACCGCGAGACAGATACTCGTCCGCCGCCTTGTTTTTGGTTCTCACTTGCTCATCAAACAGGATATAGGCGTACTTCTCCGGCAGGTTGATGATCGCCGCCGATACCTTGTCGCGGGTTTCCATCTCGTTAAAGAAGCGATGCCCCTGCTGGTTCACCAGAATCGCGCCGCCGCCGCGAATGGATTCGGAGATCAGGTAAGACGTGGTTTGCTCGACCGTCGGGTGGATCTGAATTTCCCCCAGATCGACGGTATCGGCGCCCACTTTCTCCAGAATCGCGATACCGCTGCCGGTGGCGCCTTTATGGTTGGTGGTGACAAAGCCGTCCAGATCCGGGCGATACTTCACCACCATCTCACGGTTGGCGCTGAACCCGCCGGTGGCGACCACCACGCCTTTGGTGGCGATGATCAGCTGTTCATGGTCTTCGTTGAGCACCCGTACACCGGTAATCGCGCCGGCTTCATGGACGATATCAACTACCGACGTCTCCAGCATCACGTCGATATTGCGCTTGTTGATATTCTTCACCAGACCGCTGATCAGGAAGCCGCCGACCGCCGAGCCATCCGCCGGTCGATGGGTGCGATCCACGCTCATGCCGCCGGTAATGGTAATGTCGTTCAATTCGATGCCGCGCTCCGCCAGCCATTCGATCGCCATCGGCGCACCTTCCACGAATCGTTTCAGCAAATCGGGATTATTTTTTAGCTTACCGCCTTTCAGGGTCTCCTCGTAGAAGCGCTGCTTGTCGTCTACGATGCCTTTTATTTTCTGGAAGCGAGTTCCCGCCGCGTTCATGCCCACGGAAGCCTTGATGGTATTGCCGCCGATGCTCGACATCTTCTCGACAATCAGCACTTTGGCGCCGTCATCACACGCCTGAATCGCCGCGGCCAGACCGGCGCCGCCGCTGCCGATCACCACCACGTCGTAACGCTGCATATCCGCCGGGTCGCCGCCTTCCGCCATGATCGCCGCTTTGCAGGACTTGGCCAGCGCTTTGGACACCGCTTTTTTCACCGCTTCGCTTTGGGTAGTGGCGCCGGTGACCGCATCTACGTGCGGGCTGTTGGCGTCAAGAATGCGGGAACGGATAACCTCGAAGCTGCTGACGAAATCGGTATTCAGCTGCGGATTCGGCTCCAGCGTCACATCGGCGATGCGGTCCGTTTCCAGGCTGACGTTGATCACCAGTTCGCCGGCGTCGTCCTGCACTTTTTCCTGGAAGACGCCCGCCTTGAATTTTTTCGACGACAGGCTCATGTCGCGGATCATCGCTTCCACCAGCGAGAAACGCCACAGCGGTTCCGGGATGGTCAGGGCTTCACGTTGGGTGCTGTCGATAAACAGGTCGATCTTCTGCTGATTGATGAGGCGATCGGCCCAGTCCGGATAGGCGATACAGGCTTTCCCCACCGCCACCAGATCGTAACCGTGCTCCAGCGCCGCGTCGGCATCCGCTTTATTCACCACGCCGCCGACGCCGATAACCGGCACCTTCGCCAGCATGTCAGAGCGCATGGCGACATATTTGCCAATCAACGGGGTGGGATCGGTGGTATCGACGATGGACGAGCGCAGGGTGTACCCCATTGAGAAATGCAGATAATCCAGCCCGCGCGCCGCCAGTTTTTCCAGCAGGTACAGGGTGTCGTCAAACCGGATGCCCGGCTCTTCGATTTCCTCCGGCGAGAAACGATAGCCGATGATGAAAGACGCATCCGCATACTGACGCGCCATCTGGTGGGTGATTTCCAGCACGGCGAGCGGGAATCTGGCGCGGTTGTCGCGGCTGCCGCCCCATTCGTCGGTGCGCTGGTTGGAGTTCGGGGAGTAAAACTGCTGAATCAGGTAGGTATTGGCGCCGTGGATTTCCACGCCGTCGAAACCGGCTTCAATGGCCCGGCGCACCCCTTCGCCAAATTTGGCGATCATGGCTTCCACCTCTTCGCCCGTCAGCGCGATGGGAACCGCCGCCCCTTCCCGCGGCGCGGCGACGACGCTCGGCCCGACCGGCGACCGGCCGCCAATCAGTTTCGGCTCCACCATGCGGCCGCCGTGGTAAATCTGCAGGATGGCTTTCGAGCCTTTCTCCTTGATGGCCGACGCGACCTTCGCCAGCCCGGCGACCTTGTCGTCGTTGTCGATGCCTATCGCGCCCGGAAACGCCAGCCCTTTATCGTCGATAAAGCAGCACTCCACGATCACCGCGCCGATGCTGCCGGCACGCACCTGATAGTACTCCACCAGCTCTTTGGTGACGGTGCCGTCATAAAAGCCGGTACAGGTGGTCATGGGCGCCATCAGGAGACGATTTTTAAGCTCGACGCCATTGGGCAAGGTAAACGGACTGAGTACCTGGTTATTAACGCTCATAGTAGAGACTCCATAAATTACCAATGTTTTATATGCTTTAAATTTGTTATCGGTTTATTGTTTTTGATTTTGCTTAGCGGGCCGATGTCATAACGTTAATATGATTGCCTTTTTAGTTTATAAATAATCAAATTAGTTAATTAACTAATATTCCACTATTATGTCATCGCAATGTTTAAAGCGTGGTACAAGGGAAAATAATTTATTCACATTTATTTAAAATAAAGTAACGCTTTATTCACCTAAATAATATTCGTTCCCGACAGGCGTAATGGACGCAACCAGCATGGTTCCACACCCACAAAAACCTCATAAAAAACAAGGATAAGATGAGGATTATCAGTACGGTAAAAATATGACGAGTAGTACTTAAAAAATAAAACACCGGTTCATAATTATGCCCCGTAAAATAAAAACCCTCTTATGGGGATTAACATAAAATCATGAGGGTTCATATCCCGACGCTTTATTTTATCTGCCCTGTTCCCACAATAAAATGCCGACGCTACCGTGACACTTTTCCATAAAAACCCATCGACTAAGGCGAAATACCGTAGCCACGCATGAATACTTCTCGCAGATGGCTCCGACCCCGAAAGCCAGACTCACGAGCGATGATATCCGGCAACAGGCGGCTTTGCGCAACGCTCCATCGAAGGGCAGCGGTTCTATCTGGTGGCAACAAATACGGAAGGTGGCTGCCCGAATTGTTTGCTAAATGCCGTGCTGTAAGCACTGTGACTGTCGTAACCACTCGCCAGCGCCACCTGGGTGATCGGCATTCCTTGCATCAATAGCGTGAGTGATGACATTAACCGCAACTGCTGACGCCATCTGCCGAAGGTCATGCCAGTCGACTGGAGAAAGCGCCGGTGAAAGGTCTTATCGCCCATTGACAGCCGGTTAGCCCACTGTGTAGCGGTAGCGGCATCGCCGGGGTTATCCAACAGCGTTTGGCACACACGCAGCATCGGGTTGTTCTCCCCCATCGGCCACGGTAGATGCAGTGGAAGAACTGGCTGGGTATGCAGTTCTTCCACCAGCAGCGCACCGAGCAGACGCATGCGCCGGGAAGACGCAGTCGGGTCGTCGACTCGGCTCAACGCCATAATCAACTCACGCAGCAGACCCGAGACATGCACGACGCAGTCGACCGTCGGCAGACGATCGAAAACCTCCTCACGCACGAACAAACCGCATGCTTGCAGCGAAACGGGGACAACTAGCCGGTGTGCCACCCCCGGCCGCAACCAGACTGCCGCCGTGGGCGGCACCAGCCACTGACCACTTTCGGCTTCCACACGCAACAGGCCGCGATCCGCATAGATCACATGACCATACGGATGATGATGCAAAGGCACGACATGGCCTGCGGGGTAATGCACGGCGACACCAAATACTGGCAGACCACAGGCTTCGCCAGCACTCAGATCAAGCGCATGACCGCCGTCTTGGGGAGAAGAGAAACTCATGTCCGTGTATTTTGTCCAAACTGATAAAGGATTTGTCTATTTTTATGTAGATAGACTAAACGTGCAAGACCTAGAATCGGTGGTAAATCACTCAACAGGGTCTATTGCTCTCATGACTACACTTGCCCTCTCGCAACGACTACTACCGCTGATTTCCGGTCGGGGTCGGCGCGCGCGTGTTCGTGCCATGACCCATCCTGATTCCCCCTGACCCCGACCGTCGTCAGCTTGTCCCAGGCCAGGGGAGTCGGGTATCAACGATTCCTTTGGAGTGTTTTTCATGCTGATCGATCCTTCCCAGAAATACCGCCCGGCCCCGCTGGTCAATCTTGTCGATCGTCAATGGCCGTCACGTACCCTGACACAAGCCCCCATCTGGTTGTCCACCGACTTACGCGATGGCAATCAGGCGCTGTTTGAACCCATGAACCGCGAGCGCAAGCTGCGCTTGTTCCATGAACTGGTACGCCTTGGTTTCAAGGAAATTGAAGTGGGCTTTCCCGCCGCCTCGCGTACGGATTTCGAGATAGTGCGCCACCTGATTGACACAGAACAGATTCCCGAAGACGTCACCCCGATGGTCATGACGCAATTGCGCGAGGACCTGATCGCCGAAACGGTACGCTGTGTGGCTGGCGCACGGCGTGTCATCGTACATTTCTACAATGCCATTGCTCCCGTCTGGCGCGAAACCGTGTTCGGCATGAGCGTGCCGCAGATTATCGACATGGTGGAACGCCACATTGCGCTGTTCAAACGGCTAACGGCAGCCCACCCGGAAACCGAGTGGGTCTTGCAATACTCACCCGAGACCTTCTGCATGGCCGAGCTGGACGTTTCACTGTCCGTCTGCAACGCCGCCATTCACGCCTGGGATGCCGGGCCACAACGAACGATGATCATCAATCTGCCAACCACGGTTGAAGTTTCTACGCCTAACGTCTTCGCCGACCAAATCGAATGGATGGATCGGCGGCTGGCACGGCGTGAGCACATTGTGCTGTCGGTGCATCCACACAACGACAGGGGGACGGGCGTTGCCTGTGCCGAACAGGCTCTGCTGGCTGGTGCGCAGCGTGTCGAAGGTTGTCTGTTTGGCAATGGCGAGCGCAGCGGCAACGTCGATGTCGTCACGCTAGCGTTGAACCTGTATACGCAGGGTATTGCGCCGGGTTTGGATTTCTCTGACATTGCGGCGGTTGCTCGTGTCGCCGAAGAATGTACCGCGCTGCCCATTCACCCACGTCACCCGTATGTAGGCGACCTGGTCTTCACGGCCTTTTCCGGCTCGCATCAGGATGCCATCGCCAAGGGTTTCGCCGCACAATACTCACAACTCGCACAACAGGCCGACAGGCCGTGGTGCGTGCCGTATCTGCCGATTGACCCCAAGGACCTCGGGCGTACTTACGACAGCATCGTGCGCGTCAATAGCCAGTCGGGGAAAGGCGGTATCGCGTTCTTGCTACAACGCGACCACGGCATCGTCATGCCGCGTCGAATGCAGGTAGAGTTCAGCACTATCGTACAAGCGCTGGCCGACGCCAGCGAAACGGAACTGGCCAGCGAGCAAATATGGGCGCTGTTCGAACGCACATACCTTGTTCCGATGCAAGAACAACCCGGCTTTATCTATCGCCACCACCGCCTGTTCGATCATACCGACGGACAAGGTATCGCACTGGAACTGGTTCATACGGATAGCGACGTCAGGGTTGTCGAGGGAACAGGCAACGGCCCGATTGCCGCGACGGTGGCAGCGCTGGGCTTACCGCTACGCATAGACAGCTATGAAGAACGCAGCCTGGGCGCGGGCTCCAACGCGGTAGCACTGGCGATTGTCGAAGCGGCCATACCCGGTGTACCCGGTTCACGCTTTGGCGTAGGCCGACATACGAACATCACTACCGCGTCGATTCTGGCAGTACTGAGCGCAGCAGCCCGCTTCTCTGCGGACATGGCGGCAGTTGACTGACCGGGACACCGATGACCAGATGACGACCACATAGGGTACACCCCTATGTGGTCTTTACCGGTCTTTCAACGCGCGCCTATCGACAAGTATTACGGCGTCGGCAACAGAAACGCTTTGAACTGCGGCGTCATCATCGCCTCGAATCCCTTATCGGTTTTGGTAATTAAATAGACCGCCAAGCCCTGCTGCTCCGCCAGTTTCAACGCCTTTTCGGTGCCCAGCACCATCAGCCCGGTGTCCCAGCCGTCCGCCTCCAGCGCGGTTCTGGCAATCACGGTGGCGGAAACCAACTGATGCGTAATCGGCCGGCCGGTGGCCGGGTCAATGACATGGGAATAGCGTTTGCCGTCTTGCTCGAAATAGTTGCGATAGCTGCCGGAGGTACTGATACCGTAGCCTTGCAGATCGACGGCTGCCTGAATGGCGTTCTCCTTGTCGGTGGGTTTTTGAATCGCCACCCGCCAGGGCTGCCCCTGCCCGTTGACGCCGCGACTGGAAATCGCGCCGCCCACCGAAACCAGATAGTTGGTGATACCTTTGCGGGTCATCAGTTGCGCCAACAGGTCCGCGCCGTACCCCTCACCCAGCGTGGAGAGATCCACATACAGGCCCGGAAGATCTTTCTGCAACCATTCGCCCTGATGATCGCTGATTAGGCGAAGATGGTTCAGCCCGACTTTACGCCGCGCCTCATCAATCTGCTGCTGGCTGGGAATCGCTACCGGCTGCTTCTGCGGCCCAAATCCCCACAGGTTGACCAGCGGCCCCACGGTGATATCCATCGCCCCGCCCGTCGCCCGGCCGATACGCTGCGCGGCCAGAATGATATCCGCCATGCCATTGCTGATCGGCTGCGGGTCCGTGCCGGTGTCGCGGTTAAAGCGGGACAACACCGAGTCGTTACGATAGGTGGAAATCTCGTTGTTGGCCTGCTCCAGCAAGGCATCGATCTCCTGCTGTAATTGCTGACTTGTTTCCGGCAACGCCCCGCTGATCTTCACGCTGTAGAAGGTGCCCATGGTTTTGCCTTCAAACGTGGTAAACGGGCGAGAAACGTCCACTGTCGTTTCTTGCTTACAGGCGCTCAGTACGCTGATGAAACCGAGAAAAAGGACAGATTTGAGGGCGAAAGACGCCATGAGCCGCACTCCATGAATCACAATTGACGCGCTATTGATAGAGCAAGAGTGGGCGATTGAAAAGTGCTGATGGGAAAAAACCTGTCTGAACGCAAGAGATTCCGCCAAAAGTGATGTATTTCCCGGCAGGCAACGAAAACAGGGCGCGTCAGTTGACGCGCCCTGTTGATATCAGGCCAGGATTTATTGCGCTGCTTTCGGCGGCACCGGCTCTTTCTGGTGTTTGGCGAAGTTGTCGTTGAACTGTTTTTTCTGTTCCGGCGTCAACACGTTGTACATCTTGTTCTGGATTTCCAGACGTTTCAGCATATGCGCTTTGCCGGCTTCGGCCATTTTATTGACTACGCCTTCCGCCTTGGTTTTATCAAAGCTGTCGGCCGCAATCAGGCTGTGCCATTCAGTACGCGTCTCAGCCGAAGGCCGTTCGCGGTCCTTTTTGGCGTTCTCCATGATGTCGCGCATTTTCTGACGCTGCTCATCGGTCAGATTCAGCCCTTTAAACATCATGTCATGTTCCATGCCGCGCTCACCACGCTCGCCGTCATGATGTTTCATCATATGCGCGCCCTGATCCGGCGGGGTATTATCCTGAGCGTAGGAGAAGCCGACGCTACCCAGCGCCAGCGCAGAGGCAATCACAATCGCAGTTAATTTAGACATAAGACCTTCCTTCACGTTACGGTTTTAATTATTAACGCACCGGAATGCGTCAACCTTTGCGATGCAGTATAGGCCGGGGAATTTCAGTTAACCGGGGGCTAGGGTAAAGCTTTGCAAGGGAGATATTCACAATTGCGCCAATTGTGGAGAAAGCGGAAATATTCCGTAAGAGGCCGTTCAGGCGAAAGAGGAATAATAGCGATCCTCAACCGCCGCCGGCAACCTCGCCGGCGGCAGGAGCCATCAGGCAGCTTGCGTCTGGCGCAGGCGTTTTTCGCGGCGGATTTTGCGCTCTTCCATCATCGCCACCATCGCCATCAGGCAGATACAACCGATCGCGGCGGCATCCAGCGCGGCAAAGGTGCCCGCCCAACCGGTCAACCCGAAAATCGGGGTGCCGTCGGCGATCATCCCCAGCCCCAGCTTGGCGAAGCTGTCGCCAATCAGATAGGCGAACGTTCCTTTGATGCCGTCGGCGGCGCTGATGGCTTTCTTCGGCACAAAACCGACGGCGGCCACGCCAATCAGCAACTGCGGGCCGAACACTAAAAAGCCCAGCGCAAACAGCGACGAAAGATAGACATACTGGTTGCTGGCGTGCTGATAAACGCCAAGCGTGGCGATGATCAACGCCAGCGCGATACAAGCCACCAGCCCGCGACGACCGTTAGCGAGATCCGACAGCCAGCCCCACAGCAGCGTACCGACCAGCGCGCCGGCCTCAAACAACGTGAAGCCCTGAATCGCCACCGCTTTCGGCAGCTTCAATTCCTGATAGGCGTAAACCGTGGACCACTGGTCGATACCGATGCGCACCACGTACAGGAAGATGTTGGAGAAACACAGCAGCCAGATCACTTTATTCTTCAGCACATACTCGACGAAGATCTGCCATTTGGTCATGGCGCCGTCTTCCGCCTCCTTGTCCTCTTCCGAGATCGCCTCGTCGAACAGCTCTTCGGCTTTCCCCAGACCGTAGGCTTCCGGGGAGTCGCTGCCGAAACGCAGGCCGATGAAACCGACAATCAGCGCGATGATCGACGGGAAGATAAACATCCCGACGACATGGCCGTCAAACAGGTAGTTGGCGCCGAATAGCGCCACGCCCGCCGCGCCCGCGCCGCCGAGGTTATGGGAAATGTTCCACAGTCCCAGCCAGGTGCCGCGTTTGCGGCGCGGCGTCCATTTCGTGATGGTGGAATAGCTGCATGACCCGCCGGTGCTCTGGAAAAATCCGCTCAACGCATAAAACGCGATCATCAAAAACAGGCTGACGGAACCCGCGCCCATGCTGGCGCTGAAGCCGAGCATGCAAATGGCGGAGAGGATCAGCATAAACGGCAGGAACTGTTTGGTGTTTTTGCCGTCCGCATAATAGGACACCAGCGTTTTCCCCACGCCGTAGGTTATCGAAAAACCAAGGCCAATCATGCCGAGCTGCGTCATGCTCAACCCGTAGGTGCCGATCATGTCGTTCTGGGCGATGTTGAAGTTTTTACGGATCAAGTACATGGTCAGGTAGCCGATGAACACCACCAGATAAGATTGCATGAACGGCTTGAACCACATTTTACGCCGCGCATCGAGCGGCAGATCCAGCGTTGGCTTACGCACCTGGGTTAGAAAGTTGAGCATGATGTTTCCTCTTGCGGGACGTGACGGCCTGCGGCCTTATGTTTGCTCGCGCGGCCTTGTTTGCTCGCGCGGCCTTATGTTTGCTCGAATTGTAAGCAGCGCCGAAGAGACGGGCCTGAGGGAACGTCCTGCTTAAACTAGGAAATTTTCCCGGTTTTCGCCGATTCAGGGCAAAAGGGTGAAGCGAATCACGCTACATCGCTTGCAGCGCGCGGCGAGGAAGCGCGCAGGAAAGGCAACAGCAGCAGCGCCGAGATACCGGCCGCCACGGCGATCACCGCGAAAAAACCGCTCCAGTGCCACACATCCATGATGCGCGCCAGCGGCCAGCCGGACAGCGACGCGCCAAGATAGGCGAACAGCCCCACAAACCCGGTGGCGGCACCGGCGGCGTCTTTATGGGAACATTCGGCCGCCGCCATGCCAATCAGCATTTGCGGGCCGAAGACGAAGAAACCGGTAGTAAAGAAGCAGGCGGCCTGCATCACATAGCTGGCGAACGGCATCAGCCACAGCGAACCGACAGACAGCAAAATGCCGGCGGCAAAAATCAGGTTCATCGGGCCACGGTTACCGTTAAACAGCTTGTCCGACCCCCAGCCGGCCACCAGCGCGCCGATAAATCCGCCCAGTTCAAACATGGTCACCGCCGAGTTGGCGGTCACCAGATCGACCCCCAGCGTTTCCGACATGTAGAGGTTGCCCCAGTCGTTAATGGCGGCGCGCACCACGTACACCAGCACATAGCAACAGGCCAGCAGCCAGATGTACGGGTTGGTGAACACATATTTATGCAGGATTTCCCGGCGCGACAACCCGGCGCCCTCCTGCTGCTGGGCAATCTCCAGCGCATCCTGACGCCACTCGCCCACACTCGGCAGGCCAAGAGTCTGCGGCTTGTCGCGCAGCCGCCAGCATAAAAACAGCCCGGCCAGAATAGCCAGCGAACCGGCGATCATCATCCCGGCGCGCCAGCCGTAATGCAGCGCCGCCGCCCCCACCACCATCGGGATCAGCGCGCCACCCACGTTATGCGCGGTATTCCACAGCGCCCACCAGCCGCCGCGCTCGGTGCGCGAATACCAGCTGGTAAGCAGCCTGGCGCACACCGGCGCACCCCAGCCCTGAAAAAAGGCGTTCGCCATCCACAACGCGGCGAAGGCCCACAGCGACGAGGAAAATCCAAACAGAATATTCACCACGCCGGTCGCCAGCAGGCCGATGCCCATGAAATAACGGGCGTTGGAACGGTCGCTCACGATGCCGGAGAGAAATTTCGACGCGCCATAGGTCACGTAAAACAGCGTCGCCAGCAGCCCGATATCGGTACGCGCCATCAACCCGCTGGCGAGAATTTCCGGCACCGCGGCGTTAAAACTTTTGCGGGTGAAGTAAAACAGCGCATAACCCAGATACAGCGTAATCAGGATATGCCGACGCCAGTAACGGTAGGTTTCATCAATCGCCTGGCGGTCGGCCAGCGGCGGCGCGCTGGCGGGAATGGTCAGGAAACGAATGTTAGGGAAGCTGGACATCAAGACTCCTTGCCGGCGGGCAGCGGCAGGCTGACGGTTAAACGGGTGCCGTGAGTACAGGAAAGCTGCAGGGTGCCGCCCAGCGCGGTGACGCGCTCGCGCATGCCGAGCAGGCCAAAACCTTCGGCGCCGGAGCCAGGCGGTAGCCCGCCGCCGTCGTCCTCGATCACCAGCGTCAGCCGCTCGTGCTGTTGCCAGACCTGCAACGTCACTGCGCTGGCGTTGGCGTGTTTCACAATATTATTCAGCCCTTCCTGACAAACGCGAAACAGCGTTACCCGTAATCCTTCGCTGAGCGACGCTTCGTCAATGTGCCAGGCCAGATGGCTGACGATACCGTGCGCTTCCAGCTCCATCTCGCGCATCAACGAACGCACCGCCTGCTCCAGAGTGAGATCGTCCAACTGACGCGGGCGCAGACGGCCCATCAACCGGCGCACCGAATCATACACCCCGAGCGATAACTGCTCGATGAGCGCCCCGCTCTGCCGCACGCCACGGTGCTCCGGCGCCAGCCGCTGAAGAATACTCGCCTGCGTGCGAATGGCGGTGATGGTCTGGCCGATATCGTCGTGCAGCTCCCGCGCCACGTCGCGCCGCACGTCTTCTTCCGTCTCCAGCAGCCGCTCCGCCAGACGGCGATTACGCGCCAGTTGGTTTTGCAGCGACAGGTTAAGTTCGCGCAGGCGCTGAATACCCGCGCCGAGCAGCAACCCGGTCAGGCTCTGAGCCAACAGCGAGAGTAGTAGATCCACCGGATGTTCATGCCAGGTCTGGCTGGCGATGAGCGCAATGGCGTTCATCAGCGTGGCGATCAGCGCGCCCTGCCAGCCATAGTGCCAGGCGAGCGCGATGATCGGCAGCGCCAGACAGAACGGGGTAAACCGCGACAGCTCCGCCGGCAGCCCCAGTTGCAGCCACAGGCTGACCACAAACAGCAGCAGATACCACAGCAGATGGCGCCCGCGCCAGTTCACCGGCTGGGAAACCAGCGACGGCCCGAGCGGTAACCAGGTCGAGCTGGACAGGTAATGCCAGATCAGCAAACAGGTGGGCGAGAGCGTCAGTCCACCGGTCAGGGTCAGCAGCAGCACCGTAAGCGTATCTTCGCCGCGGCCGAGCCACGGCAGGGATTGCAGCAGCGCCGCCGCAATCAGCGCACCGCCCTGCAACAGCAGCGTGTGCCAGTCATCCTGACGCGGCCGCCGGGACACCAGCATTACCGGCAGCAACGCCAGCACGCTGCCCGTTAGCAGCAGCGGCAAATTCGCCAGCGCCACTTCCTGCGCCAGCCAGACCAGAAGCAGCCATTCGCTGCCCAGCAACACCGGCCAGAAACGACGCGGCGACTGTAGCATCAACCCCAGCCGTAAACCGAAAGGAAACAGCAGCGCGGCCAGATCCGGGCGCGTCACCAGGTGCAGGCTGATGCTCCACAGGCAAAACCACGCGGCGGAGAAGATAAAACAGCTGGCGAAGGCGGCGATAAGCCAGGTCGCAATCGGGCGCATCACCAGCCATCAAACATGCGGCGTGCCAACTCCACGTCGTTATTGACGCCCAGTTTTTCCATCAGGTTGGCCCGGTGAACGTGTACCGTTTTCGGCGACAGCCCCAATTCGGCGGCGATGGTTTTCACCACCATTCCCTGCGCCAGCTTTTCCGCCACCTGACGCTCACGGCGCGTCAACGGGTCTCGTCGGCCTGACGCCAGTTTCAGGGCAATGTCCGGCGTCAGATAACAGCCACCGCCCGCGACGGTACGCACCGCCGCAATCAGTTCATCCGGGCTACAGCGTTTTGAGAGAAAACCACGTGCCCCGGCGTTCAGCGCCTGTTCGATCAGCGCCGGGCTGTCGTGCACCGACAGCATAATCACCGCCATACCTGTCGGCAGTTGGGCGAGCAGCTCAAGCCCGGAAAGCTCCGGCATCGAGATATCGCAGATGCAAACCTGCACGCCTCGCCCCGGCAGCCCCGCCAGCGCCTCACGCCCGGAACCGAATTCCCCCACCACCTGCATATCGGATTCAAGCCCCAGCAGTTGGGCAAAGCCGGAACGGACAATAAGGTGATCGTCGATGAGCGCGAGGGTAATCATGCATGAACCTGGGGTGGCTGAGAGGCGCTTACCTTAGCGTTAAGCCCCGGCGTGTTCAAGGGTTGAGCAATCAGACATTGAGCTATCCGGCATTGAGCTATCTGGTAATGGGTAAAAACGGGCTGTCGCCAGCCCGTTCGGATTGCTGACAAAACCCTAAGTACAAGATGAAACATTTTTCCGGCGTCAAAAACTGCGCTGAGGTGAGCGACTTCGCCGGGTGAGCGACAGGACGTCGCGAAAGCCCGTGTCGTGTTGGGAACACGTCACGGGCGGCCCGAACAGCGAAGGCGAACGCCGAAGGTAGCGCGCAGCGCCGCAGTTTAGCCACCAGCCAGCGGTCAAGGAGAGGTGGCGTTTGAACCTCTTCTTGTCGTGCGTGCAATGGAGCGGCAAAGAAATTACACCGCTTATCCCGCACGAAACTATTCACTGACCGGACAAACGTCACCGTTCACAAGACAACATAGCTGTTTGTAAACAGCCTCAAAGGGCTGTCGCCAGCCCGTTCGGATAATTTACCCGCCGAAAGTCAGGCTGGCGCTTTGCGCACCGGCATAATTCTGGGTAAAGGTTTTAGCTTCAGAAACCGTCTTCAGCTTGTAGCTGTAATTGGAAGACGGCGTCCACTTGCTGGCCGACGAGGTTTGGTTGGTAATGGACGGCGTACTGCCGGTATCGGTAAAGGTCCCGGTCCCTTTGTCGTCCAGCATCCCTTTGTTACTGCTGGTGGTGGTGCCGAAATAGTTATACTCGGACACAATCTTGGCGTTCTGCGCCAGCGTAAAACCCAGCTGATACTTGTCGATGAAGTTGTTATAGGCGTGGTAATAGCCATAACGCATCAGTCCCGGCGCGCGCACGTAAATATTGCTGAAATAGCAGTGGCAAATAGTCAGGTGCGGGTAACCGTCGTAGGTGGAGCCATTACTGCTGCCGTCCTGCGGATAACCAAGGATCAAACCGTATTCATGGTTTTTGAACAGGCAGTTGCTGATGGTGACGTAATCGGCTTTTTCCCCGATATAAATCAGTTTATCCAGCCCGCCGTCGGTCAGCGTATAATCATGGCCGGGGAACGTGAGGTGATCCAGCCAGTATTTATTGCCGTGCGTGAGGTAAATCTGAATATCGTCATTACCGTTAATAGTGCTGGTATGCTTGAAGGTCAGGTTCTGAAAAATAATATTTTTCGAACTCGATGAACTACGAAAATGAATATTAGTCAGCGTATTACTGCTATAAGAGCCAATAATCGATTTATTCGCCCCCAGCGTTACCTTGGTTAATGCGCTGGCGCTGATATTAGCGTTAATCACCAGAATTTTCGTATCCGTTCCCGCCACATGGGTTTTCAGGTCGCTCAGACTGGTAATAGACACAACGGTGCCGCCTGTGCCGCCGGTGGTGCTACCCGATTTTGCAAAACCGACCATACCGGATGTACCCGTAGTTGGATAGGCCATAATAATGCTCCTGTAGAAATAGATGAATGAATAAATAAAAAGAGAGGGATTCTCTTTTTTCTCGCCTGATGCTTCAGACATATTCACCCTACAATAGGCATTTATTACTCTCATTATTTAGGTATTGTTTCACCCTCCACACAACGGCCAATATAATTTCTTTAAATAAAACAAACAGAAAAAAGACAAATAAAAAAAGGAAATTAAATTATAAATTAAATATCAATATCTGAAGGGTAAAATAAAAAAAGAATATAATTAACTCGAATAATAATACCGAAAATAAAATAAATTGGCCCTGACCGATCGTCAGGGCAGAGAACGATAAAACGCAGCGGCTTCTTTAGCCAGCGCATCAAGGTGGGCACGGATCAGATTGATTTTCTGCAGCAACGGATTGCGCTCGGGGGATTCATCCATCATGTTGACCCGGGTAACCAGCTCATTGATTCTTGCGCACAAATCCGCTTCGCGCTGGCGAGCCTGCGCCAGTTGCAAATGAAGCTGCTGATAATCGCGCTGCCAGATCTGTTGCTGTCGGCTAACACTGTCTTCCAACGCCTGCAGCGCGCTGTCTAACCGTGCTTCCAACTCTTCGATACACATAAGGTTTCCTTCGCTGACTTACCTTCGCTGACACAACCTGCGGATTATAATGACAGTCCCGCGCGACAACAAATGCCGCGCGGGGCAAACCGCCTAGCGGCTACGGGTTTTTACCGCACGCAGCACGACAAACTTCGCATTGCTGGCGACGTTTTCGCAATTGCCAAACAGCCGCTTCAGCTTGTGGAAGTAGTCCAGATGGCGATTGCCAACGATCCGCAACTCGCCGCCAACTGCCAGACAACGGCGCGCATCGAGAAACATCTGCCAGGCGATATCATCGGTAATCGCCTGTTGCTGATGGAACGGCGGATTACACAGCACCGCCTGCTGGCTGTCCTGCCCGACACCCGCCAGCGCATGGTTCACCACAAAACTGCTGCGCGCCATATCCTGCGGCCGGTTGACTTCCACATTGCGCTGACTTGACGCCACCGCCATATAGGACTCGTCGAAAAAGCTGACATAGGCCTGCGGGTTCAGCGCCAGCGCGGTCAGACCGATGACGCCGTTGCCGCAGCCCAGATCGACAATCTTGCCGTCCAGCTGCTGCGGCAAATGCTGCATGAAAAAACGGGCGCCGATATCCAGCCCACTGCGGGCAAACACATTGGCGTAATTGTGGATACGGTAGTTGTGGACAGGGGAATCGGCGCCGTCCAGCGTCCAGACCGACATCTGCGGCGGTTCGTCGATAGCGCGCGGTTGTTCGTCAATAGCGCGCGGTTCCGACTGGCAGTGAATCAGCCGGGCCTTTTTCCAGGCCAGCGAGGTACGAGTCGGCCCCAGAATCTGTTCAAACAGTTGCAGCGTGGAGGTATGAATGTCACGCGCTTTCGCACCGGCGATCACCACCGTTTGCGGCGTCACCACCGCGCGCAGCTGGCGTAACTGATGCTCCAGCAGCGCCAGCGTTTTCGGCACTTTCAACACCACCAGCGCCGGCGCGTCCGGCAACGGCGCCAGGCTGTCCAGCAGGGTGACCGACTCCGGTGCGAATCCATTGAGCGACAGATTATGCCGGGTCGCCAACTGGCTGAGGTACGAATCGCTGATGCCACAGGGCGCCTGCGCCTGTAAGCCACAGGCCAACGCCCCGAACGCGTCGTTGAAAATCAACCGGGGACCGGGCCCGATCGGCATCGCGGCCAGCTCCCGCAGCAGATATTCATCCGCCGCTTCCCATGCCTGCAACGGTGACTCGCGTTCAGACTGCGGATAGCGGACCAGCGTCAGGTGATGTGTTTCCAGAAAAAGTTGGCTCATGGCCTCTCCTGCAATACAAAATCTGGCGCTGTTTATCCCTTAAAACGGCGTCGCAGTAAATGCTTTTCCTGCCGGCCTCGGCTAGTTCTTCATGCTGGCAGCCTGTCTACCCGCTAATCTGCTGCATAGCCGCGCCGCCATCACACCGCGGCGCGCCTGCGCTACGGCAAGCGGAATTGTTTGACCCTGTACAGGAACTATCCTATCTTTGATTTTGCAAAGGGGAGTAACTTTTCGCTGGTCAATCGCCATTACAGTGCAGCCGCACTCGGTTACCAGGCAACCTAATGACGTTATCCGCATTAAGTTGTAAGTGAGACCTTGCCAGAAGGCGAGGTCTATTTGCAGCGTAATAGCAAACGGCCTGTGCCTTCTGACACAGGCCGTTTTGTTTTCTGACCAAGAGCCGATGACATCGCCCTAACGGGATAGGCTCTGAGGGATACTGTTATGGTAACTATAGGTACCCCCCTGATGTGGGGCAGCTTCGCAATCATTGTGGTGGTTATGTTGGCCATTGACCTGTTTTATCAGGGCAAGAAAGGTTCTACGGTGATGACTTTCCGGCAGGCCGCCGTCTGGTCGCTGGTTTGGGTCACGCTCTCAATACTGTTCAACGCCGTTTTTTGGTGGTATCTCACCGGCACCGCGGGCCGTGAGGTGGCGGATGCTCAGGCGCTGGCGTTCTTTACCGGTTATCTGATCGAAAAAGCGCTGGCCGTCGACAACGTGTTCGTCTGGCTGATGCTGTTCAGCTATTTCGCCATCCCCGCCCAGTACCAGCGCCGGGTGCTGATTTACGGCGTACTGGGGGCTATCGTACTGCGTACTATCATGGTGTTCGCCGGTAGCTGGCTGGTTTCCCAGTTCCAGTGGCTGCTGTATCTGTTTGGCGCGTTCCTGCTGCTCACCGGCCTCAAAATGGCGCTGGCTAAAGCGGACGACACCGCCATCGGCGATAAACCGGTGGTCCGCTGGCTGCGCAGCCACCTGCGGATGACCGACAACCTGCAAGGCGAGCACTTTTTTATTCGCCAGAACGGCCTGTGGTACGCCACGCCGCTGTTCCTGGTGCTGGTGATGGTGGAAATCAGCGACGTGATCTTCGCGGTAGACAGCATCCCGGCCATTTTCGCCGTCACCACCGACCCGTTCATCGTGCTGACGTCAAACCTGTTCGCCATTCTGGGGCTGCGCGCCATGTATTTCCTGCTGGCGGGCGTGGCGCAGAAGTTCTCGATGCTGAAATACGGGCTGGCGGTGATCCTCATCTTTATCGGCATCAAGATGATGCTGATCGATCTGTTCCACATTCCGGTCGCCATTTCGCTCAGCGTGGTGGCCGCGATCCTGCTGGTCACCATCCTGATCAACATCTGGGTGAATCGCCGCGCCGGGCGCTGATTCCATCGTCTGCTAACGCAAGCCCCGCAACGCGGGGCTCTTTTCTCAGGCGCTCTTGGTCGACGAATGCTCATCCATCTTGAACGGGTCAATGCCGTTACGCTGCATACGCCAGAAACGAACGATGTTGTATCCGTTCATCACCAGAAAGCTGGCTTCAATCAGCGACCCGCCGATCGACCCCAGCCAGATGTTATGCATCACCCACAATGAGGTTGAACACCAGATAATGCCGCGCATCGCCAATCCATGCGCCCGGAATAGCGCCCAGGTGCTGCACACGGTGCCGATGATCGGCAACAATTCCATCGGGTGTTTCACGCCCGGCAGACCCAGCGCCAGCGTCAGGATAATAAACACGAACATCACCGCGGTATTGTTGGTTTTCAGGGTGATCAGGGTACGACCCGAGTTCAGCATGGCGCTCATGCTGGCCGCGTTCGCCCCCATCAGGAAGAAGTGACAGGCGATAACCGCGCTGTAGGCGGAGAGCTGGATTTTAAATTTCTTTTCACTGCGGTTGAAAAACATGGTGATACCGACCAGAAAGGCCAGTACGCCAACTGCCTGAGCAAACACGTAAGATGTCATGATCCCTTCCCTGCCTTAAAAGCGCAATTACGAAAAAACGGCGCTCATAATAATGAAACGCCGTTTTATTTTATTTGGAATCGTTTGGATTTACAACGCCCGAGTCGATAACGATCGGGTTTATTACGATCCGCTTTACAAGGTCACGCCGCTTTTAAATATCGCCAGCTCGCGGAAGTCGTTGATCTCGTTTTTCGCCTGTTTACCGTTGGCGATCTCGACGATCAGATCGACAAACTGCGACAGCAGCTCGTCCATCGACATGCCGTGAATCAGACGACCGGCGTCAAAGTCGATCCAGTGCGGTTTCTTTTGCGCCAGTTCGGTGTTGGTCGCCAGCTTCACCGTCGGCACAAAGCCGCCGTAAGGCGTACCGCGACCGGTACTGAACAGCACCATGTGACAGCCGGCGCCCGCCAGCGCGCTGGTGGCCACCGCATCGTTGCCCGGCGCGCTCAGCAGGTTCAGCCCCGGCGTATGCAGGCGTTCGCCATACTTGAGCACGTCCACCACCTGGCTCTGCCCCGCTTTCTGGGTGCAACCGAGGGATTTCTCCTCCAGCGTGGTGATGCCGCCCGCTTTGTTGCCCGGCGACGGGTTCTCGTAAATCGGCTGGTTATGTTCAATGAAATACTGTTTGAAATCATTGACCATATGCACGGTTTTCTCGAATGTGGCCTCGTCGCGGCAGCGGCTCATCAGGATGCGTTCGGCGCCGAACATTTCCGGCACCTCGGTCAGCACGGTGGTGCCGCCGTTGGCGATGAGGTAATCCGAGAAACGCCCCAGCAGCGGGTTGGCGGTAATGCCGGACAGGCCGTCCGAACCACCGCACTCCAGACCAAACTTCAGCTCGCTGAGTTTGCCCGGCACGCGCCTATCGTCGCGCATCACCTGATACAGCTGGTGCAGCCGTTCCAGACCGGCTTCCACTTCATCTTCCTGCTGCTGGCAGATCATGAAGTCGACGCGATCGGCGTCGAACTCGCCCAGCGTGTCGCGGAATGCGGACACCTGATTGTTCTCACACCCCAGACCGATGACCAGCACCGCCCCGGCGTTCGGGTGGCGCACCATGTTCTGCAACATGGTGCGGGTGTTTTCGTGGTCCTGCCCCAGTTGGGAACAACCGAACGGATGAGTGAACAGATAAACGCCGTCGATACCTTCCGCATCGTTAGTTTCTTTGAGGAAACGCTGCTGGATCTGGCGGGCGATGCCGTTGACGCAACCGACGGTCGGCAGGATCCACAGTTCATTGCGAATCCCGACGTCGCCGTTTTTGCGACGATAGATCTCTACTCCGCGATCCGCCACCTGCGCCGGCAGTTCGATGAACTCCGGCTGGTACTGGTACTGATCCAGATCGCTCAGGTTGGTTTTGGCGTTCTGCGAGTGGATGTGCTCGCCGGACGCGATGGCGACCAGCGCGTGGCCGATGGGCAGCCCGTACTTGACGATCATCTCGCCGGGCGCAATCGGCTTGAGGGCGAACTTATGCCCACGCGCCACCGCCTGCGGCAACGTCAGGGAGATATCGCCAACCGACACCGTTTCATCCTGCGCCAGATCGCGCAGGGCGACGGCGACATTGTCCAACGAATGAATCTTGATGATGCTCTGCATGGATAAACCTTATGCGATTAGCAATAACCCGCCACCGCGTCACGCATGCCGCGCTCAACGATAGGTTGCAGTTGTTCGGTGACCAGCGCCGCCAGACCGGGCACCAGCGTCAAATCCTGCTCCCAGTGTTCCGCATCGCCCAGCACCGCGTTCACTACCTGCGCCAGCGACGTGGTGCCGGCACGCACGCCGCCCCACAGCACTTCGTAACGCTCCAGCCAGTGGGCGTCGTCCTGCAGCGGGTAGCCGTCGCCGTTGCGCTCGCCGCGATAGAACGCGATCAGCGCCGCCAGCGCGAAGGTCAGGCGTTTCGGCAAGGCGCCGTGGCGTTCGCGGTAGGTCAACAGCTGCGGCAGGATGCGGGTACGGAATTTGGTCATGCCGTTCAGGGCAATGGACAACAGCTGGTGCTGAATGAACGGGTTTCTGAAACGGCTCAGCACCGCCTGAGCGAACGACACCAGCTCGTCGTGCGACAGATCCAGCACCGGTACGATCTCATCGGCGATGGTGGTTTCGACAAACTTGCCGATCTGCGCATCGTTCAGAGATTCGCCCACGGTATCCAGGCCGGCCAGGAATGCCACCGGCACCAGCGCGGTATGCGCGCCGTTGAGGATCGCCACTTTGCGTTCTTTGTACGGCTTAATGTCGTCGACAATACGCACGTTCAGTTTCAGCTTGTTGAGGCGCAGTTCTTCCGCCAGCCATTGCGGCCCCTGAATCACGAACAGGTAGAAGTACTCGGCGGTATCCAGGAAGGTGTCCTGATAGCCCAGTTCCTGCTGCAACGCGTCCACTTCGGCGCGCGGGTAACCGGTCACGATGCGGTCAACCAGCGTCGAACAGAAGGTATTGTGTTCGTTCAGCCAGGCGGTGAACGCCGCCGGCAGTTCCCACTGCGCCGCGTAACGCAACACCAGCTCTTTCAGTTTTTCGCCGTTGTAGTCGATCAGCTCGCACGGCAGCAGCACCCAGCCTTTGTCGGCGGCGCCGTTAAAATGGTTGAAACGTTCGAACAACAGACGAGTCAGCTTGGCCGGGAAGCTGGCTGGCGGCGTGTCGGTCAGACGATCGTCAGCATGGTAGCTGATGCCGGCTTCCGTGGTGTTCGAAAACACGAAACGGATATTGGCGTCATGCGCCAGCGCCAGATAGTCATCAAACTGGCGGTAAACATTGATTTCACGGTTAACGGAGCGGATCAGGCGCGGTTCGCGTACGGCTTCGCCCTGCTCGTTCAGGCCGCGAATGATGGTGGTGTACAACCCATCCTGGGTATCCAGCGCGGGCGGGAAATCGGTATCAATCGGACGAACCACTACAATGCCGGCATCCAGATCGGTATGTTCATTCAACAGATCCAGTTGCCAGTCAATAAAGGCGCGAAGGAAATTGCCTTCGCCAAATTGGATGACGCGGTCAGGGTGACGACGGCCAGGAAAATCACGACGATTCAGCGTTTGCATTAACAAGCTACCTCAGAACACGACACTTCGGGACAAACGCCAGTCGGTATAATCATAAGATCATTACGACAGCGTCAGGTCAGCACGACAGCGTCAGGGCGGCGGATTCAGCACCCTGCGCCAGCCCGAAATCACACATTGGCAGACGGGCCCGTGACGGCGCCCGCCCTCCCTTTTCTTATATACCCGTCATACTTCAAGTTGCAGGTATGTTGGCTGCCCTTACTCACCCCGGTCACTTACTGATGTAAGCTCCCGGGGATTCCCTCGGTTGCCGCCTTCCTGCAACTCGAATTATTTTTGGTATAACTCGATGCCGAAATAGTTTTTGGCGTTATCGAAACAGATATTTTTCACCATCTCGCCCAGCAACGGCAGGTCGCCCGGCGCTTCGCCATCTTCCACCCAGCGGCCGATCATCTGGCACAGAATGCGGCGGAAGTACTCATGACGGGTGTAGGACAGGAAACTGCGGCTGTCGGTCAGCATGCCGACGAAACGGCTCAGCAGGCCCAGTTGCGCCAGCTGCGTCATCTGACGCTGCATGCCGTCTTTCTGGTCGTTAAACCACCAGCCGGAACCGAACTGCATCTTGCCCGGCATGCCTTCGCCCTGGAAGTTACCGATCATGGTGCCCAGCACTTCGTTATCACGCGGGTTCAGGCAGTACAGGATGGTTTTCGGCAGCAGGTTTTCTTCATTCTGTTTGCTGAGCAGACGGGACAGTTCCTGCGCCATCGGGCGGTCGTTGATGGAATCGAAGCCCACGTCCGGCCCCAGCAGATTGAACTGACGCAGGTTGTTGTTGCGCAGCGCGCCGATGTGGTACTGCTGCACCCAGCCGCGACGCGCGTATTCGGCGCCCAGCCATACCAGCACCGCGGTTTTGAACTGCGCCACTTCGTGTTCGTTCAGGGTGGCGCCGGACAGGCGACGGGCCAGAATGCCATCCAGCGTGGCTTCATCCGCATCGGCGTACAACACGACGTCCAGCGCGTGGTCGGACACTTTACAGCCGTGCGCGGCGAAGTGGTCCAGACGCTTGGTCAGCGCCGCCTGCAGGTCGCTGAAACGACGGATGTCGGTATCGGACACTTCGCCGAGCTTCGCCATGTAGTCGTTAAAGGTCGCCAGTTCGATATTGAATGCCTTGTCAGGACGCCAGCTCGGCAGCACCTTGATAGAGAAGGTTTTATCCTGGGCAACCGCTTTGTGATGCAGCAGGTCGTCGATCGGATCGTCGGTGGTGCCGACCATTTTCACGTTCATCTGCTGCATGATGCCGCGCGCCGTGAATTCGTCACGCTCCAGCAGGGCGTTGGTGCGGTTCCAGATGTCTTTAGCGGTAGACGGCGACAGCAGGGTACCGGTGACGCCGAACGGACGGCGCAGTTCCAGGTGCGTCCAATGATACAGCGGGTTGCCGATGGTATGCGGTACGGTGGCGGCCCAGGCTTCGAATTTCTCCCAGTCGCTGGCGTCGCCGGTACACAAACGCTCCGGTACGCCGTTGGTGCGCATGGCACGCCATTTGTAATGGTCGCCTTTCAGCCAGATGTCATACAGGTTTTTAAAGCGGTAATTTTCGGCAATCTGCGCAGGCGGTAAATGGCAGTGGTAATCAAAAATTGGCTGATCCGCTGCAAATTCATGGTACAGCCGACGGGCAAACTCGGTATCCAACAAAAAATCTTCACTTAAAAACTGGGGCATGTTCGCTTCCTCACACTACATTTGCCAACCAAATGCGGTCACGCTTACAAAGATATCACACCAATTATCCGCGATAACTGACATCATTAGTGAGGTCATGATCGCAAAAATGGCATAAATCGCTTCCCATCACACCATTTTTACGCTTTCACCTCGTCATACAGCCCTTCTTGTGGACCTGTTTATTTTATTCCCTATCAAAATAATGGTTTTGTGATATCACTCAACTTTTAAATTGGTATGACAAATTATTGTAGCGCTGCCTGATGAGGGGATTCAATCTCAATAACGTCAACAAGGTTGATATTTCCACCGGAAAACAATAACGCGCGCGGCGGGATCGCCGCCGCAGCCCGCCAGCCCTGCGGCGGCAGGGCAACCGGTCAGGCGGCAACTCCCGCAGGCTTTGACCGGGGCGCAGCAGCGCCCCGTCACTTTCGGCGTGGTCTACACCTATCGCGGCAGACCGATGACAGGTTCCGCTGTGGTAATTAAACTCGGAGAGATATTTAACATGTTCAAGATCAAAGGCTTGCGCTGGTACATGATCGGGCTGGTGACCATCGGTACCGTTCTGGGCTACCTGACGCGTAACGCAATTGCCGCAGCGGCGCCAACACTGCAGGAACAGCTTCATATCAGCACCCAACAATACTCCTATATCATTGCGGCCTATTCAGCCTGCTACACCATTATGCAGCCTGTCGCCGGCTATGTGCTGGACCTGCTGGGCACCAAAGTGGGTTATGCCATGTTCGCCGTCCTGTGGGCGCTGTTCTGCGCGGGCACCGCGCTGGCCAGCAGCTGGGGCGGCCTGGCTATCGCGCGCGGCGCGGTCGGCGCGGCGGAAGCGGCAATGATTCCCGCCGGCCTGAAAGCCAGCAGCGAATGGTTCCCGGCCAAGGAGCGCTCAGTCGCGGTCGGCTACTTCAACGTAGGTTCTTCAATTGGTGGCATGCTGGCTCCGCCGCTGGTGGTGTGGGCTATCATGGCGCACAGCTGGCAGATGGCGTTTCTGGTCACCGGCGCATTGAGTATGGTGTGGGCGCTGTGCTGGCTCTATTTTTATAAACACCCGAAAGATCAGAAAAAACTCAGCTCAGAAGAACGCGACTACATCCTGGGCGGCCAGGAAGCACAGCATCAGGCTGGCAACGCTAAGAAAATGTCCGCCTGGCAGATTCTGCGCAACCGCCAGTTCTGGGGCATCGCGCTGCCGCGTTTTCTGGCAGAACCGGCCTGGGGTA
This sequence comes from Dickeya dadantii NCPPB 898, assembly GCF_000406145.1. NCBI lineage: Bacteria > Pseudomonadati > Pseudomonadota > Gammaproteobacteria > Enterobacterales > Pectobacteriaceae > Dickeya > Dickeya dadantii. The sequence goes on along the minus strand of NZ_CM001976.1, from coordinate 596,545 downwards.
CCTTCAATGCCTGGATCCCGCTGTTCATGTTCAAAGTCTACGGCTTTAACCTGAAAGAGATCGCCATGTTCGCCTGGATGCCGATGCTGTTTGCCGATCTGGGCTGTATTCTCGGCGGTTACATGCCGATGATGTTCCAGAAATACTTCAAGGTGAACCTGATCGTTTCCCGCAAACTGGTCGTTACCCTGGGCGCGCTGCTGATGATCGGCCCCGGCACCATCGGCCTGTTCACCAGCCCGTATATCGCTATCGCTCTGCTGTGCGTCGGCGGCTTTGCCCATCAATCCTTGTCTGGTGCGCTGATTACCCTGTCTTCCGACGTGTTCGGTCGTAACGAAGTCGCCACCGCCAACGGCCTGACCGGGATGGCCGCCTGGACCGCCAGTACACTGTTCGCCCTGGTCGTGGGCGCGCTGGCCGATACCATCGGCTTTAGCCCGCTGTTCGCCGTACTGGCTATATTCGACCTGTTGGGCGCGGTCGTTATCTGGACGGTACTGAAAAACAATCCGGCTTCAGAAGGAAGTAATGACGCCGAACTGAAAGCCGCGCAGCAACACTAACACTGACAGACAAATTTCTGCTTCACGCCATTCATCCGGTATCATGGGATACCGGATGAATCCTTTCCTCTGGGTTTATCACGACAGCTAACTGTGACGTGGGTGTTGGTCGCCGTCCGCTGTAAGTGGTATAACAAATCTATTCTGAATATCAGTCTATACCCTAATAATTCGAGTTGCAGGAAGGCGGCAAGTGAGTGAATCCCGATGAGCTTACTCAAGTAAGTGATTCGGGTGAACGAGCGCAGCCAACACACCTGCAACTTGTTGAAGTATGAAGGGTATACATTAACGAAATCATCATAACGAGATAGACGCAATGACGCACGTTGCCTCAGGGAGCGTCCTCTATCTTAAGAGTAGGCATCATGGCACTGACAGAATCCAGACGGCTCTACCAGCAGTTGGCCGCAGAATTGAAACAACGCATTGAGAACGGCGTGTATCCGGTGGGTGACAAGCTACCGGCCGAGCGCAATATTTCCGAAGAGATGAACGTCAGCCGTACCGTGGTACGCGAAGCCATCATCATGCTGGAAGTGGAAGGTTACGTGGAAGTCCGTAAAGGCTCCGGCATCCACGTCATGTCCAGTCAACAGCGCCATCTGCTGGCCGCCAACGGTAGCGACGCCGATTTTCTCACCGCCGGGCCGTTCGAACTGCTGCAGGCGCGCCAATTGATAGAGAGCAATATCGCGGAGTTCGCCGCCACTCAGGTCACCCGGCAGGACATCATCCAACTGATGGAAATTCAGGAAAACGCCCGTCAGGAAGATCGTTTCCGCGATTCGGAGTGGGATCTGAAATTTCACGTCCAGGTCGCGCTGGCTACCCAGAACTCGGCGATGGCCACCATCGTGGAAAAGATGTGGAGTCAGCGTATCCACAACCCTTACTGGCGCAAGCTGCATGAACATATCGACGATAAATCGATCGAAAGCTGGTGCGAAGAGCATGATCAGATTCTCAAGGCGCTGATCCGCAAAGATCCTTACGCCGCCAAGCTGGCGATGTGGCAACACCTGGAAAACACCAAGCAAATGCTGTTCCGCGCCACCACCGATGATTTCGAATTCAACGTCGATCGCTACATGTTCGCCGAAAATCCGGTCGTCCATCTCGATCACATCACCAACGGCAAATCCTGAATTTCTCCACACCTTTCCTGCATTTTGCCCCCACCATTCGGGGGCAAAAAAGTCATCCAGCGTCGAGTTCTGTCAGCAAGTGTAAAATATGACGGCAATCACAACCTTTTCCCTATAAACAGGTCGTTATACGTTTTCAGAACGTGATATTTTCCTATCTCACCTGCACCGCTTTTGTTACAGTTAGGATACTTTTTTTACGCTTAATTACTGGCAGAACGACCTGAAAGGCAAAATAACCGGAAAGGAACATGGTGAGTGGGGAAATGTGCGGAAAAGCGCCAGTATACCCCGGCAAGCCGGCCAACTGCCCGTATTGCAACGTTTGTCAGCGTAAAACGTTTATCAGCGTAAGCAGGACATGCCATCGGCCACACATGGATAATGACATCATTCTGTACCCAGAAATTCGAGTTGCAGGATATTTGAACCAGGCAAAGCGCGGGCCCTTCAGGGCAACCAGGTTGGCAGCGGCCCCGAAGGGGGAGGAACATGAAATGGTCCGAGTAACGCCGCTAACATGCCTGCAACTTGAAGCATGTAGGGTAGAAGCATGAAGGGTAATATGTGCAGGCACGTGAAGGAACACGCCGTCCGATGTACAGCAATGACCGCTCTGCATACCCGACTCATCAGCGCGCCGGTTCATGGTTTCGAACATTGGGCCATGTCAACGGCGGCGCCGCTGACGGGTCACAGGTTCTCAGCGTGGTTTCTTCAACGCCGCAGTACAGGAACACCAGATGGATATAGTTAAAGAACTGTTGTATGCGCTCTGGCACCAGAATTTCGACGTCCTGGCCAATCCCAAGCTGGTTTGGACGATTTACCTGCTGTTGTTTTTGATTTTGTTCCTGGAAAACGGTTTGCTGCCGGCTGCCTTCCTGCCGGGCGACAGCCTGCTGATTCTGGTGGGGGTGCTGGTAGCCAAAGGCACCATGAATTACCCGTTTACCATCGCACTGCTCACCACCGCCGCCAGTCTTGGCTGCTGGGTCAGTTATCTGCAGGGGAAATGGCTCGGAAATACGCGAGTGGTTCAAGGATGGTTGTCGCATCTTCCATCACATTATCACCAGCGGGCGCATCAGTTGTTTCACCGTCATGGGTTATCGGCGCTGTTGGTCGGCCGTTTCCTGGCCTTTGTGCGAACCCTGCTGCCGACCATCGCCGGGCTGTCCGGGCTGAACAGTGCCCGTTTCCAGTTCTTCAACTGGATGAGTGGTTTTTTGTGGGTCATCATTCTGGTTTCTCTCGGTTTTGCGCTGGGTAAAACCTCGGTATTTCGCAAATACGAAGATCAGTTGATGTTCTGTCTGATGCTGCTGCCGCTGGTTTTGCTGTTCATCGGGCTGGCAGGGTCACTGTTAGTGCTGTGGCGTAAAAAACGCATGATGGCACGTGAAAAAAGGAACTGATTGATGACCAACCGCAGGTTCAGGAAGCCCTCCGCCTGGCGTCTGTTGCTGCTGCTGTTGCCGCTGGTCGTGCTGCTGTCCATGTCGTCACGGCGCCTGCCGGACGAGGTGATGCTGCACATTACCCCGCTGCATCAGGGTGCGCCCTTGCCGGACGGCTTCTACATTTACCAGCGGCTTAACGAGCGGGGTATCGCCATCAAGAGCATTACTCCGGAAAACGACAGCATCATCGTGCGGCTGTCCTCGCCGGAACAAAGCGGCGCGGCCAGAGAAATACTGAGCACCGCGCTGCCGTATGCCATCGTCATCGCCCAACGTAGCAACGGCACCTCGCCGGTCACCAGAAGCTGATTCCCATGCGGGCACGCCCCGTTTCCGTTTTTTCACCGCCAGCTACGCCATTCCCGTCTTTTCGAAATAATTTCGCCAGTTTTACAGCGGGTTATCAGAATTATCCGTAGTCATTCCTTCAGCAAAGATGAAAATCTGCACTATAGTTAACACTGAAAGTGGTTAACACTATGATTCATCAAATAAAGGAGTGTTCACATGGCACAAGAACCCAATACAGAACAGTTGCGAGCAGAGCTGCGTTCTCTGGGAGACACACTGGAAGAGGTGTTACGCTCCTCCAGCGATAAATCCAAAGCCGAACTGGAAAAACTGCGCGATAAGGCTGAAACCGTGCTCAAAGAGTCGCGCGAACGCTTGAATGACACCGGTGAACGGATTACGGCACAAGCCCGCGAAGCGACCCAGTGCGCCGATGATTTCGTACATAAAAACCCCTGGACCGGGGTTGGCATCGGCGCCGCCGTCGGTATGGTGCTGGGCCTGTTGCTGGCTCGTCGTTAACTCATGGAGACAGAACCGCAACGCCAGGGCCCCGGCCGCTCCGCCGTTTCCACCGTGCAGCGTATTCTCGCCATTCTGGTCGGTATGGCGGAAACACGACTCAGGCTGGCGGTGGTAGAACTGGAACAGGAAAAAACCCTGCTGATTCAACTGTTGCTGATGGTGGGGTTGACCCTGTTGTTCACGGCGTTTGGCCTGATGAGCCTGATTGTGCTGATCATCTGGAGCCTTGATCCGGCCTTACGCCTGACGGCATTGTGCTGGATCACGGCTGCCCTGTTTGGGCTGGCGTTGTTCGGCGCGCTCTGGACGCTAAAACGCCTGCGCCGTTCCACGCTGTTGCGGGACACCCGTAAAGAGCTGGCGACAGATCGCTCGCTGCTGGAGGACGAGTCAAAATGAATCGTCACCAGCGTCTGGCTGCCGAAAAACAGCAACTGCTGCGCCAGATCCAACAGCAGCGACTGGATCTGGCGGCGAACAAAAACCGCTGGCTGGAGATCACCGCGCCCTGCGATGACTGCTGGCAGAAGTTGGCGCGGATACGCCGTTACCTGGTCGTGATCCCGCCAGTCGTCGCCATACTGGGGATACGCCACCCGCGGCGGCTGATGGGCTTTGTGCGTAAGGCGGCCAGCATCTGGAGCGTGTTGAAACTGATACGCTCCGCAGTACCATCACCGCCACGCCCGCCGCGGCGTTGAAGCACGGTTTCCCATCTTTTCGCCGCACGGTTCGTCCACCATGCACCCTTTTCACGTTTTATCGTCACCGTGGTCGGCACACCTACCGTTGGCACACCTACCGTTTCCCGGTTTTTTCGTTCATCAGTAGCCGGCATGGTCAATTTTTCTGACATAAAACAACAATTTTACTCGCTGGCACCGACACGCTTTCGCCTCTAGTATTCTTCCCATCTGTTGCACAAACGTTTTAAACAAGCCACGCCGGACGCGCCCCTGTCGATTTTGCTCCGGCAGCAAACACACTACTGGAGAATATCGATGAAAAATTTTGAGAATGCATTGCTGATGGTTGCCCGTATTCTGCTGCCGATTCTGTTTATCGTTGCCGGTTACGGCAAACTGGGCGCATCTTACGCCGCAACCCAACAGTATATGCAGGCGATGGGCGTTCCAGGTGCGCTGCTGCCATTGACCATTCTGCTGGAACTGGGCGGCGGTCTGGCGGTTCTGTTTGGCTTCATGACCCGCACCGCCGCGATTGCCACGGCGATCTTCACGCTGCTGACCGCATTCATTTTCCATACTGATTTCGCTCAGGGCGCCAACCAGTTGATGTTCATGAAAAACCTGTCTATCGCCGGCGGCTATGTACTGTTGTTCGTCACCGGTCCGGGCGCATTCAGCATCGACCGTCTGCTGAACAAAAAATGGTAATGGCAGTCTGAATAATCAGTTGAGCAGCACAGCCTGACTCTTATTTGATGGCGGTCGACAGCATGCTGTGACCGCCATTGTCATTATTTCTGGGAGGACGCGGCTATGGGATTATTGGTTGACGGCGTATGGCACGACACCTGGTATGAAACCCAGTCATCCGGCGGGCATTTCAAGCGGCCGCAGACATTTTTCCGCAACTGGGTCACCGCCGACGGCGAAGCCGGCCCGACAGGTACGGGCGGTTTCAAAGCGGAAGCCAGTCGCTACCATCTGTACGTATCGCTGGCCTGCCCCTGGGCCCATCGCACGTTGTTACTGCGAAAACTCAAAGGTCTGGAACAACACATTGATGTCTCGGTGGTGCACCCGCTAATGCTGGACCACGGCTGGACCTTCGATACCGACTTTCCACAGGCCACCGGCGACACGCTTTATCAGCACGAATTTCTCTATCAGCTTTATCTGCACGCCAAAGCCGACTACAGCGGGCGCGTCACCGTTCCCGTGCTGTGGGACACTCAGCAGCACACTATCGTCAGCAATGAATCCGCGGATATCATCCGTATGCTCAACAGCGCGTTCGACGGTTGCGGCGCCGCAACCGGTGATTACTATCCGCAGGCGCTGCGAGGACAAATCGACGAGCTGAACGAGTGGATTTACCACCAGGTTAACAACGGCGTGTACAAAGCCGGTTTCGCTACAACACAAACCGCTTACGACGAATCGGTCGGGCTGGTCTTTACCGCGTTGGACAAACTGGAAACGATCCTCGCTCGGCAACGTTATTTGGCTGGCGATCGCCTCACTGAAGCGGATATTCGTTTGTGGACGACGTTGATCCGTTTTGATCCGGTCTATCACACCCATTTCAAATGCGACAAACGCCGGATAAGCGATTACCCGAACCTGTATGGTTATCTGCGTGAAATCTACCAGTTGCCGGGTATATCCGACACCGTGGACATGGCGCATATCCGCCACCACTACTATCGCAGTCATAGCACCATCAACCCTCACGGCATCATATCCGTAGGGCCGGAGATGGACCTGAACGCGCCACACGGCCGGGATAAACGCTACCCGTAATCTATCCGCGGCGAACGCCGCGGACGATTTACCAGCACACTCCAGATATAACAACGCCGCCGGTTGATGTCAGCCAACCGGCGGCGTTGTCTATTTCATACCACCATCAAAACGCGTTGAATATGCGCGGAATTTCCCGTAAAAACCACGCTTTGGCTTCGCCCATACTGTCGCGCCGCCATGCCATGATGATTTGGCCTTCCATACTATTTTCCGGGCTTACTACCCGCAGACGGCCTTCGGCGACATCCTGAGCCACCCGTTCATACGGCATGGTCGCCACCCCCAAGCCGGCCAGCAACGCCCGACGTTTGTCATCCATCGAACTCACGGTCAAACGCGGCTGTTTATCCAGTAGCTGTACCGTCAGCACCGGGCGCTCGCGGGCGGTATCGGCAATCGCGATGCCGCGATATTTGATACGCGTAACCTCAGACAGCGGCTCCGGTTCGTCGTGAATCGGATGGTCCGGGCTGGCCACGTATACGTTCTTCATTGAATAAAGTTTACGGGTATTGATTTCCGAAGATGAGCGGAAGTGCATGTCCGGCGCGACAACGATATCCGCCCGCCCCTGCTCCAGCCGTTCCCACGCCCCGGCCAGCACTTCGGTCAATAACGACACCTGGGTATTGGCCTTGAGCGATAGCTTGTCCAGCAGCGGAAAAAAGCGCTCGGTCGGCACCAGCGCTTCCACCACGATGGTCAGGTGGGTTTCCCATCCTCGCGCCAGCGCTTCGGCATCCGTAGTCAGCTTGTCGGCAGCTTCCAGCAGAATTCGCCCGCGCTCCAGCAGCATTCGCCCAACATTGGTGAATTTGGTGCGATGGCCTGAACGGTCGAACAGCACCACATCCAGTTCATCTTCCAGTTTCTGCATGGTATAACTCAGAGCGGACGGAACCCGCCCCAGTTCATCTGCAGCGGCAGCAAAACTTCCCCGGCGATCGATGGCGTCCATGACCCGTAAAGCTTCTAGTGTTAATGCCCGTTCTTTTGCCATTTCTTCACTCATTCAGGATTTTTGAACGTACCGACCAGATTAACTGGCTAACAATCCATCGTCCAGACAATTACTATCGCTTTATCAATAATTCTCAGGGTCGAATACCATGATCATTAGCAGAGCAGCAGAACAGTGCGGCCAGGCTGACTATGGCTGGTTGCAGGCACGTTACACCTTTTCTTTCGGTCATTACTTTGATCCTGATCTACTGGGTTTCGCCTCGCTGCGGGTGCTCAATCAGGAAGTACTGGCCCCGGGTGCCTCTTTTCAGCCACGAACCTATCCGCGCGTCGATATTCTGAACATCCTGTTGCAGGGCGAAGCGGAATATCGCGACAGCAACGGCAACCATACTCGCGCCAGAGCGGGTGAAGCCTTGCTGCTGGCCGCCCAGCCCAACGTCAGCTACAGCGAACACAATATCGGCGACAACACGCCGCTGACCCGGCTGCAACTGTGGCTGGACGCCTGTCCAACGCGGGAAAACCAGTGTTTGCAGCGGTTAACGCTGAAAGACCAGCCTTACCAGTTGCTGGCATCGCCGGATGAGTCGGCCGACGCCTTCCATTTGCGCCAGCAGGTTTGGATTCACCATCTGGATCTGGCGGCTGGCGAGCAGCACAACCTGACGCTAAACGGCAACCGCGCCTACCTGCAATCGATTCACGGCACCAGCAGCATCAACGGCAATAGCGCTGCGATTCACAACGTATTGCGCTGCGGTGACGGTGCGTTTGTCCAGCAGGAAAACAGCCTTATCATTCGGGCGGAAACCGCCACACGGGCATTGCTGATCGACCTGGTTGTCTAGGCTGGCGCTCACGCCAGGACCCGCCACGTCTATTTCCTTACGCCCTGATAGCCACCTTTCAGGGCAGAGCCAGCGCCACGAATCAGGCCAGGCGCGGCCGGGAATTCGCTATAAAGAAAATCAATTGTCAGCCATGCGGTGTAACGAGAGCAGGCCCAGCGCAACCTTGCGGCAGCCATCTCGGCGTTTTTATTCAGTCATGGTAAGATGCCGCCATGATTTCACACTCGCTTCAGGGTTACTGCAATGGATTCAACCAATCCGGACAAACTTGTTGCCCAGGCTGAACAGCTTTGCCAGCAACGCAATGTGCGTCTGACGCCCCAGCGTCAGGAAGTATTGCGCTTAATGGCCCAGCAACCCGGTGCGATCAGCGCGTATGATCTGCTGGATTTGCTTCGCGTTTCCGAGCCTCAGGCCAAGCCGCCCACCGTTTATCGCGCGCTGGATTTTCTACTGGAACAAGGTTTTATCCACAAGGTAGAGTCCACCAACAGCTATGTGCTGTGCCATCATTTCGAAGAGCATAGCCATACTTCGGCATTGTTTATCTGCGACCGCTGCGGGCTGGTGACGGAACGCCAGACGGAAGGCGTTGAGGAAACGCTGCACCAGTTGGCGAAACAGTCAGGTTTCGCCCTGCGTCATAGTGTGGTAGAAGCCCACGGTTTGTGTGGCGAATGCCAGAAGGTGGAGTCCTGCGAGCATCGGGACAGCTGTAATCATGATCACAGCATACTGGTGAAGAAACGCTGAGTGTGAAGCCGTTGCTTCACACTACTCTGTCGAAATACGTACTCGTTTAAAATACGTACTATTTCGAAATACGTACTCTTTCAAAATACGTGACGCTTTCTAAACACATATTCTTTCTGAATACGTTATTCGTCCTGAATACGTCACGCTTCCCTCAATTCATACACCACTTATGCACTACGTTCGGCCCGGACCATCAAAGTACCGGACGGTACAGGTGTTCATCCAGACAAGCTGAACACCTGCATGGGCGGAAGCCTACATCCATCAAAAGCGGACTAAAGCAGGGGCGTTAGCTCCAGTCGCTGTTGCGGATCACGCCAACCGCCAATCCTTCAATGGAGAAATTTTGCTCGCGCAGATCGACAACGATCGGCGCGAATTCTTTGTTTTCCGCCAGCAGTTGCACAACATTGCCCTGCTTTTTCAATCGTTTGACCGTTACTTCATCTTCAATACGCGCCACCACCACCTGGCCGTTGCGCACATCCTGCGTTTTATGCACCGCCAGCAGGTCGCCGTCCAGAATACCGATATCCTTCATCGACATTCCGCTGACCCGCAGCAGGAAATCGGCGCTAGGCTTGAACATCGCCGGGTCGACCTGATAGTGGCATTCGATGTGCTGCTGAGCCAGCAACGGTTCGCCGGCGGCGACGCGGCCAATCAGCGGCAATCCCTGATCTTCTTCTTCCATCAACAGGCGAATACCGCGGGAAGCGCCGGTAACGATCTCAATGACGCCTTTGCGCGCCAGCGCCTTGAGGTGTTCCTCAGCCGCATTCGGCGAACGGAAGCCAAGCTGACTGGCGATTTCGGCCCGGGTGGGCGGCATACCGGTTTGTGAAATATGATCGCGAATCAGATCATAAACCTGCTGTTGTCTGGTAGTTAGCGCTTTCATTCCGCCCCCTGGTTGTTTATACAGTTTCGCTGTGAGTATATACAGGGAAAGTGCCGATGGGAACCGCGATATCGCTATTGCGCGGATTTTTCTGCGATTATGCAAAGCGTCACGCAAAACGGTTCCACAGTATCGCTCCCCATACTCCCGCCGCCAGCAAACAGGCGACAAATACCGCCGCCGAGCCAATGTCCTTCGCCCGGCCGGACAATTCGTGGTAATCCATGCCGATTCGATCCACCACCGCTTCAATAGCGCTATTGACCAGCTCAAACAGCACGATCAGCACCACGGAACCGATCAACAACAGCCGCTCCACCATTGCAACCGGCAGCCAGCAGGCAATAATAATGGCGGCAAGCGTGAGTAGTGATTCCTGGCGAAATGCGGCCTCATGCCGCCATGCCTGTTGCAACCCTTGCAGCGAATAACCCGCCGCTTTGATGATGCGGGTTATCCCGGTTGTTTTGTTCATGCTTACTCCACCTTTAATTTGTCATTGGCCGCAATTTTAACGCGTCGTCATGGTCTCATCACCACAGATATCCTGCCGGGTTTCTGGTATCCTTGGCCCGCATTGCTAACAAGAGGCTTCTGGTTGTTATGTCAGGTTGGCGTAGAATCTACTATAAACTACTGAATTTCCCACTAAAACTCTTGGTAAAGAGTAAAGTTATCCCACAGGATCCCGTTAACGAACAACGTCTGGATCCGGCGCGACCGATCTTCTATGTGCTGCCCTACAACTCCAAGGCAGACCTGCTGACGCTGCGCACCAAATGTCTGGAGCTCAGTCTGCCCGATCCGTTGCAGCCGCTGCAGATCGACGGCAAAATTCTGCCGAGTTACGTATTTGTCAATGACGGCCCACGCCTGTTCCGTTATTACGTGCCCAAACAGCAGTCGATAAAGCTGTTTCACGACTATCTGGATCTGCATCGCAACAATCCGGAACTCGATATACAGATGGTGCCGGTGTCGGTCATGTTCGGCCGCTCCCCCGGCCGCGAGGGGCAGAATCAGGACACGCCGCATCTGCGGTTGCTCAACGGCATAGAGAAATTCTTCGCCGTTCTGTGGCTCGGTCGCGACAGTTTTGTGCGCTTTTCCGTTCCCGTCTCGCTGCGTTACATGGCGACCGAACACGGCACCGACAAAACCATCGCCCACAAGCTGGCGCGCGTAGCACGTATGCACTTCTCCCGTTTGCGGCTGGCGGCCGTCGGACCGCGTTTGCCGGTTCGTCAGGAGTTGTTCAACAAGCTGCTGTCTTCCCGCGCCATCGCCAAAGCGATTGATGATGAAGCACGGGTCAAAAAGATTTCCCACGACAAGGCACAGCAGAACGCCATCACGCTGCTGGAAGAGATCGCCGCCGACTTCTCCTATGAAGCCGTCAGGCTATCCGACCGGGTGCTGAGCTGGACCTGGAATCGTCTGTACCAGGGCATCAACGTGCATAATGCCGAACGGGTACGCCAGTTGGCGCAGGACGGGCATGAAATCGTCTATGTTCCCTGCCATCGCAGCCACATGGACTATCTGCTGCTCTCCTACGTGCTCTACCATCAGGGCTTGGTGCCGCCGCACATCGCCGCCGGCATTAACCTTAACTTCTGGCCGGCCGGCCCGATCTTCCGTCGTCTCGGCGCCTTTTTCATCCGCCGGACCTTCAAAGGCAACAAGCTCTATTCCACTCTGTTCCGCGAGTATCTGGGCGAGCTGTTTACCCGCGGCTATTCGGTGGAGTACTTCGTCGAAGGCGGCCGTTCCCGCACCGGCCGTTTGCTGGAGCCGAAGACCGGCACGCTGGCGATGACCATTCAGGCGATGCTGCGCGGCGGTACCCGCCAGATCACGCTGGTGCCGATTTACATTGGCTACGAACACGTGATGGAAGTCGGCACCTACGCTAAAGAGCTGCGCGGCGCCACCAAGGAAAAAGAAGGCTTCCTGCAGATGGTGCGCGGACTGCGCAAGCTGCGTAATCTCGGTCAGGGGTACGTTAATATCGGTGAGCCGCTGTCGCTGACCACCTACCTCAACAACCGTGTGCCGCAGTGGCGCGACGCTATCGATCCTATCGATCCGCAACGCCCGGCCTGGCTGACGCCTACCGTGCAGGATATCGCCGACGACATCATGGTGCGCATCAACAACGCGGCGGCGGCCAACGCCATGAACCTGTGCTGTACCGCGCTGCTGGCTTCCCGCCAGCGGGCGTTGACGCGTGAGCAGATGGAAGAGCAGTTGGAGTGTTATCTGCAACTGCTGCGTAACGTCCCTTACAGCAGCGATATCACCGTGCCGAAAAAAACCGCCGCCGAGTTGCTGGAACACGCGCTCGGTATGGACAAGTTCGAGGTGGAGAAGGACAACGTCGGCGACATTATCATCCTGCCGCGCGAGCAGGCGGTGCTGATGACGTACTACCGCAATAATATCCATCATATGCTGGTGCTGCCGTCGCTGGTTGCAAGCATCGTGATGCATTACCGCCGGATCTCCGCCGGGGAATTGCTGCGCCAGATAACGCTGATTTATCCGCTGCTGCAGGCCGAATTATTCCTGCACTACAAGCAGTCCGAGCTGTCTGACGTGCTGGACGCGCTGGTGGCCGAGCTGGCGCGCCAGCAACTGATTCTGATCAAGGATGACGGGCTGGAACTGAACCCCGCGCGTATCCGCGCCCTGCAACTGCTGGCCGCCGGTGTCCGCGAAACGCTGCAACGTTATGCCATTACCCTGGCGTTGCTGAACGCCAACCCGACCATCAGCCGCGGCGCGCTGGAAAAAGAAAGCCGCAGCATGGCGCAACGTCTCTCGGTGTTGCACGGCATCAACGCGCCGGAGTTTTTCGACAAGGCGGTGTTCTCAACGCTGGTCAACACATTGCGTAACGAAGGGTATGTCAGCGACAGCGGCGAAGCGGTGCTGGAACACGTCCAGGCGATTTACGCTATTCTGGGAGAACTACTGAGTCCGGAAGTGAAGCTGACGATTGAAAGCGCCAGTCTGGCGCAGGAGAGCGGCGATGGCGACAGCGAATCCGTTGTCGTCGATGTCGATGTCGAGAAAGAAAAAGAAGAAGTAGAGTAACGTTCAGCCCTGCGGAGCCGCTCCGCAGGGCTGCATTTATTACGAAGAAAACAGCTACATTTATGACAAAGAGAACAGCTACAAACCGAACAGGATGCCGAAAAACAGCACCATCCCGACATAATTGTTATTGTTGAATGCCCGAAAACAGTCATCGCGCTCACGCCCGGCAATCAGTTTCTGCTGATAAGCGAACAACGCGGCAGCCGCCAGCACCGACCAGTAAAAAATCTGACTCAGCCCCATCATCCGCCCCAGCGCCAGCATCGCCACCAGCGTCACCAGTTGCAGTACGCCGACAATCAACGTGTCGTGACGACCAAACAGGATAGCGGTGGACTTTATCCCGATCTTGAGGTCGTCGTCGCGATCCACCATGGCGTATTCGGTGTCGTAAGCGACGGTCCAGCAGATATAAGCAAAAAACATCAGCCAGCAGGTGGCAGGCAATGATTCGCTGACAGCGGCATAAGCCATCGGGATCGACCAGCCAAACGCCGCGCCCAGCACCAGTTGCGGCAGGTGGCTGACGCGCTTCATGAACGGGTACACCCAAGCCAGCGCCAGCGCGGCGACCGATAACCAGATGGTCAACGGATTCATGGTCAGCACCAGACCGAACGCCAGCAGCACCAGCACCACAAACAGCACTTTGGCAGCTTGTTCGCTCACTAAACCCGCCGGCAGCGGACGCGCGGCGGTACGTTTGACATGACCGTCAAAATGGCGGTCGGCATAATCATTGATCACACACCCTGCCGCACGCATCAGGAACACGCCCGCCACGAACACCAACAGCGTCCAGGGCGCCGGCGTTCCACGCCCTGCCAGCCACAATGCCCACAGTGTCGGCCATAACAACAACAGGGTGCCAATCGGGTTATTGATACGCATCAGGCGACAATACGCGCCCCAGCGTTCTGACGTTAACAGTCTTTCCAACGCCTGGTTCTCCTTCTGCACTCAGCCCTGATGGGCGTCGGGGTAATAAATGGGGGCATCCGGCAAAAATAGCTCGGTGATCAGCAACGGATTGCCCGACAAAAGCAAACGTGAACGCCGCACCCACAGCGCCCCGCTTCGGCCGGTCTGAATAACGTCACGCGGCGGCGGTCCCTGCAGAAACAGATAGCGCCCCAACGGCGTATTGCCGACCTGCGTCAGGTCAATATCAGCCTCTTCCAGCGTCTGCTCCGGTATCACTGTGCGACCAAATAACCAAGGTTTGCCATCACCCAGCAGCGTCACCTCACGCAGCCAATAGCGCTCACTCAGCGGCAGCAGCGCCGATTCGCCAGCCACATCCAGCGACGACACAAACAGCTCTTCGCTGACCTGTACGGTCAGCCGCAGGCAATGCCGTTCCAGACGGCGCGTCATAGAATCGCGGTAAAGCAGCCAGTCCACTACTGACGCGGGTAAATTTTCAGGCGTGCACCACTCAACCGAGTGCAGTCTAGCCAACGCCTCATCAGACATGTATCCCATTCCACCCGGTGTTTAATAAATAAAATAAAACGCGCTTATTGTAGCGCAGATGCTCATTGTAGCGAAGAATCGTACGCTGGTAACAGGTTCCGAACCGCGTGTTAACGACTTGAGCGATTTTTACACAACCTATCAGCGAGGCTCACACCCTGTTGCAAACGAGTGGATAGACAAGCCTTATCACACATGGTGTACGTTCTTGCGGTTAACCATGCTTCCTGCGGTCCTTAAAAAAAACTACCCGGCCGAAGCCGGGTAGTTTTTACAGTGCGACAGGCACCACAACGAGGATATCGCTGTGGTCGCGCGGCAGATGTCGGGTAGCAGCAGCGCATTACTGCGCCGCCGCCCCCCTAAGAACCGTACATGCAAGTTTCCCCGCATACGGCTCAAGCCTTTATAAGCCCGCACTACTGTTTGGGCCGGCAACGTTAATTACTATTTAGATGAAGATTCGCTTTCAAGAGTGAATAGGATCGAGCCATCAATCGACTTACCGTGTAAACCATCCATAAAACCAAGTAATTTACAAGGTATATCAAGAGAATAGATCTCTTCACCATCTATCCTGCACAACAATTTATTAGCTTTTGAACGGATAAACTCATCACCGATGATAGTTCCAAGTAAATCGCCGCTATGATCATAAACGGTATAGTCTTTTCCGTATACGAACCCCATTATTACCTCCGGATAGCTAGTCATCTACTCAGATTACTTTCATCGTAAAAAAACATGAAAGCAATAACTTCACTTAAAGTAGATAAAATCATCATGTAATCAAACCATTATATGGATTGACATCAGCATCAGTTAATTTAAAATCCCTCCAGTTTCGACGCTCTCATGTGCGGTTGGAAAAAGTAGTGTTATCAGGCCATATCTGCCTAGCACTTAGTTCCCCTAGCGTTTGTGATTTAAAGGTTCGACTAAAAAGTCTCACTTTTGAACACATGCTAACGAACTGAAAAATAAAACGGTTTTCCGTTTTTATTTTCTTACTTTACCCACCAACCTAAGGAGCACCTATGACTATCACGTTAAAAGTCGAAATCGACCCCGTGGTTATCATACTGGCGATGAAAATCGTCTTTATGCTAATCCGGTAAGTCCGAGGAGGGGGATTGGCCCCCCCAACTCACCCTTACCACCATGATGAATTAATCTGTGGCAGTTAGGATGCAGCATCATTAAATTATCGGCCTCATCTCCACCTCCATCTACTCGTCTGATAATGTGATGGACATCCCAATCATCATTATCTCTGAATATCTGGTGGCAGATCGGACATCGATGGCCCTGTCGCTCCCAAATTAATCTCAGTTTTCCTCGCTGCATTTTACCTTCTTTCCAGCGCTTAACTTGCCGCTGCTCGAAGTACAACTCGTCAACTGGATCGTATGGATTAGCCTCAGACCTGATTTTAATGTGACGTTTAATCGGGATATCTTTGCAAGACACCAACCTTTGCAGGCCGTTTTCCGCATCGACACTCTGAAATACCCAGTTATCGCTCCCGACAGAGTGAAAATATCTCTGCTTCACCCAGTATTTGTTGCGATTCCCGTGCCGTCGGCATGACCAGCGCCAGAGTAATTTCCAGACGCGATAGTCGATATAGCTAAACGTTTCTTTGGCCACAATGTGACGATGATAATTAGCCCAACCCCGTAGTACCGGATTAAGTTGTCTTATCAGGTCACCCTGTTTTGACGCCGCATTACGTTTCACTATTTGCCGGACTTTCTGAAGATGATTACGCAGTCCCTTGGCAGCAGGCTTTATCAGCATTTTGCCGTGGTACTTGCGCACATTCTGCCCCAGAAAATCAAACCCATCGGAAATATGCGTTATCACAGTTTTTTCGGGTGATAATTGCAGCCCTCGTTCCGCCATAAAGGCCTCAACAAGGGGTTTGACTTCATTTACAAGCAACTCTATCGAGATACCCGTAATGATGAAATCATCTGCATAACGCACAAAATTGGTCTTGGTTTTATAACTGGCTTTGGTGTTTTTCTTCCCAAAATGGGTTTCTAACACCGCTTCCAGTCCATCCAGTGCCATATTAGCCAGTACGGGAGAAATAATGCCTCCCTGTGGTGTACCAGCCTCCGTTGGGTATAACCGACCGGACTCCATGAATCCCGCTTTAAGCCATTTCCCGAGTACCTGTTTATCCAACGGAATGTTGGCAAGTAACCAGTCATGGCTGATATTGTCAACACACTCTTTTATATCGCCTTCCAGTACCCATTCAGCAGAGCTTTTACGACTGAGATTAACAAAACATTGCTCAATCGCATCTGCCGCTGAACGCGCCGGACGGAAGCCATAACTGTTGCGATCTGCCCTAGTTTCCGAGACGGGGTCAAGTGCTAACAGGTATAACGCCTGCATCGCTCTGTCTTTCATCGTCGGTATGCCCAGGGGACGGCGTTTGCCGTTGCTCTTGGGTATGTAAACACTCCTTAACGGAGACGGCTTATAACCTGTCCGTTTTAGCTGACCTATCGCCTGCCACTTACTTCCGGGAGTGTTCCACAACTGGCGATCCACTCCGGCTGTCTTTTTGCCTCGATTTTCGGTAACCCGCCTGACAGCCAGTGCCTTGGCTGCAAACGAGCGCATCAGCATCCTTTGCAGAGCTTTCACTCTGCGCCAGCGCTTCTGCTCCGTTGCCTTTGCGATTCGTATCTGTAGCCCTCTGACATGGCGGTGAACCTGACTCCAATTGATACGGTGCCAGTTCTCCGCCTTGCCGGAGGACGCAGATACGCTAACTAACGTACTCATCTTGCTACCCTCCACTGTGCTTTGTTCAGAAAGCCCGGTGTGGTAACAGATAGACAGCCCCCTGCGGGAGTGTCATCGGCTCCCGCAGGGGTAAAAATAGAGGCGTTGACTACCGCCCTTAATCTCTTTCTGTCACGTTAGATTGCTTTACATTACTGCACGCAATTAAAGACCAGTCGGAAGTCTGCCCCGTTTCCGGTGGAGGAACCTTTAACCCCCTATCCATTCCATTACAGAATGGCATTCGCTTTCTCCAACCTCCTTTACCCGCATTTTCAACAGCTCGTCTTACGACTCACCTGCCACGAGGGCAAAAATACGGGCTTACCGAGCTCCATACTAATGACACGAATCACTGAGGTTCTGCCTATACACCGAAGATCTAATGGCAACGTATTCCCAGATGTAAAAGGAATAGCCGACCTTGTACCTTTTGGTCGCAGCATATCAGTAGCTTTTGCTGCTTGCGGCTGACGGTGCTTATGGCAGTTCACTTAACGTTAACCCTATGATCCAGCCTTGCCTCTCATTCACCTACTACTGGCGAAATCCATTGCTCACCTCACGGTGAAACAACACCCGAAAAACAGGGAGTACGTTGTCAGAGCGCTCTCACACCCCACCATTGCTGGTGACGCGCTGCTCCTAGGCTACTGTTAGTTGCATAACAGGTCTGTCTCTGCACCAAACATAGATACAGTCAGACAATCATCAGCACAGCTTCACACCGGTAGGTGCTAGTGCGCATAATTTAGATAAAGGCGATGTTAGCCCCGCTGCATCACAAACCAATCGATAGCGGCTTGCTTCGGCGTGCACCTTTCTTGACGTTAAATAGTTTTAAACAGTTTAAGTATTTGTTTGAAAATCAAACAATTTAAAAAGATAAAATATTTAAACAGATTAGAACGGATACTGACTTTAAAGTCGCATCCAGAGATTAGCCTTCGCTTTGCGAAGGGCCAATGTTCCGGATGAATTTAAAGTCCGGAACATCGGACATTTATCACATTCATGCTAATTTAGCGGGAAATAGTGAACGTATACAGTCGCATACGTTCACTACGGAAGTAGTCCGCTCGGCTAGCTACCTACACGACTCTCGTCGCACTACATCATGCCGCCCATACCACCCATGCCGCCCATGCCACCAGCGGCGCCTAAATCAGGCGCGTCGCCTTTCGGCAGCTCGGTCACCATACATTCGGTGGTGATCATCAGGCCAGCGACGGAAGCCGCGTACTGCAGCGCAGAACGGGTTACTTTGGTCGGATCCAGGATACCCATGTCGATCATGTTGCCGTACTGTTCGGTCGCAGCGTTGTAACCGTAGTTACCTTCGCCCGCTTTCACGTTGTTGGCAACCACAGACGGCTCTTCGCCGGCGTTGGACACGATCTGGCGCAGAGGCGCTTCCATCGCACGCTGAGCAACTTTGATACCTACGTTCTGCTCTTCGTTATCGCCTTTCAGGCCGTTGATAGCAGTAGCAACGCGGATCAGCGCCACGCCGCCGCCGGCAACTACGCCTTCTTCAACAGCAGCACGAGTCGCATGCAGCGCATCTTCAACGCGAGCTTTCTTCTCTTTCATTTCCACTTCGGTAGCGGCGCCAACTTTGATAACGGCAACGCCGCCTGCCAGTTTGGCTACGCGCTCCTGCAGTTTTTCACGATCGTAATCGGAAGTGGCTTCTTCGATCTGCTGACGAATCTGAGTCACGCGGCCCTGAATAGTGGCTTCATCGCCCACACCGTCAATGATGGTGGTGGTGTCTTTGTTGATAACCACGCGTTTAGCCTGGCCCAGATCTTCCAGGGTGGCTTTTTCCAGTTCCAGACCGATTTCTTCGGAAATCACGGTACCGGAGGTCAGGGTAGCGATGTCCTGCAGCATGGCTTTACGACGGTCGCCGAAGCCCGGCGCTTTCACCGCGGCCACTTTCACGATGCCGCGCATGGTGTTGACCACCAGCGTCGCCAGCGCTTCGCCTTCCACGTCTTCAGCGATGATCAGCAGCGGTTTGCCTGCTTTGGCAACGGCTTCCAGCACCGGCAGCATTTCGCGGATGTTGGAGATTTTCTTGTCAGCCAGCAGAATGAACGGGCTTTCCAGCTCGACAGAACCGGTTTCCGGCTTGTTGATGAAGTACGGAGACAGGTAACCGCGGTCGAACTGCATACCTTCCACCACGTCCAGCTCGTCCTGCAGACCGGAACCTTCTTCAACGGTGATCACGCCTTCTTTACCCACTTTTTCCATGGCTTCGGCGATCAGTTTGCCCACGGTTTCGTCGGAGTTGGCGGAGATGGTGCCTACCTGGGCGATGGCTTTGGTATCAGCGCAAGGAACAGACAGTTTCTTCAGCTCTTCCACTGCGGCGATAACGGCTTTGTCGATACCGCGTTTCAGATCCATCGGGTTCATGCCCGCGGCAACGGCTTTCAGACCTTCGTTAACGATAGCCTGAGCCAGTACGGTCGCGGTGGTAGTACCGTCGCCTGCCGCATCGTTGGCTTTGGAGGCAACTTCTTTCACCATCTGGGCGCCCATGTTCTCGAACTTGTCTTCCAGTTCGATTTCACGTGCAACGGATACGCCGTCTTTGGTGATGGTCGGCGAACCGAAGGATTTGTCCAGTACCACGTTGCGGCCTTTCGGACCCAGCGTTACTTTTACTGCATCAGCCAGCACATTAACGCCACGCAACATTTTTACCCGAGCGTCATTACCGAATTTTACGTCTTTAGCTGCCATTGGTAGTTTCCCTTGAATTCGTTTCGTTCAGTTCAGATGATTACGTGAGATTAGGCTTCAACAATCGCCAGAATGTCGCTTTCAGACATGATCAACACTTCTTCGTTGTCGATCTTCTCCGTCTTCACGCCATAGCCATCATTGAAAATGACGATATCGCCAACCTTCACGTCCAGCGGTTTCACTTCACCGTTTTCCAGGATACGGCCATGGCCAACAGCCAAGACTTCACCACGGGTGGATTTACCCGCTGCAGAACCGGTCAGAACAATGCCGCCAGCAGATTTTGACTCGACTTCTTTGCGCTTGACGATCACGCGGTCATGCAATGGACGAATTTTCATTGATAGCTCTCCTTTGAGAAAGTCCGTATCAGTTTAGGTTAAACGCCGGATGCGCTCTGGCATCCGGCCTTGTGGTGAACTAAGTGGGGACGTTTCACGACGCTTCAAGGGAAAAAAGAAATTTTTTTTGCGTTAAGTGAAATTTTTCCGCCGGCCTGCGCCCGGCGCCGTTCCGCGCCCCTTCCGACCGGAGTCAACGCGGTGAAGAACCGCTGGGCGGATTGCCGTTGTGAGAGTTGCCGTCGTGATGATGGTCGTCATCGGATTTGGATTGGTCCAGCCGCTCATGGTCGTCTTTGCGCTGAAACTCGCCTTCAAACACATTGCCCTGCCCGCCGTGACCGCCCGGCCCCGGACGGCCGCGCCAGATTTGCAGGTGCGGCATCAGCTTGAGCGTCAGGTGCTTCTGCACTGGCGGCAGCAGCAATAACAAGCCGAGAAAGTCGGTGAAAAATCCCGGCACCACCAGCAGGAAACCGGCCAGAATCAAAGATACGCTTTTAACCAGCTCGGCCGCCGGGCTTTCCCCCGCTTGCAGGCGCTGCTGCATCAGCATGATGTTTTTCACACCCTGATTACGCACCATGGAGATCCCGATACAGGACGTCAGCACCACCAACAGCAGGGTAGGCGCCACGCCCAGCACTTCGGCCACCCGAACGAAAATGGAGACTTCGATGTAAACGAACAGAAAAATCAGCAAAAGCGGTAACCAGCGCACCCAAAGCTCCTGTGGTTGATATGTAACCCGTTGATAAAAATGTTTACCCGGCAACACGCGGTAATACTCCTTACCTCGCGTTGTCATCACGATCAGGTATGAAGATACGACCAGTTAGCGTGGTACAGTACCTTATACTTGAACACGCCATTTACCCATACCGGCGGACGCTAATCAGGAGATGGTAGTGCAAATGCCATTTTTCAACCATGATGGGGATGTATCCGTTTATTCCCGCACCACGGTCATGACCCTCATCACAGTTCACACAGTAGGAGAGAGATGACCGCCCATATGTGATCGGGGCAACGGAAATCCCGCGTAACAACAGAATATCATAACAACAACAGCCAGCATGATGGTTAAACATTCTGCTGCTGTCCTCCACGGTAAGACGATACATCCTATAAATTCTAATCGACAGAAGTAAGAGAAGGCTCTCATGTCAGATAACATTCGTATTGAAGAAGATCTGTTAGGTACCAGAGAAGTTCCTGCTGATGCCTATTACGGCGTCCACACCCTGCGCGCGATAGAAAACTTCTATATCAGCAACCAGAAAATCAGCGACATTCCGGAATTCGTACGCGGCATGGTAATGGTCAAAAAAGCCGCGGCCATGGCTAACCGTGAACTTCAGACCATACCGCGCAAGATTGCCGACACCATCATCAAAGCCTGCGATGAAGTACTGGTCAACGGCAAATGCCTGGACCAGTTTCCGGTCGACGTGTTTCAGGGAGGCGCGGGCACGTCCGTCAACATGAACACCAACGAAGTGCTGGCCAACATTGGTCTGGAACTGATGGGCCATAAAAAAGGCGAATATCAGTACCTTAACCCCAATGATCACGTCAACAAATGCCAGTCCACCAACGATGCCTACCCCACCGGTTTCCGCATCGCGGTGTACAACTGCATTCTGAAACTGGTCGAAGCCGTAACCGTACTGGGCGATGGCTTTGAGCAGAAGGCGAAAGCATTCGAAAACATCCTGAAAATGGGCCGTACCCAGTTGCAGGATGCCGTACCGATGTCGCTGGGCCAGGAGTTCCACGCTTTCAACGTCCTGCTGAAAGAAGAGAACAAAAACCTGCTGCGCACCGCGGAACTGCTGCTGGAAGTGAACCTCGGCGCCACCGCTATCGGCACCCGTCTGAACACGCCGGAAGGCTATCAACCGCTGGCGGTACAAAAACTGGCGGAAGTCAGCAAACTGGCGTGCGTGCCGGCGGAAGACCTGATCGAAGCCACCTCCGACTGCGGCGCCTACGTGATGGTGCACAGCACGCTGAAACGTCTGGCGGTCAAACTGTCCAAGATCTGTAACGACCTGCGCCTGCTCTCTTCCGGCCCGCGCGCCGGTCTGAACGAAATCAACCTGCCGGAGTTGCAGGCCGGTTCCTCCATCATGCCCGCCAAGGTCAACCCGGTGGTGCCGGAGGTGGTCAACCAGGTGTGCTTCAAAGTCATCGGCAACGACACCTGCGTCACCATGGCGGCTGAAGCCGGCCAGTTGCAGTTGAACGTGATGGAACCGGTCATCGGCCAGGCAATGTTCGAATCCACCCAGATTCTGACCAACGCTTGCTACAACCTGCTGGAGAAATGCGTCGAAGGCATCACCGCTAACAAAGACGTTTGCGAATCCTACGTGTTTAACTCCATCGGCATCGTCACGTACCTGAACCCGTTCATCGGTCACCACAACGGCGACATCGTCGGCAAGATCTGCGCCGAAACCGGCAAGAGCGTGCGTGAAGTGGTGCTGGAACGCGGTCTGCTGACCGAAGCCGAACTGGACGACATCTTCTCGGTGCAAAACCTGATGCATCCGGCTTACAAAGCCAAACGCTACACCGAAGATCAAGACGCGTCGTAATTCCGCGCTGTCTTCTCTGTGAGGCACGTCAGTCCTGTCCGGGCTGCGTGCCTTTATTCTATCCGCTATTTTATCCGCGCCGCAAAAGGCCAGGCTTTCGCCATAATCATAAGAAAAAGATATGGAAAGACGTTTTGCAATGTCACGGACAACAAAATCAGAAGGAACATCAACATGGTTATTCTGGAACTGTTTATCGTACTCCTCGCTATTTATCTGGGCGCCAGACTCGGCGGCATCGGCATCGGTTTCGCCGGCGGGCTGGGCGTACTGGTTCTGACGCTGGGGTTTCACATCAAACCGGGCGCGATCCCGTTTGACGTAATTGAAATCATCATGGCGGTCATCGCCGCCATCGCCGCCATGCAGGTAGCGGGCGGCATGGATTATCTGGTCAGTCTGGCGGAAAAGCTGCTGCGCCGTCAGCCGCGTTACGTCACCTTTCTCGCCCCGCTGGTGACCTACTTCATGACGCTGCTGGCAGGCACCGGCCACACCGCGTTCTCCACCCTGCCGGTTATCGCCGAGGTGGCGAAGGAACAGGGCATCCGCCCGTCCCGCCCGCTGTCGATCGCGGTGGTCGCCTCGCAGATCGCCATTACCGCCTCGCCGATCTCCGCCGCCGTGGTCTTCGTCGCCGGTCTGCTGGAACCGAAAGGCGTGAGCTATCTGGCGCTGCTCGGCATCTGCATCCCCAGTACGCTGATCGCCATCCTGCTGACCGCCGTGCTCACCAACTTTCTCGGCAAAGAACTGAAAGATGACGAGGTCTATCAGGAGCGCCTGCGCAAAGGCGAAGTCGCCCTGCGCGGACACGGTCAACTGATGCTGAAACCGGGCGCCAAACGGTCGGTCGGGCTGTTTCTGGTCGGCATCATCGCCGTGGTGCTGTACGCCACCGCCATCAGCGACACCGTCGGGCTGATTCAGAACCCGGTGCTGCCGCGCAACGAAGCGATCGTGGTATTCATGCTGACCATCGCCACGCTGATCTGCCTGACTTGTCAGGTCGATACCTCCCACATCCTTAGCGCCAGCACCTTCAAGTCCGGCATGAGCGCCTGCGTGTGCGTGATGGGCGTCGCCTGGCTGGGCGATACCTTCGTCAAAGCGCACCTTGCCGATATCCAGAGTACAGCGGGCTCGCTATTGCAGAGCCATCCGTGGATGCTGGCGGTGGTGCTGTTCTTCGCCGCAACGTTACTCTATTCGCAGGCCGCCACCGCGAAAGCGCTGATGCCTGCTGCGCTGCTGCTGGGCGTCAGCCCGGTGACGGCGATCGCCTCGTTTGCCGCGGTATCGGCGCTGTTCGTGCTGCCCACCTACCCCACGCTGCTGGCGGCGGTGGAAATGGATGACACCGGCTCGACCCGCATCGGCAAGTACGTGTTCAACCACGCGTTCCTGATCCCCGGCGTGGTGGCGATTTCGCTGTCGGTGACCTTCGGCTTCGTCATTGGTCATCTGGTGCTGTAACGCACCGCCGAATCGTAAAGTTTTTTCGGATCGGCGTTCCGGCGCCGATCCGGCCTTACGATTGCCGACCCCGCACGGTATAGTGTGTCAACCGTTACCGCTATCGAGGTCACGATGTCAGACTCCAACGACTGTGCGTTATCAAACGATAATCCGTTATCAATCGATAATGCGTTATTAAACAGTAATGCGTTATTAAACAACGCCGCGGTAGTAATACTGTGCACCGCGCCCGATGAAAACTGCGCCCGACAGTTGGCCCAATCTGCGCTGGATGCGCGTCTGGCCGCCTGCGTCACCTTATTGCCGGGCGCAACTTCCCTGTATCACTGGGAAGGCAAACTGGAACAGCAGACGGAAATTCAACTGCTGCTTAAAAGCGACAGGGAACATCAGTCCGCACTGCTGACTCACCTGAAACAACAGCATCCTTACCAGACACCAGAACTGCTGGTGCTGCCGGTCGAGGGTGGCGACAGCGATTATCTCTCATGGCTCAACGCATCTTTACGCTGACGGTTCTGTGCCTCAGCCTGTTTTTCAGTACCCTGGTGCCGGCGCAAAACCCTTTCGGTCGCAGCGCACAGCCTCAGTTCCTGCCGGTAGATCAGGCTTTTGCCTTCGATTTTCAACAGCGCGGCGATCGGCTGATGTTAAACTGGCAAATTCACCCCGGTTATTACCTGTATCGCCAGCAAATCAAGCTGGATAGCGCGCTCATCGCGCCGCCGGGCCTGACGTTGCCGCCCGGAGAACAACATCGGGATGAATTTTTCGGCGAGGTGGCAATCTACCGCCAGTCGCTGACGCTCAATGTCCCCTTGCGCGACGTGCCGCCCGGCGCCTCGCTCAGCATCACCTATCAGGGCTGTGCCGACGCCGGTTTCTGCTACCCGCCGGAAACCCGTTCGGTGCCGCTCAGCGCCATCAGTAGCGGGACACCCAAGGTGCCGGCCGCCGTCACGCCGCAGCCGGACCGCGCGTATACCCCGCAGTTGCCGTTCTCGCCGCTATGGGCGCTGCTCATCGGTATTGGCGTTGCCTTCACCCCCTGCGTACTGCCGATGTACCCGCTGATTTCCGGGCTGATTCTCGGCCGCCAGCAACGCCTGTCCGCCGGCTGCACTCTGCTGCTGACGCTGGTGTATGTGCAGGGGATGGCGCTGACCTACACCCTGCTCGGCCTGGTAGTGGCGGCGGCGGGTCTGCGTTTTCAGGCGGCGCTGCAACACCCTTACGTTCTGATCGGGCTGTCGGTGATGTTTGTCGCGCTGGCGCTGTCGATGTTCGGCGTTTATAGCCTGCAGTTGCCGTCATCCCTGCAAACGCGTCTAACTCTGTGGAGCAATCGCCAGCAGAGCGGCTCCGCTGCCGGGGTATTTGCGATGGGCGCGCTGGCCGGGCTGATTTGCTCGCCCTGCACCACCGCGCCGCTCAGCGCGTTGCTGTTGTACATCGCCCAGAGCGGCAACCTGCTGGCCGGCGGCGGCTCACTGTACTTGTATGCGCTGGGCATGGGGCTGCCGCTGATGGCGATTACCCTGTTCGGTAATCGGCTGCTGCCCAAACGCGGCCCCTGGATGACTCACGTCAAGGAAGGTTTCGGCTTTGTGATTCTGGCACTGCCGGTATTTCTGCTGGGCAGGGTGCTGGGCGACACCTGGGAGTGGCGCTTATGGGGGCTGCTCGGCGTGGCGTTTTTCGGCTGGGCGTTTGCCCTCAGTCTGCGCAGTCATGCCGGCGGCATGCGAGCCGTGCAGATTCTGCTGTTTTTGGGCGCGTTGCTGGCGGCCCGACCGCTACAGGACTGGGTGTTCGCACCGGTACAGGCGGAACCGACCAGCGGCAGCCAGTTGCACTTCACGCCGACCAACACGCTGGATCAGTTGACCACGGCGCTGAACCGCAGCGACAACCGCATCACCATGCTCGACCTGTACGCCGACTGGTGCGTGGCCTGCAAAGAGTTCGAAAAATACACCTTCCGCGATGCGGCGGTGCAGCAGTCGTTGTCCGCCATGCAACGGCTGCAGGCGGATGTCACCGCCAACAACGAGACTCAGCGAGCGCTATTGCAGCACCTACAGGTGCTGGGGCTACCGACTATTCTGTTTTTCGACGCCAGCGGCCGGGAAATTCCAGGCTCGCGGGTGACCGGCTTCATGGACGCCGCCGCGTTTACCGCGCACTTACAGACGCTGGCGCGCTAATATCGCCCTATCGAGGCAGTCGTTCATAAACTTGAAAGATAACGGGGATACACCACACTGGTTAGTGATGGTTGATAAGCAGGAGGAACATGATGCAACGGGAAGAAGTTCTGGAGCAGGCGCTGGCCTTGCTGGAACGGCGCGGATTCGCCGACACAACGCTGGAAATGCTGGCCGACCAGTTGGGCGTCTCTCCGGCCGAACTGCTGCCCTTCTGGCCCGACCGTGAAGCCCTGCTGTACGACAGCCTGCGTTACCACAGCCAGCAGGTGAATACCTGGCGTAAGCAGGTGCAACTGGATGAACAACTCGGGCCGGAACAGAAATTGCTGGTGCGCTACCAACGGCTACAGGACGCCGTCAGCCAGCATCGTTTTCCCGGCTGCCTGTTCATTGCCGCCTGCAGCGCGTTTCCGGACCCACTCCACCCTATTCACCAGATTGCGGAACAACAGAAACAGGCCTCATACCAATATACCAAAGCGTTGCTGGAAGAACTGGAAACCGACGACACGGACATGGTGGCATTACAGCTGGAGCTGATTCTGGAAGGCTGCCTGAGCAAGTTGCTGGTAAAACGCCAGTTGTCCGACGTGACCGTGGCGAAACGGCTGGCGGAAGACGTCCTGCGCGTGGCAATGTGCCGGAAACACGGCGCGCTGGCGTAACGCTTTCACGCCCGGCGAATCGCGCCCGACAACCCCATCAGCCATAGGTTGTTGCTTATTTACGCAAAAAGCGCATAAACGCCGAAAAAGCAGTCAAACCGTCAAAAAGTGGGTGAATTCACGTTGACGAAGCCGCCTGAATCCGGTTTAATGCGCCCCGTTGCCCGGATAGCTCAGTCGGTAGAGCAGGGGATTGAAAATCCCCGTGTCCTTGGTTCGATTCCGAGTCCGGGCACCACCTTTCCTTTTTCATGCTTCCTTATCAATCCCTATATTGTTGCGATTCAATAAGTTGGCGTGAAAATCTTTTCCGATGCGTTTTGATTTATCCCTTCGTATCGGGGAATTTGTG
This sequence comes from Dickeya dadantii NCPPB 898, assembly GCF_000406145.1. Taxonomy (NCBI): domain Bacteria; kingdom Pseudomonadati; phylum Pseudomonadota; class Gammaproteobacteria; order Enterobacterales; family Pectobacteriaceae; genus Dickeya; species Dickeya dadantii. Next base: position 568,793 of record NZ_CM001976.1, on the reverse strand, counting down.
GGTCAGATTGCGGGTCATTCAGTTCGATGAACGGGAGTGACCCTCATATGTTAACTGACAGCAAAGTCCGATCCGCGAAACCTCTCGCAAAATCTTACAAGCTCACTGACTCGCAAGGCCTGTACCTCACGGTATCACCCAGCGGCGCTAAGCTATGGTATTTCCGCTATCGCTTCGGCGGTAAAGAAAGCCGTCTGGCCTTTGGTCCCTACCCCCAAACCACACTGGCAGAAGCCCGCGAAAAACGCGATGCGGCGCGTAAATTGCTGGCATCCGGCATCAGTCCCTCTCAGCTTCGCAAGGCGAACACCCCCACCGTTGAGGAATCCCGCACCTTTCAGTATGTCGCTCAGGCGTGGCACACCAGCAGCCTCAAGCTCTGGTCGGACGCGCACGCCGATAAAATCCTCACCTGCCTGAAACGCTACGTTTTCCCTGCGATTGGCGCGATGGATATCGCACAGGTTGAAACCCGCCATCTGGCGCAGTTGGTTAAGGCGATTGACGATAAAGGCGTGCATGACGTCGCCGGACGGGTGCGCCAGCATCTGACCAAAATCATGCGCCACGCCGTCCAGCAGGGCGTAATCAAATACAATCCGGCTTACGATTTGGACGGCGTCGTGACCCCGGTCGCGACCCAACATCATCCCGCCCTACCGCTAAAACACCTGCCTGAACTACTGGAGAAGATGGAGAACTACAAAGGCCGGATGCTGACCCGTCTGGCGCTGGAGCTGAATCTACATGTTTTCCTGCGCTCCAGTGAGCTACGTTTTGCGCGTTGGGATGAATTCAATCTCAAGGCGCATATCTGGAGCGTGCCCGCCCAGCGCGAGGCGGTAAACGGCGTGCGGTTCTCAGAGCGTGGCGCAAAAATGAAGGATGAGCATCTGGTGCCGCTGTCACGGCAAGCGGTCGCCCTGCTGAAACAGATTCAGGCGATTTCTGGCGAATCAGTCTTCGTTTTTCCCGGCGCACATACCCTGAACAAACCTATGAGTGAAAACACCATCAACAAGGCGCTGCGCGTAATTGGCTATGACACCAAAAGCGAGGTGTGCGGCCACGGTTTCAGAACCATGGCCTGTAGCGCCCTGAACGAGTCCGGGCGCTGGTCAAAGGATGCCATTGAGCGGCAGATGAGTCACAAAGAGCGCAACGGCGTACGGGCTGCCTACGTGCATAAAGCGGAGCATCTGGAAGCCAGAATCGAAATGATGCAGTGGTGGTCGGATTATCTGGACGTAAACCGCGAAGGATATGTCGCACCGTATATTTATGCGAGAAGTTACAGAAGAGAAGATTGATTGCGGCTAACGCGCTGCGCTTGTTGGCTCCTGACGGGCTTTCTATGTGATAGAAAACCCGTCAGGAGCGTTGTCTTAAAACCATCCGGGCATTCTGCCAAACGTCTTTTGCTACGTTAGGATTTGCTATATCACTGGCTAAAACCACTGTTCAGCCTTTTGGTTCAATACCGCGTGTCTGGAGTTCCTTACGCAGAACACGCTTGATCTGTAAGTATCCCGGT